>DMST01000468.1:264-2624 GCA_003454975.1 Cytophagales bacterium | reverse complement strand
GGCCGTGCAGGGTCAGCTTACCGCAAACTGGCGCGCAAATAGGAAATCCGGGGCGACCACTGAGGCGCACGCTAGTGCGGGACTCGAAGTGGAATCTGCGGCTGTGCTGTTAGAAAAGATAGCCGAGGAAAAAGCCCACATGGTGAAGGAAAAGAAAATCAAGAAAGAGAAACCCCTTCCCGCGATTACTGAAGAGGAAAAGCCTTTTGCCTTGCCCGAGGGATGGGCGTGGTGTAGGTTGGACGATATATTGGCCGTTGTAGGTGGTGTTACTAAAGGAAAGAAGGCTACCCACGATATGGTTACTGCCTTGTATTTGAGAGTAGCGAATGTGCAACGGGGCTATCTTGATTTGGAGGTAATGAAGGAAATAGTGGTTTCAAAAACTGATTTTGAGAAATACCAGCTATTAGCCGAGGACTTACTTATCGTGGAAGGAGGCGATTATGATAAAGTGGGTCGTTGCGCGATTTGGGGCAATGAGATTAAAGATTGTATCTACCAAAACCATGTTTTTAGGGTTAGACCGTACCAAAAGGAAGGGTTATCTGCAATGTTCATGATGCAGTATATCAATTCTCCTGATATGCGGCGATATTTTGAATCTTGTTCGAAACAAACGACTAACCTTGCGTCCATCAACAAGACCCAACTAAGGAGCGCTCCTTTGGCCATCCCCCCCCTCGAAGAACAAAAAGCCATTGTAGAAAAGGTAGACAGCCTAATGGCCCTCTGCGACCAGCTGGAAGCGGCCCTGGCTGCGGGGGAGCAGCAGCTCACGCAGCTAATGGAGAGCTGTGTGCGGGAGGTGGTAGCGGCTACACCGCATGGGTAATGTGTTGGGATTAAGGTGGAATTTTCCTGCGCCAAAACAACCCAGCGAGAGGTGCTTTTGCTACTCAACGCGTCCTCCTGACCGGAGGCCCCCTTCTTATTCCTTCCGGATCAAGATCAGTGCTTCCGAATAGTCCGTTTCGGCCAAAAGTTCCCGGTCAAACGTAGCCCCAGTATCCGTAGTGAACTTAAACGCCACCGTGTTCGGGCTTCGGGTTCCTTCGTTGTGCACAAACACCCGGAGCTCATTGAGGCCTGCTTGAGTTTGTAAGGGTATGACCAGGGGCGACCGGGTGAGCACATGCTTTTTGAGCACCACGGTGTTGTTCCAACACACAGAAATAATGTCTCCATCTATTACATGGCTATCAAATACCTCCATCTGTAGGGTAGCGGAAGTACCAATGTCTACCGACGGTTGGTACTGTATGCCCCGTTCGCTGATGAGATCACAAA
Source organism: Cytophagales bacterium (assembly GCA_003454975.1). GTDB lineage: Bacteria > Bacteroidota > Bacteroidia > Cytophagales > Cyclobacteriaceae > DMST01. The sequence goes on along the minus strand of DMST01000468.1, from coordinate 1,334 downwards.
CATCCTTCCGCTTCGGGATTTTCGGTATGAGTAATTTGAGCTTTCCTATCAGCAGTTTGATTTCTCCAATCAGGAACCTGAATTTTTCACCCAGCCAATCAACGGCCGGGGGGATGTACTCATGAGGAATCCGGGGCGATACCGAAAGCTTGAGGGCCAGGTAGTCATTGCGATAAATTAACCGATTGGTACCCTCCGAACGGCCCAACCGCAGGGCCGTAAATTCTTCTGAGTAGATGTTTCGCAGCCCCAAATTGTACGCAAGACCCACGTGTATCCACCCATTGTGATAGAAACCCACCTCGGGTGATAAGAATACCTGCGGCCCTGGCTTTACGGTGGTGGTATACCGATATCCGCTGCCCGCACTGTTAATGCGCGAATAGGTACGGCCGCCGCTGGGCCCTTCATCATAACTGGCAATTCTGAGGCCTAGTTGAACGTAAATGGGATCGTAGGCATAATACTGGGCCGCCACATGCCAGCTAGAAAAGGTATGGGTCAACCGGAGGCGGTTTACATTGCCATCCAGCGTAGGCCAGGCAAATGGATACATGAGCTTCCGATAGAGGATAAGTTGTGTATAGTCATACCCAGCTTGGATTCCCCACTCATCCAAAAACTTATACGAGGCAAACAAGCTGTAAGACCAGGTTCTGCGGACTCGATACGATTCTTCATTCCCACTCCAGTCACCATATTTACGATTAAAAATAAAGGGCGTAGCATGCCGCACCACCCGCTGGTCATCCAGGCGACGAAAGCCTCTCCGGGTAGCATAGCCCCGATCTACACTTGCGCCTAAATACAGGCCGTTTTCGTGCCATTGCGCGGCCACCTGCTGGCCTCCCCATAGGAGCAGCCATGCAAGTAAGGAGCATATACTTCTTAACCCTGCGGTACGAAAGCGAAGCGGTATGGGAGAAAACATAGGGCAAATTTCGGGTTGTGATAGTAGATTAGGCTTGTTTAAATATAGTAAAAATCCCAAGTATCAAGAAAATCAGGCAAACAAGTTTTGGCCCTAGCCTCTGGTATGCCCTATCCGCTGGTTCGCAAATGTTTTGCGA
>DMST01000468.1:0-147 GCA_003454975.1 Cytophagales bacterium | reverse complement strand
CGAACGCATTTCCAATGCGTTCGAGCTTGGTGGGTTAGGGATGAAATATGCTTCATCTCCTACATGAATTTACCCTTATTGTCCCACCCTGGATGCCCGCTGTTATTTCTGTAGCCGGGGTAGTATGCTACCCCACCTCCTACCCCA
>DMST01000150.1:10736-14326 GCA_003454975.1 Cytophagales bacterium | reverse complement strand
GGGTTTGGGGGAGTGCGAACAGGAAGGCGGGGATGAAGCTACCCGCCAGCCCAATAAGAAAGAGGATACCCCACTGGCGGCGGCGTAGGGTTTTAAGCTTGGGTAGGGCCAGTGGCATGAGAAAGAGCCCGGCAGCTACAATGCGCAGGGCTCCAACTTCGCCAGGCGAGAAGGCCAGCAGGCCTTGTTTGATGAGTATGAAGGAGCTGCCCCAAACAAGGGCCAGCACGATGAGCATGAGCCAGGGCAATGCCTGCTCGCGCGATAGTTTCGCCATGGAGTTGTTGTTGCTTAGGCAAACACGTGGTGCACCGACTCGGCTACTTCTAGCAGGATGTCGGTAACCTCTTGATGAGATTCGGCCTGCACCAGGCGATTGCGGTACGGCTTGAAATTAGGAATCCCCCGGAAATAGTTGGTATAGTGACGCCGCATTTCTACTACCCCGGTACGATCTCCTTTCCACTCCACAGAAAAGTCCAGGTGCTTGCGGGCAATCCGTACGCGCTCTTCCATATCGGGTGGCGGCAAAATTTCGCCGGTGGCGAGGTAGTGTTTGATCTCATTAAAGATCCAGGGATAGCCGATGGCCGCCCGGCCGATCATAATGCCGTCTACGCCGTACTTCTCTTTATATTCTTTGGCCTTCTGGGGCGAGTCAATATCGCCGTTGCCGAAGATGGGAATCTCAATGTCCGGATGGGCCTTCACCTCCGCAATGGGGTCCCAGTTGGCCACGCCCTTGTACATCTGCTTGCGCGTGCGCCCGTGTATGCTGAGGGCTTTGATGCCCACGTCTTGCAGCCGCAAGGCAACTTCTACAATCTTGATGGTATTTTCGTCCCAACCCAGGCGGGTTTTCACGGTAACGGGCAGATCGACCTGCTTCACAATCTCGGCGGTCATCTGCTGCATCTTCGGGATGTCTTGCAGAATGCCGGCTCCGGCGCCCTTGCAGGCCACTTTTTTTACGGGGCACCCGTAGTTGATGTCGAGAATCTCGGGCTGGGCGCGCTCCACGATGGTGGCGGCCTCCTTCATGCTCTCGATCTCGTTGCCAAATATTTGGATACCCACGGGCCGCTCGTAGTCGTAGATATCCAGCTTTTGTACGCTTTTGTCCGCATAGCGGATCAGCCCCTCGGAGGAGATAAACTCGGTGTACATGACGTCAGCCCCGTTTTCCTTGCACACGGCACGGAAGGGAGGATCGCTTACGTCCTCCATAGGGGCCAACAACAACGGGAACTCTCCTACCTCTACGTTTCCAATCTTTACCAAAGCGAAAGTGAATTTTTGCCGTAAATTTACGCTGATTATGACGAAATACCTGGATCGACTCCCACTTCAGCCCCGACTGTCGTCTTCTAGCTCCCTTTTTATATACTTCGTAGTGCTCTTACTAGGCTTCTTTTTCGGCCAGTTTGTAGGCACCTTGGCTATTGTTCCCTTTCTGGGGGCAGATCTGGAGGCTTTTACAAGTTTTGCTGAGGACCCAAGTTCGGTACCCAACGGCCAGAAAATTTCCTGGCTGATGCAAAGTATTTATACGGTGGTTTCCTACATTTTGATTCCCCTGGCCTTTGTAAAGTACTATGAGCACCAGCGTACGCGTGATATTTCGCCTAGCTGGAAGGGCTCGCCAATCGACGTGGTGATACCGCTCGCCATTATTTTCCCTTTTCTGGTAGTAAACGCGCAGCTGATTCAATGGAACCAGGGCATGGACCTGAGTTTTTTGGGTTCGCTGGGCGAATGGGCGGTAAAAACGGAGCAGCAGATGAAAGAGCAGACGGAGTTTATGACACAGATGGATGGCATCGGTGATATGATCTTGCTGTCCATCATGATTGCTGTGTTGCCCGCCATTGGTGAAGAAATCGCGTTTCGGGGATTACTTCAAAATTACATTCATCGGGTAAGTGGCAATGCCCACGTGGCTGTTTGGGTAGCGGCGGCGGTGTTCAGTGCCATTCATTTGCAGTTCCTTGGCTTCTTTCCACGTATGGCCCTGGGAGTACTGTTTGGATACCTTTTTGTGTGGAGTGGAAAGCTGTGGGTAGCCATGCTGGCCCACTTCCTGAATAACTTTATCACCGTTTTGCTGGTTTACAGCCAGCAGCAAGGTATGATGGAGGATACTTCTGAGACTCCGGAACTGTTGCCTCTGGCACCTACGTTAGTAGCCGTATTGGCGGTAGCTGGGTTGGGGTATTTCTACTATAACTACTACAAGCAGCGGGGGGTAGCGGCATGAGCAGCTGGAAACCGGTGTACCAAACGCAAGTGACGTATAGGGCACACATGGTGAAGGACCTGCTGGAGGAACAAGAGATACCGGCACTGGTAGTTAACAAACAGAATTCGCCCTACCTGCTGGGGGATCTGGAGGTGCACGTACCTCCGGATTATATGCTAAGGGCCATTCATTTTATCAACGAAGAAATCGCTTTTGAATAACCTGTCTAATCTTACGCAACGCATTATTATCGGGGTATTGGGAGCGGCGTTGATTATTACGTTGATCGTCATTCATCCCTATGCGTACGTAGGTCTCTTTTTAACCATCATGTTTCTCTCCCAGCGGGAATTTTACCGGCTGGTAAAGGCAGGCGACCTGCGGCCAGTGGCAGGCTGGGGCTTACTGATTGGGGTGATCGTATATGCGCAGCTGTTGGCAATGTTTCACCTGAACGAGCCCTCGCGTTGGACGCTGATTTTTGTACCGATGCTCTTCCTTACTTTTTTCATCAAGCTATTTGATGTGAAGGATACCTCCCGTGCCTTTGATGGCATAGCCTATACTCTGCTGGGCGTGTTATACGTGGCGGCACCCATCAGTATGCTACACGTGATTGCCTTTGATGAGCAAGGGGTTTACCACTACCAGTACATCTTGGGTATTATGCTCATGATCTGGGGCAACGATACGGGGGCCTATATTGTGGGCCGGGCCTGGGGCAAGAAGCCTTTGTTTCCTCGGGTGAGCCCGAACAAAACCTGGGAGGGTGCGCTCGGGGGGGTAGGATTAGCCCTGGTGATTGCTCTTTGTTTGGGCCAGTGGGCAACGGACCTCACCCGCTGGCAGTGGCTATTGGCCTGGATTGTGTTGGTGATTCCGGCCAGTTTGGGAGATCTGGTAGAGTCCTTGCTGAAGCGCGGGTTAATGAAGAAAGATTCTAGCGGCGCTATACCCGGGCACGGTGGCTTCCTGGATCGCTTTGATAGCCTGATCATGGCAGCTCCCTTTCTGATGATCCTTTGGGAAATCCTCGGATTGTAGCCGAATTTAAGAGCGCAATGTTGGAGGTCCCAAGTGGGATTAGGAACTTGGATTTGTCCCTCCCATTAGACGTTTCGGCTTACTAAATTCTATTTCGATGAATATCACTTTTCGAACGGAGATACTGCCCGGCGACCTGGGTTGGATGGTATATATGCACGGCAAGCATTACTCTTTCGGAGTTCCGTTTGAGTGCTACGTGGCCGAGACGCTGGCAGAGTTTTTCGGCAATTTTGATAAGGAACGGGAGCGGATATGGTTTGCGGAGCACGCGGGAAAAATAGTGGGCACACTAGCCCTGAAGAAT
>DMST01000150.1:7547-10684 GCA_003454975.1 Cytophagales bacterium | reverse complement strand
CCCTGAAGAATACGGAAGGGAAAGCGCAGTTGCGCTATTTTTTGATTGACCCGGAGTGCCGAGGGCAGGGCCTGGGCCGACAACTGCTAGAGAAATGGATGGCGGCTATGCAGGAGCTGGGTTACAAGGAGGCCTTTCTGTTGACCACGGATGGGCTAGAAGCTTCGGCCCACCTGTACGGTGGTTATGGGTTTGTATTGGCCCAATCGCGAACCATGGAAATGGGACTTACGGAGAATCGGTATGAGATGAAGTTAAATGAGTATGCAAGGAATGGGGAATAAGAGCAAGATGGGAAGAATTCTGAAGGGTGCAACAAAGGCTTAGTCTGGAAATCGGGTAAAAACGCCTATCCGTTGAGGGTGCCAAATTCACTATATTATATGTCTGTATGTCACAGGCACTTTTTGATATGAATACCGAACACACTCCAGCCGAAAAACCACCCATTGTTAATTGCCACAGCCACATTTTTACCGGTGAGCACGTCCCTCCTTACTTTGCGAAGACCTTTACTTCTAAGTTACTTTATCATCTACTATCCGTCACCAGGCTAGTTCGGTGGGCCAGAAGGTGGGAGGACGTAATAGATCCTGAAATTGCTCTGAAAAAGCTGAAGAAGCGAAGGGCTAAATCTCCCCAAAAAGGCCGACTGAAGATCAAAATCATTGGATTGTTGGTGGTTTTGTGGCTCAGAAAACGTAGAGCTTCTTTCAGGGAGAATCGGACGCTTAGGATCACGGGTATTATAGTAGTGCTGGGGCTCCTCGTTAGCCTGACCTTTGCAGCCATACCCTGCTTACTGGAATGGTTAAACTCTGTTTTTCCAGAAAGCCTCGTCGTGGGTTATGTCCTATTTATTGGCAAGACCTGGTGGATATGGGTGCTTTTGATATGGATAATTTCCAGGAGGCTGCGCAATGTGGTGAAGTTTATCCTGGGAAGGGCTCAGTTCGTTTTGACCGGAGTAACTGGTAAGAATTCCAGAAAGCTCATCTCTCGATATTTGTCGATCCTAGCATTTGCCCGCTATAGATCTCAACGTGGAATCCTGAGTAAGTTGGCCAACCAATATCCTTCAAACAGCCAGTTTGTGGTCCTTTCCATGGATATGGAATATATGGAGGCCGGAAAAGTCAAGAAACAGGAGAAGTTCGGATTTTATGCTCAGCTACAGGAGCTAAAAGACATCAAGGAATCTAGTAAACACAAAATACGCCCATTTCTTTTTGCCGACCCAAGAAGAGTGAAGCATCAGCAGGAATATTTCTCCTGGGAACTGCACGAGGGCCGAGTAGTGCTGAAGGATTGTGTGGTAAAAGATTACTTAGAAACGGCCCAGTTTAGCGGTATCAAGATTTACCCTGCGCTCGGTTATTACCCTTTTGATGAGAACCTTCTCCCCTTGTGGGTGTATGCGGCAGAGCACCAAATCCCCATCATGACCCACTGCATTAGCGGACCCATGTTTTATCGGGGGAAGAAGAAAACGGAGTGGAACCACCACCCGGTAATAGAAGGGGCCACCAAGGATAAGGACCAAGAGAATAATACCATCTATAGGCCTATGGCCCTTCCCCAAAAGAAGAACCACAGCTTTACGGTCAACTTTACCCATCCGCTCAACTACTTGTGCTTATTGGATAAGGCACTGTTGGCAAAGGTGGTCAAGAATTGCTCCAAACGAATACAAGAACTATTTGGGTTTGATCCTGTGGAAGGAACTCTAAGCCGGGATCTATCAAACCTCAAGATTTGCCTGGCCCATTTTGGTGGGGAAGAGGAGTGGCTGAAATATCTGGCCCGTGATCGCCAACCGCGTGCACAACACTTGATTCAGAACCGTTCACGCGGATTGGATTTTTCAGCCAAGCAGTACCAAGAGCACCCTAGTTTTTTGGAGCAGGTCTGGTGGCAAGAAGACTGGTATTCCATTATATGCAGCTTGATTTTACACTTTCCCAACGTGTATTCGGATGTCAGCTATTTATTGAGCAAGCCTTCTATTTATCCTCTGCTCAATGAGACGCTGGATCCAGATCTGAACCCTCGCCTGCGGGATCGCATATTGTTCGGCACGGACTTCTACGTGGTTCGGAACCACGGGGCAGACAAGGATCTTTTGGCACGGCTCCGGCACGGACTCAGCGAAAAAGATTTTGACTTGATTGCCCGGAAGAATCCCATCCACTACCTCCATCGCACCTAGCCGTTGCCGTCCGACTCCCAGGTCCTCAGGGAGTAGTGCACCCCACGTTTGGAAACTTATCCATTGGTGGGAGTGACACAGTCAATTATGTAGGACCGCTTTGGGCAAAGTCCTCAGACTTTTACCCACTCGTCCTTGATGGCCTTGATGATGAGAGCCGCAGTATTGCGGACCTCGAACTTGGCAATCAGGTTTTTGCGGTGGCCTTCGGTAGTGCGGGTGCTAATGAACAGCCGCTCGCCTATCTCCGCAGAGGTGAGTCCCTCGCAGATGAGGTCGAGCACTTCGCGTTCGCGCTCCGTAAGGGTAACACCGTGAGCCAGGGTAGGTGGGGTTCTTTCCTTAAACTGCATGGCCCGCAGCAGGGCCTGCGACACCCGTTCGTTTAGATAAACCCCCTTGTGCACTACGTGCTCGATGGCGGTATACAACTCATCGGCCTGCACGTTTTTGATCAAGTAGCCGTGCACGCCCTTTTCCATCAGGTGGACCATCATCTGGTCGCTGCCTACCATGCTTAGCACAATAATCTTCACATCGGGCCACTCTCGCCGCAGCCACTCGGTGGCTTCAATACCGTCTACTTCAGGCATTTTGAGGTCCATCAGCACCACATCCGGGGTATGAAAAGGCACCAACGACTGTAGCTCAGCCCCATGGGCCGCCTCGGCTATTACCTCAAAATCGGGGCGATTTTCTAGCAGCATTCGAATGCCCTGGCGGAAAATAGCGTGGTCATCAGCCAGGATGATTTTAATGATTTCACTCATGGTAGGGTTAGGGGTTTACAGGTGCCGAAATGGTGGTTTCCGTGCCTTGGCCCGGAGCAGACTGGCGAACGAGTGTACCGCCCAAAAGACTGGCCCGGCTTTCCAAGGTCTTGAGGCCCATCCCTTTGCGTTTACCCTCAGCAGGTACCTGCTCCGGG
>DMST01000150.1:186-7473 GCA_003454975.1 Cytophagales bacterium | reverse complement strand
CGGTCGAACCCTATGCCGTCATCAGCGATGGAGAGGGTAAGGGTTTCTTCATCTGCGGAGAGTGTGACCGAAAGCGTGGAAGCCTGGGCATGCTTAAAGGCATTATTGAGCAGCTCTTGAGCCATGCGGTAGAGCAGCAAAGCCCGTTCCGGGGCCAGATTGGGGATGGCCTGCAGTTGCACCTGAAAGCGGAAGCGCTCGCTGGATTCCATCCGTCGGATAAGCTCCTGCAAAGCGCCAGCCAGTCCCAAAGATTCTAGCTCCGCCGGCTGCAGGTTTTGGGCAATGGCCACAATGTTACCCACCGTATCATTGAGTAGGGTTTCGGCGCGGTTGAGCCATTCAGTGCTTTGTGGGCTATCGGGTTTCATTCGCAACTGCTGCAGATAAAGCTGGGTAGTACTGATCATGACCCCTGCCCCATCGTGTAGCTCGCGGGCCATGCGCTGTTGCTCCCGTTCCTGGCTCTCCAGACTAGCCCTGAGTAACTCACGCTGGTGCGCCGCCTGCTGCACCAGCAATCGCCGCTGATACATCACAAAAAAGACGATGATAGCACCCGCCAAAAAAAACATGCCCAGCATGGCAATCAAGGTTAGGGTTACCAAGCTTTCTGGTTCGGCGACAGCGGGGGCATCCATAGGGCTACGGCTAGTAAAATCATATATGTAATATTAAAACCTGCATTGAGAATAAATACTTGCGAAGTGAACCGAGAGTTATTGTCGAGATATTGCACAATAACGAACAGAAATAGGGATCCAGAATAGTAGAGTAGGTTGCCTCCGTTTATCCAAAAGCGAAAATTACCCTTCAGTGGGCTAGCATGTGGCTCATTGAATTGCAAATAGAAATAGAGAACTCCAAAAAATACCATCATGGCGGCGAGCGCAACCGTAACGTTGCTATTGAAGGCACTGTCGAGCGGGGACTGCCAGAGAATCCCGTTAATTACGGCATAGGGTAGAAATAGCACCCCCACTCCCAAGATCAGTCGAGGAGAGATCTTAGGGGCAAACCACAGCCGATATATCGAGGCCCAACCTACTGCCAATACCGGAGCCAATAGATGATAGGTCCACACATTGGGCAGATTTTGCTTCCAATAGTATCGTGCTACTTGTTCGGCCAACAAGGCAGCCAAGCAAAGCCCCCAGACGCCGCGGCGTGCGGGCTCTAGTCGGCGGAAATTATAAGCCCCTACTCCCAGCGGAATGGCAGCCGCAAACGTGGAAAACTCACCCAGAACCTTAAAGAAATCGAGTAGGGTCATGAAGGCGAACATTAAACTAAACCGCCACCACCTACCGGAGGAGGCTCACAGGTAGGAGGACAAGGCACTGAAAAATCATAGCCCTCATCATCCGCACTTTTTGTTTTCCCATGCCTACTGAGCAGCACATTCAATACCGGATACTTCGACGTATCTACCCCTGATGTTTCGAGTTCTTTGTGAGAATAAATTCCAAACCAGAAGTGCATATCCTGAGTCTCGGAAAGGCTAGCTTTTATGGTGTGCAAATCGACTTCAAAACTGAAGCTCTCCACAATCCGGGGCTTATCTTCCTTGGTATAAATATTTTCGTTCATGTCCGTATCGAACAACGCCTTGATCATACGATCCGCTGCCTCTGCCGATACTCTCATATGGTTATTTATCTGAGGATTTCCCTCTAATGGATTCTCAGGCAAACTCTCTCTACGTGATTCTTTCAATAGTAGCGAATGCGTTTCCAGGTCATCGCCATATTGAATAAAAGGTGTAAGCTTTCCATCGGTCACGCCCAGGTGAAAAACCAGCTTGGTTACCTCACTTTTTTGGTCTCCAAGAGAACTTAGACTATCGAATGGTATGGCGAAAGCCGTCACGTATTTTCCTTTCTCACTTTTGATGAAAAGGTTATTGTAATTGTGCTTATGGTGGTTTTCTCCCTCCCTGAAGGCAAGCCAATTATCAATTCTGTCTTGAAAAGTCATTTTTGTGTTGGGTTAAGGGTGCACGGTAAATGAAGGAAAAATAGCCGGATTTCCAGCCTGGTCAAACAGGATCTTGGTCCCATTTTATCCGACCTGAGTATTTCCAGGTATTTCAATATCCAGTTTTTACTCCCGCCAAGGCAGTTGTCTGTAGCAAATCCCCCAAATCCCGAGAGAGACCACGTAGAATTACGCGGCTGGCCAATCCCCTGAAGCCTTTGGTGTATGCCCCCCTAACGGCAGATACCTTTGTCATCGTACTCCCCAGGGCAGTCTCAGATTCGAGGGGGTTACCGCTAATCTCAGAATGTTAATTCTGTCCTGCGAAACAACAATACCGCAAACCTGACGAGCAATCATTTTAGGTTGTCACCTCACTTTAACCCTATTTTACTATGGCTTCAGAAATTATTCTCCAAGTACATTTTGATGTGTCACCCGGCCAATTACCTCTGGTAGAAGTGGCGCTGCGCGAATTGGAAAACGACTATTTCTCTTATCTAATCAAAGATGCAGAGCACCAACTATTCATGAAGGTACAGACAACCGATGATGCCTCTTTGGCGGAAACGATTCGGTACATTGGTCCTCCGATCCAGACTTTGGATAGCATCACGGAACGGGTATCGCTGGTGGCAGTAGGGCCTGTGTCGGACGATATGAAAACGGCGATTGCGCCATTTGATCCTCAGTACATCTCTATGGAGGAATACAACGCGCAATACCAAGGCATGATGGCTTCCTGATGGAAAACATTGCGCTGGTCTCTTACAATGACATTCCCTCTCCCAATCCTACCTACAAATATGACCGATTGGGAGAGATGTCATTGTGCCGTAATCTGCACTATTGCCAACGGCACGGGTACACCTACCTTACGGGTTTGAATGCAGATCCTGACAGCCACCCTTGCTGGCAGAAGATCCCTGCAATTTTAGCCGCCCTTGAGCAGCACGATTGGGTGTGTTGGGTAGACAGCGACGTGCTCATTGAGGATATGTCTATTCCCTTATCCCGGTTTACTGACGCTAAATTCGACTTGATCACTCAATGCCCGGAGACCTTTTTACGGTTTCTTAGCTGGCCTCGAGACCTGTGTTATCAAAACATGCCTCTCAACACGGGGGTATTTTTGATAAAAAGTACTGACTGGTCCCGACAAGTTCTTAGGGAGGCATATTCCTTTCGCCGAGGAATTCCCGAAGGCGGGATTTGGGATGGTATCGGCGAGCAGGAAGCGATTCTGGAAGTCATCCGGAAACAGCCCGACGGACTTACCCACCTAGGCTACCACCCTCAGTTACAAGCACATCCTAAGCATGGGCAACCGGGTGTTTTAGGCCTACACTTCTATGGCAATTACGCGGAGCATAGGATCCCTGAGGTAGAGAGCTTGGCCATCCTCAAGCGTTGGGAAGACAAAGTCTTGGCCGGTGGGGAGTTGCCGGCTGATAAAGCACGCTTTCATTACGCCTGCATTCAATACCGGGAATCCCAGCCGGAAATCAATCGCAAGAATCCTGAATTCTTTCTCTATTCGGAGGAAGAAATTACAGCCGGCACTCGCTTTACCCAGACATCATGCCTTCTCCACTGATAAAGATATTGAGCTGGGGGCGGGCGAAGGACAACACTTGTGCTTTGGTGGTCATTCAAGGACTAGGTGGGCGAATCCATAACCCCTTGCAGCCCGACACACAGGGAGCACATATTATTCAATGGCTGATGAATGATTACCCTGAATTACCAATATACGGTGCATCGTATCCTTCTCAGCTTGAGGATTTCAAGACGGATACTTCGCTTACCTCTAAGCGAATCATTCAGCAACTCGCTGACACATTATTCCAAGTTCTACTGCAAAGGCACGAACACCTAATCTGTATTGGATACTGTCTGGGGGGATATTATTTGTCCAAGACGCTACCCCTATTAGAGAAAGCGTTCACCTTCAACCACAAAACACTCCCACATCCGTTTGATCGGCTGAGCCTGTTATTCCTGGATGCCCCCCATACCATTACTCCACAGGGACTTACTCCCTGGTTCCAGGGGATTTTAGATATCTTGAGAATAGCTCCTGCTGAGCTCACGGCGAACCAAGCGTATTGGGAGAAAGCCTGGAAAATGTATCCTGATTTCCAATTATGGCAGCGTACAGCAGCCATTGTCAGCAGCCAGGAATCTTGGGTTTCTCCGCTTGGGCCAGACATAGGACTTCCCGAGCCCCGGGTGCAGGTAGTTGCCTCAGAGCACGATGACCTCTTATTACCCCCCAAAAAGGGAAAAGGAGAGGTGTATGAGGCCATCAAAAGATTTGTAGGTGAACAATGGGGCAACCACTAGGTCCATTCCTGGCTGACAGCTTTTTCCGGAATGGTTACAAGGTGCTCAAGATTAAACGAGCTACACCAAAATAGACGCCTAGGCCCAATAGGTCATTTGCTGTAGTGATAAAGGGGCCGGAGGCCAAAGCGGGGTTGATACCAAACCGGTTGAGTACCAGTGGGGTAACGGTGCCCATAAAGGAGGCTAGCAGGACCACGCTCAGCAATGCTAAGGAAACCACCGTGGCCAGGCGCACCTCTTGCCCAAAGAGCATGTTGATGCCAAACACAAGCCCGGCCAGGATCACGCCGTTGAGCAAGGCCACCAATAGGGCTTTGAAAAATCGATTCCAGTTGCTTTCGCTAAAGGCGGAGGGGTTGGCAAGACTTTGCAAAATGATGGAGCTAGACTGAATGCCGACATTACCCCCCGTGGCGGTAATGAGGGGGATAAAAAACGACATCGCGGGTATGAGCAGAATGTCCCGCTCGAAGAGGCCGATAAACTGCGCACCCAATAGCCCCCCCAGCATACCTACGGTTAGCCAAGGCAAACGCGCACGGGTGAGACGCCATACGGAGTCATCCTCCTCTACGTCTTCCGAGATACCCGCCATCATGTTCCGTTCTTCCTCGGCCAACTCGGTAATTACATCTACAATATCGTCAATGGTGATGCGGCCTACCAGTTTGCCCTGCACATTCACTACAGGCACGGCATCCAAGTCGTACTTCTGCATCAGCTGGGCCACCTCTTCTTCATCCATGTACGTCTCTACGGACTCAATATCGGGCTCGTACAGGTCTGCTATACGGGTGTCATCGCGGGCCAAAATGATGCGCTTGAGGGAGACCCTTCCTTTCAGAAGGTTGCTATCATCCACCACGTACACCGAATAGATCTTCTCCACCTTTTCGCCTTGCCGGCGAATCTCTTCAATGGTCTGGGTGATCGTCCAGTTGATGTTAGCGCGGATAAACTCTTTCTGCATCAGACCACCCGCTACATCCTCCTCATACCGAAGCAGGTCTACAATGTGGCTCGCCTTTTCCGCATTGTCCACCATTGCGATGACCTCCTCGCGGGTTTTCACCGGCAGGTCCATCAGCATATCCACCGCATCATCTGAGTCCAGGTGGTTGACGAAAGCGGCAATCTCATCCGAAGCAAAATTGCGCAAGAACCGGGCTTGGACGTCCTCGTCCAGATCGTTGACGATTTCGGCGCTGATTTCCGTAGGCAGCAGGTCGATCACATACTTGCTCTCTTCGGCATTGAACTCATCCAGCAACGCCGTTATGTCCTGTGGAGCCACACCGTCCAGCACCTCCCGGATAAAATCCACCTGCTCTTCCTCTACCGCTTGCTCAAAGCGCTCAAGGAACTCATTGGTGAGCTCAAACGGCATCATGGGACCGGCCATGGCTATGCGTTTTCTATGGTGGTACAGAGGCCAAGAAAATCCTCTACCGAAAGCTGTTCGGCACGTTGGCTCAAGAGAGGATGATCTTGTACGGAATCGGGCAAATTTAGTGGTTTCAGGGCGTTGCGCAAGGTCTTACGCCGGTTTTGGAATGCCTGTTTTACCAGGCGGAAATAGGCCCGTTCATCGCAGGGAATTTCCGTACGTTCGTTCCGCTGCAACCGGATCACGGCACTGTTCACTTTGGGCGGAGGACTAAATACCTGTGGGGGTACCGTGAAGAGATATTCCAGCTTGTAGAAGGTCTGCAATAGCACACTTAAAATACCATAGGTCTTGTTGCCCGGAGGGGATACCAAACGGTCGGCCACCTCTTTCTGGATCATCCCTACCACCTCTGGTATCCGGTCTCGATGTTCCAGCACCTTAAAGAAAATTTGGGAGCTAATGTTGTAAGGAAAGTTGCCAATGAGCCCCAAGGGTCCGGGAAACTGCTCCTCCAGTTTCCACTTCAAAAAATCACCGTACACTACCCGATCGCCCAGGGCAGAAAAATGCTCTTGCAAATAGGCAATTGATTCCCGGTCAATGTCCAAAACCCAGGTCTCGTAGTGGGAGTTACGCAGCAAAAACTGCGTAAGAACGCCCATTCCGGGCCCTACCTCCAATACCTGCGGATAGTCACCAAACCCGGTGAGCGATTCCACAATCTGCTGTGCCAGGTGGGTATCCTTCAAGAAGTGTTGTCCCAGATGCTTTTTGGCCCGTACGCGCTCCATTACCATTGTCGGTCAAATTCCCCTAAATTGAGGCGCAAAACTACCATTTCCCGCAAGTACGGGAAAATGTACCACCGAAAACCTATACTCTGGGCATGGCACCTGGCAAGCAAAAGCATACTTCTCCTCCCAAAGCCACTATTGGCATTTCGATTGGCGACATCAACGGCATTGGCCCCGAGGTGGTCATCAAAGCACTACGAGACAACCGGGTGCTCAATATGTTTACCCCCGTGATCTACGGGTCTGCCAAGGTAATTTCTTTCTACCGCAAAGCCCTGAAGCTGGAGGACTTCCAGTACATCCAGATACGAGAGCGGGGCAACTTCCCCAACCGGAAAGTAGGCATAGTCAATTGTTGGCAAGAACAGGTAACCGTGAACCCTGGTCAGCAATCCGAGGAGGGCGGCAAGTATGCGTTCATTGCGCTAGAGCAAGCCGTGGAAGATCTGAAGGCAGGCTTGATTGATGGCTTGGTGACTGCCCCCATCAACAAGCAAAGCATTCAGCAGGAGGGGTTCAACTTTCCTGGTCATACGGAGTACATCACCGAGCGGCTAGACACCAAGGATAGCCTCATGATGATGGTAGACGAGGACCTGCGTGTGGGAGTGGCAACGGGCCATATGCCCCTCTCAGAAGTGCCCAAGGCCATTACTCCTGAGCTACTGCGCACCAAGTTGCAAATCATGGAGAAATCTCTGAAACGCGATTTTGGCATCAGCAAGCCCCGAATTGCGGTATTGGGCCTGAACCCCCACGCCGGTGAGGGCGGCCTAC
>DMST01000150.1:0-157 GCA_003454975.1 Cytophagales bacterium | reverse complement strand
GGCCTACTGGGCAAAGAGGACGGTGAGGTGATTGCTCCCCTGATAGAATCTTTACGAGAGAACAAACGGTTGGTGTTTGGGCCGTATCCGGCCGATGGATTTTTCGGCACCCGGGAGTTCACCAAATTTGATGGTGTGATGGCCATGTACCATGACC
>DMST01000485.1:11670-11954 GCA_003454975.1 Cytophagales bacterium | reverse complement strand
CCGGCTAGACCGGGGCAATTGCCAGACCTGCCACGGCCAGCGCAACGCCACCAACTACGTACGGAACAAGCCCATGATTCGGGAGCTCAGCCAGCCTTTTCGGCTCCAGGTTCCCCTTACATGGGACTTTGTGAAGCAGTTGCGGGAGGCTACCTCACTCAAGCTGATCCTCAAGGGTATTGTGAGTGGAGAAGACAGCCGCCGGGCGCTAGACCACGGCGTGGACGCGCTGATGGTGTCCAACCACGGCGGGCGGGTAGCCGAGAGTGGCCGCGCTTCGCTGG
>DMST01000485.1:852-11591 GCA_003454975.1 Cytophagales bacterium | reverse complement strand
GGGGGCGTGCGACGGGGAAAGGATGTATTCAAAGCTCTGGCCCGTGGGGCCAGCATGGTGGGCATCGGCAGGCCCTACTTGTGGGGCCTTAGCGCTTTTGGGCAGGAGGGGGTAGAAGTAGTGCTCAAGTTGCTCCAGGCGGAGCTCAAGCTCGCCATGCAGCAAACCGGGGTAGCCTCCGTTTCCGAAATAAGCGGAGCACATTTGTTGTAAAGAGCAATTGGCTCTTTGACAGTATATTGAGGTGCCTCAGAACCCTCAAGCACTCCTCATGGAATACCTCACCTTCGAGCCGAACGACGAACTAAGCCCTTTCATTAAGTGCTATTGGACTCTGGAAAGTCCGAAGGAGGAGGCCCCCGAAAAGCAGGTCATTGTGCCGGACGGCTGCATGGAATTCATCTTTCACTACGGCGACCTGTACCGGCAATACCATACGGAAACCGAGTTCCTGATCCAGCCCCGGTCTTTCGTGATTGGCCAACTTACTCAGCCGCTGGAAATCCAACCCATTGGGGTTACGGGTATCTTCTCGGCCCGGTTCCATCCCGATGGCTTTCTGCCATTCTCGGACTTTCCGGCCGATAAAATGAAGAACACGGCGATTTCGGTAGGCGACCTTTTTGGTACCGAAGGAATCCTTCTGGAAAGCCACATTCTAAATGCTCCTTCTACCGAGGCCAGGATCAAGGTGCTGGAAAGGTTCCTTTTTGATCAACTTACCCTGAAGAAGAACATGGATCGGGTAATTAAATCTACGGTGGAGATTATCCTGACGGCCAACGGCCAGCTCACTATCGAGGCTCTCACCCAAAGCACCCCCATCAGCCAACGGCAGCTAGAGCGAAGATTTGCCAAGGCCATTGGCCTCAGCCCCAAGCAACTCGCAAAGACGATACGGCTGCAAACGGCCCTTAAGAAGCTTTTGAGTAACAACTACACCAGCCTGACCTCTTTAGCACACGAAGGGGAATTCTATGATCAAGCCCATTTCAACAAAGATTTTAAAAAATTTACTGGGCATACGCCTCGCGAAGTCTACGGCCAACAGTTGAAAATGTCCTCCCTTTTTTACGGCGAAGAGTAGAACGTCGAAATTTTACAATCATCCTGTTTTCCGGGGTTCCATCTTGCCGAAAGAAACAAAAGGGAGGTTCACCTTACCCCATTCTTTTATGAAAACAGGAGCAAAATTCTTCATTCTAAGTATCGGGCTCATGATCCTGTGTGCATCGGCAACCCAGCCTACTCACAACATGGACAAGGCTGCATGGCTGATAGGAACTTGGGAAAATAAAACCTCTCGTGGGAGTGTATTTGAGACCTGGAGGAAGGCAAATGACCAAGAACTGACGGGGATGAGCTATATCCTCAATCAACAAGATACGGTGGTATTTGAAACCATCAGGATCACCAGTGAAAACGGAAAATTATGGTATGTGCCCACGGTCAAAAACCAGAACGAAGGGGAACCGATCAAGTTTGAACAGACGGCAGTTACGGACCATATGATGCGATTTGAAAACCCTGCACATGATTTCCCTCAAACCATCAAATACGAACGCATCTCCCCGGATTCGCTGGTGGCCGAAATATCGGGTACCGTCAACGGCCAATACCGGAGCCAAGTATTCCCGATGAAGAGGAAGCATAAATGATAATAGCAAATGACTTCCGAGCATTAACCATGCTAACAGCGCCTGACCGGTACCCTGACAGCAAAAGCCACTTCCAGCTTAGGTGCAGGATAGCCTACTGATACACCCGAATGTAGTCCACCACCAGAGGGCTTTCTTGAAAGGAGGAGTCAATACCCCGTTCGATGGCAATGTTGAGGAGGAAGTAGTACTCCATATCGAAAGGCCAGGTGGTGGAGTCGCGCACCGTCGGCTGGTAGGAGTAATAATTATCTCCGTCTACCGAGAACACTAGCTTTTCCTTAGTCCACTCCAGGCCGTAGGTATGGAAATCAGTAGACGCATTGTCAATCTTCTTGCCCCCTACATTTATTACCTGATCGCCATAGCTGGAGGTGGTATGCACCGCACTGGATACATAATCCTGGTTTTTGCCCCAGTGCTCCAGAATATCGATTTCGCCACAGTGAGGCCAGCTAGTGGTACCGTAGCCCTGCTGCTCCCAATAAGCGCCGGCCTCGGTAATGTTGGTATTGAGCATCCAGATGGCAGGCCAGGTACCCACCCCTTGGGGCACTTTGGCCCGCACCTCTACCCGGCCATAGGTGAAGGCAAACTTGGAATTGAGCCGGGCCGAAGTAAACTCCTTTTCATACCCCTGATCCTCGAATGACTCCCGCTTTGCCAACAAGTGCAAGTACCCATCTTGCTGGTAAGAGTTTTCCACCCGGTCCGTATAGTGGTTAATCAAACCCCCGAACCACTCTCCCCACGGGGGCAATTGGGTTTGGTGAAACCACTTAGCAGTGTCCAGCGCTCCGGCCCCTTCAAACTCATCCGCCCAAACCAGGGAGTCAAAGGTCACAATGGAGGTTTCTTTATCTGAAGAGCAGGAAGAACCTACTAGCATAGCAAGCAGAACAACTAATTGGGAGAAAGGACCGAGAAAGCGTGCCAAGAGTGTCATGGGTTTGGTAGAAAGTAAGATGCGAATTTGACTGAAGAAGTCCCAAACGAAAGTGGTAAGTCTGCACTTTCTGGATGCGCCAACACAAAACCAATATCTTAGTACCCTTGTGAACCAATCTGAGACCCCACCCCAAAGAGATGCCAACGCGGCAAGGACAATTTGAAGTGATAGACAGCTTTGCCATCCGGAGCAGAGAGGAGTTCTATCTGATAGGAGAACTGAAAGAAGGGACCGCTCAGGAGGACTGGTTTGTCCAAGTTCCGCTTAGTGGCTCTTTAGCCTTTACAGTAAGAATTAACGCCATAGAGCAGGTGGAGGTTTCCAGCGAAACAAAACCCTATACTTTACTCATTGTATCAGCAGACGAGGAATTCCTAGACCTGTTGCTGGGCTTGAAAATAGGGAACGAGCTACTGGATATTTCCATTGAAGGAGAGGATTAATGTATAAAGAAACCTTATGAGTTGGAAGAAATACGGGTTCGAGTTCTTGTCCATTTTCATAGCAGTCATTGCCGCTTTCGCGCTCAACAACTGGAACGACAATCGGCGAGACCACCGAGCGGAGACGAAGATACTCACCGAGATTCTGAACGGATTGGAGAAGGACGTGTTGGACGTGGGCGAAAACACCATGGGGCACGTACGGGGCATCCAGGCCTGTACCTATTGGCGTAAGGTATTTACGAATGAGCCCGTAAGCCTCGACTCCTTGGAAGGGTACTACGGCCTACTGACCCGTGACTTTGTCTCCATTCAAAATACCTCCGGGTATGAGACTTTAAAATCCAGAGGATTCGAACTAATCAAAAACGACTCGCTGAGGAAGCAAATCATCTCCGTATATGAATTTGATTATCAATACTTAAAAAAGCTGGAAGAGGAGTACTACGAACTGCAATTTCAAGAAAACTATTTTAAAGAAATCAACCAGGTTATTGCGCCCCAGTTTACGTACGATTCGGTCGGTAATATCAGTTCTATTGCCCTACCGTTACCCATTAGCGAGGCTGACCAGAAGGTGCTACTCAGCTACCTTTGGAAGATCAAACGGAACCGCACCTTCATTTTGGGTTTGTATAAAGAGGTGGAGGTGAACCTAAAGGAATTGATGAGAGACATCGAGAGTGAAATAGAGAATCGATAATGCGAAAAATTGCCCTTTATAAAAGGAGAAAAAAAACAAGATCATGAAAGTCTTTATCCTCGTGAACTCCGTTGTTTTTTTCCTGTACGGGTTAGGATTTATATTCTTTCCGGCAGCCCTCAGCACCTTCATCACTGATGGGGTGCCAGCGACCTCTTCCGGTTTCATTGACATGCGATCTACTTACGGAGGCATCTCTTTGGGTTTCGGCATATTGCTTTACCTGATACATAAAAACCCTGCCACGCATAGGCTGGGTACCATCGCCGCCATGTTGGTTGTGGGTGGCATGGCCTTCGGCAGAACGGTGGGAATCTGCGTAGACGGCACTCCCAATAGTATGATGTACCTCAACCTGGCCTTGGAAGTCACCATTGTTCTGGTGGGGTGGAGGTTACTATCCCAGTTGGGGGCTTCCCCAAAAGGTGAATAACTTAAAGGAATGGAAATTCTCGTGCACCATAGCATCGCCGACCTGTACCGCACCTTGGGCATACCCCTGGAAGGTGAACTTGATTTCACCATTCTGAGTATCCCCGATATCCATCCCCAGATTCCCTTTGCTTCACCTAAGCTACGGGCAGATTATTTCTCTTTCATTCTGACTAAGCAAGGGACCGGCACCTACCTGTTAGACGACCATCAGTTTCCCTTCGGGGCCCGGTCTATATACTTTACCAATCCCGGCCACCTCAAATCTTACGAGCTCACCTCCTCCAAAGAAGGCTACATCATTACCCTGACGGAAGCCTTCTTGCGGGAGCATGTACATCCCGAAATCTACGGGGAGTTCCCTTTCCTTTTGGCCGAAATTGTGCCGCCGCAAGTACTTTCGGCCCAAGAGTTTGTGGAGTTGGAAACGCTATACGCACAAATACACGCAGAGTCTCAACGCGCTTCGCCGTACCAAAGCAAGATATTGGGCGGCCTGTTTCTGGTGCTGCTGCTCAAGTTGAAGGAGAAATCGTGGTTGCACTACAACCCTATAGAGGAAGGCAGCCGCACCTCACAGCTAGTAAAGTCCTTCAAGCAGCTATTGGAAGCGGAGTCCAAAAAGCTCTTGGATGCCGACACTACGGAGGGCAAATGGCAGGTGCAGCACTTTGCAGAGGCTCTGCACTTGCATCCCAACTACCTAAGCTCGGTGATCAAGAGCAAAACCGGACGCACCGTGAACGAGTGGATCGCCGAGCGTACTCTGTCGGTAGCCAAATCGCTGCTGCGGGGCACGGCCCTCAGCTCTAAAGAAATTGCCCACCGCCTGGGCTTCAGTGAGGCCACCCATTTCAGCCGGTTTTTCAAAAAACACACCCAGCGATCGCCCGGTGCTTACCGGAAATCAGCCGATATCTAGGAGTATCTTTGAAAAGGGTCCTTTCTCCTTGGATTAGGGTCAGCCAAAAGCACTTGCCCGGCTGCACCTTTGTACCCAACACAAAAACATGAGCATCATGAACACGAATACGACAATAGGACACAGCAACTTGAAGATCAACCGGATAGGCCTGGGCTGCATGGGTATGTCTGAGTTTTATGGCTCGTTTGACGAGCAGGAGTCCATCCAGACGTTGCACAAGGCGGTGGAGCTGGGCGTCAACTTTTTGGACACTGCCGACATGTACGGCAGCGGTGCCAACGAGGAGCTACTGGGAAAGGCCTTCCAGGGCCGTTGGGACGAGGTGGTCCTGGCCACCAAGTTTGGCATCATGCGTGGCCCCAAAGGTGAGTTCCTGGGCATGAGCGGCAAGCCGGACTACATCCGACAGGCGGCCGAAGCCAGCCTGAAGCGCCTTGGCACGGAGGTGATAGACCTATACTACATGCACCGTAAGGACCCCGAGGTGGAAATTGAGGAGATTGTAGGCGCTATGGCCGAGCTGGTGCAGCAGGGCAAGGTGAAGGCCGTTGGCCTCTCGGAGGTAGACCCCGAAACCCTTCGCCGGGCGCATGCGGTACATCCCATCAGCGCGCTACAGACGGAGTACTCCTTGTGGAGCCGGGACCCCGAGCAGGATCTGTTTGCCACCTGCCAGGAGCTAGGCATCACCTTCGTGGCTTATAGCCCGCTGGGCCGGGGCTTCCTCAGGGGGGCCATCCAAAGCCGGGCCGATCTGGAGCCCGGTGACTTCCGCCTAAACAACCCTCGTTTTACGGACGAGGCCATTCAGCAGAACCTCAAGTTTGTAGAGGTGATAGAGGAGCTGGCCCAAAGCAAAGGCGTAACCAAGGCGCAGATGGCCTTGGCCTGGATTCTGCAGCAGAACAACGAGATCACCACCATACCCGGCACCCGCAAAATCCACCGGCTGGAGGAGAATCTAGGTGCGCTAAGGGTAGAGCTTTCTGCAGCCGATCTGGCTGTGATTGAGGAAAACCTGCCCAAGGAAACGGTGGGGGAGCGGTATTGAGGGTAATCAGTTTTACCTCTACTATTGCACGCAGGGGAGAATACTCTGCCAGAGGTAATACCGCACGCGTCACATAAATTGACAAGATGACATCGTGGTGGGACGACTTAAAGTCGTCTTACCACTGATTTTACAAGGGCTTATAAATGAGTACATTGCAAAATTCAAGTTGGGTAGAGTGTTGCTGTGCAGACCTGATTTTGAGTGCTATAGCGGAGCCGCCCAGATACAAGAAAACAAACTATCCTTGACCTAGGCACACCCGGCTGGGCACGCTTAGCTAGGTGTGTCTGACTTTTAATGGGGCCCCAAAAACCTCCAGCATGTATCCGCGTAAATGATTACCTTGAAACAGGAGGACGCACACCTCATTTTTTGATCGATCTTAGCACTTCAAATCTGATCCATTATGCCTGCCACCGGTATCACCACCCCCGAACACGACGCGCGGATAGCTTCCATGACTTTTGCATCCGTGTATCCTCACTACGTGGAAAAAGTGGAGAAAAAAGGCCGCACCCTAGCCGAGCTGCACGAGGTAATCGAGTGGCTTACAGGTTTTGATGGCGAGACTCTTTCGAGGCTCGTGGAAGAAGAAGCCACCTTCGAGGCCTTCTTTGCCCAAGCCAACGTAAACCCCAATGCCGGGCTGATCAAAGGCGTGATTTGCGGATACCGGGTGGAGGAAATTCAGACCCCGTTGACGCAACAGACCCGGTACCTGGACAAACTGGTGGACGAGTTGGCCAAGGGTAAGAAAATGGAGAAGATCTTGCGCCAGCCCAAATAAGAAGCGGGGGATTTACGTCGTTCTACGTGGCAAGTAGGAGGTACTTACCGGCCTACTCCGTATAGCTTAGAAGCAAAATCCTTTATGAAGCGTTCACGTTTAATTACTTCCACATTTTTTGGGTTGCTTGGCTTCCTGACCACTTACTTACCAAGTTGGGCTCAAGAGCGCTTTTCGAAGGAAATACAGCTAGATGAGTTCACCTACCTCACCATTGAGCAACCCAAAGACCGTATCGTAGAAGTAACCTTATCCTCAGATTTCCGAATGCTTTCCCAGCATACCATTGGCAACGCCATGATCAGGGATGAATGGATACAAAGGGTGGAGCTGGACACGGCAAATGAAGATCAGGAAATAGTTATCACCATTCCTGATGCCAGCTCGACTTATGGTGCCTTGAACGGTATCGTTATTTATAAATACAGCTGGTGGAATTTCTTTATTATCCCCAGTGATCTGTTTGAAATTGAGGATACTGACGATGACGGGATTCATGAAATTGTATTGTCCAGAAGGGAGCAGAAAAGCTATACGCTGCAGAGTGGGATTTTGGTAGAAAAATAGCGGGTAGCGCTTCATACTATGACCACCAGGCCCCGGGCACTACCCACACCAACGCAGTCAGATTTGGGGTAACATGGAATACCCGGTTTACGGCTTCCAGGCTAAGCCAACAAAATAGTTGTAGATCTGGTCCTGGTATTTGTCAATCTCTGAACCGGAAAGCACGCCGGCACAGAGCAGCGTCAGCAATTCCACTCTTTGTGCTTCAGGATACCCCCAGGAGGGTCCACCCCGAGAGGAAGACGGGCGGTGGTACACCTTAGCTGAAAGTCCTAGACACTCAAACACTACTGCACACCGGGGACACGGTGCGGAGGAAATATTAATTTTCTTCACCTTACTGGTATCCCCCACTTTCAGCCAGGCATCAATCTCAGCGTGTATGCCTGTATCCGCATGGAAACATCCTACAACCTCCACGCCACTCTTGGTGTCGATTTTTGCACTGCAGTTTCCTTCTCCCTGGCCCACCAAAGACTGATCTTCTTTCCATTTCTCGAGGGCGGCCGAAAAAAGACTGCTCCAACGATTCGTTAGCACCGGCTGAAGAGCATCCCAGGAGCGGTTTCTGGTTCTAGGTTGTCTGTCCATTTTTGATTGGGGTTTTGATTTGTCATGCTCAAACCTACCGCTCGGATACCGTTGCCTGGCAGAAACCACCATAAGGCGAAAGGTTTTGGGTACGAGTGCAATAAATCAGAGTAGGAAACCGGTATGCTGACTGAGCAATAAGATGAAGGCATGCCAAGGCAAGAGTACGGCAAGAATTGGCCGCTGAACCAACGGCAGTGGCCTAGAGCGGGTCTATCGGTTATAACCCACTCACAATCTCCCAATTATGAAAAGGATAGTTACCACTTTTACCTTCCTCCTCGGAGTAGTATGCCTCAGTGGATGTGCCATTGGAGAAAATTTCACCTTTGAGTCGGAAGCCGTGATAGAAGGCTACGATTTCACTTTATGTGGCTGCTGCGGTGGCTGGATGATCTTTCTGGATGGGCAAGAGGACGACCTCCGAAGGTTCGAGGTATTGCCAGAAGGATCCGGTATTGACTTGGACAATATGGAGTTTCCCATCACCGTACGCTTGAATTGGTCTGATTCTGAGTCCTTTTGCGGTAACGGTATCGAGGTGGAAGCCATCGAGCTCGTAGAACTGACCGATTAGGTTTCCACAGAGGCTATTCTTGCAGGTTACTGATCATGTTGAGTATGAGAAGGAACATGATGGCACGGCAACTACGATCCGGAATCGAATCCAGGTCCTTGTCGGCAAGATGAGGTTCCGGTTTTCAAAGGAGCAGTTTGAGATTTTTTTGGCATACTTGCTATAGGATAACCCTATGGCACCATGGTTCTGGAAAATCAGAAAATAACGCTGCTGGAAAAGACAATCTTCGAACGGGTAAAGTTCAAACCACCGCTTCGTGCGATAGAAAGCATGGAAGATGAAGCCTGCCTGATCTATAGCATGCAGGGGCGTTCGGAATTGTATGCGGCTGAGCACACAGACGGGCTATCTAGTGACACCAGTGTGCTTATGAAGTGTGGTAGCTTTATCAACAGTTGGCAGGTTACCGAACAGGCCGACCCCTATGAGGCCATCGCGATTCACTTTTACCCAGACGTTATTCAACTGATTTTTGAAGACCAAATCCCAGAATACCTTCAAAAGCCCGTGGGTGATGGCTCGCGGGTATTTCAAAAGATTGAGAAAAACGAAATCCTGAAAAGCTATATCGGCAGCTTGCTGATCTATTTTAACCATCCCGAATTATTTACGCCCGATACCGTAGCGCTCAAGCTGAAAGAACTGATCGCTTTATTATATCAACTCAATAGCAACGGCATCCGAGAAATTCTGTCCGACTTGTTCAATCCCTATCAGGTAGGTTTCAAATCGGTAATCAAGGAGCACATCTTTCACCAGCTTACTCTGGAAGAATACGCTACGTTGCTCAACATGAGTGTTTCGTCGTTTAAGCGAAAATTCAAAGAGCTGTACGGCATTGCTCCAGGGCAGTATATGCAAACCAAACGGCTGGAACGTGCGGCTCAGCTACTCAGTACATCGTCCGCCCGGGTCACTGAGGTGTGTTTTGACTGTGGCTTTGGTGATATCAGCAACTTCTCTAAGGCGTTTGCCCGCAAATACGGTCTGCCGCCGTCAGCCTACCAAAACCAGCATCTGACCTGATTTACCAAATCCTTGATCTCTTCTACCCAAGTAGGGCCATGCAGCCCGCGCATCTTTGTGTCATTAATTTTTTCAATCAAAAACACGGACACAATGAAGCGTTTTATCAGTACACAACACCAAATAGCCGCCCCGGTAGCTCAAGTATGGGATGCCATCGCTAAAGGTGACGGTGTTGAAGCCTGGATCCCCATCATCAAATCCTCTAAGCTGGAGGGCGGTAACCGCCGGTATTGCGAAATGCACGAAGGCGGCAGTCTGGAAGAAACCATCTTGGTTTCGGAGGGCACCAAAACCTTTATGTACAGCATCGACAAGCAGGAGGCCTTTCCGGCCCGTGACATAGTAGGTACCATGCGGGTAAGCGAGCTGAACGGTGAGCAAACCGAATTGCTCTGGGACCTGGAGCTAGAGGTAGACAGTGAGGAGACCTTCGTGCAGCTGAAGCAGAACATCGAGCAGATTTACCAAGCCTCAGCCGCCAAATTAGCAGAAGTGGCCTAAGGCCCCGGTGGGGAATGAAGTGGTGGCATGACTTGGAGTTAAGTTGCCACTTCTTACCCCTATGAACCTATCCAAGAGCCCCCAACGAAACTACCCGATATGGAAAAGAAAGAGCTCATCAAGAAATGGAGAGGAAATAAGCGGTATACCCTCAAGTTTATTGAGGTCATCAACGAGGATCAATGGACCTTTCGGCCTGCGGAAGGCACCAAAACCTACCAGTCACAGCTGAGTCACATTACTACTTGGTTGCGCACGCACAGCCGCTTTGTAACGGGCGTAACACTGCCCAAACCGGCAACCAAAACCAAAGAAGACCTGCTTCAATCTCTTACGGAATTCTTTGAAGCGATAGAAGAATACCTACAGCAGGCGCCTGCCGAGGATTTGGCAGAGATTGTAGCGCTGTGGTATGGCAAAGTATCCAAGGAGAGTGTGCTGCTAACGATGGACAACCACTTGGCGCACCACCGGGGGCAGCTAGTGGTATACTTGCGGCTGGTGGGGCTCAAACCGCCTG
>DMST01000485.1:0-827 GCA_003454975.1 Cytophagales bacterium | reverse complement strand
GGTGGTAATCAGGCGGAAAAGCAATTCTCTCATATGATTTCCTTACTCAACCATTGAGGGTTGGGTATCCGCATAGTACATGAGCTACATTTTTCCCTTCCGCTAGCGGAGGTACGCTAAGCATTCAGGTAGATGCCAACGTCAGGATTGGGCATTCCTGAGCAACTAGGCAGCGGCAGTCTTCGCTCTTCTAAAAAAATAGAGTGATCCCGTAGATCACTAGCGTAATGCCCACGAGAATTCCAGCCGTTATTAATTCTGTTTCTATCCAGCGAGCAATTCTTTTCTTCCAGGTTGACTTTAAGGTCGTATTCTTCATAGTTCGTAGGAATTCATTTCAATATATGTAAAAATAACGCTACCCAGGTGCTATGGGTTGTATGCATGAACTTTCAACCAGGATGCTATTGGCCAAGCCCCTGGGCATGAGATAATAAAGGCTACTCGTCTTCCTGTTGGTCTCGCAGGATCAAGCCCTTTTCCGCCTGCCGCTCCTTTTTCCAGAACATCCGGCTGTAGTCTTTCCTGAAATGCTTGGCGTATTCCACCGGGGGTGTCAACATGCCTTTCTTCTTGGTACCCATGGATTTCTATTTACTGCACCGTGGGGAATACGCCCCGGGTGCCCATGTCTACTACCTGCTCGCCCAGCAGGGGTTCGTACTTGGCATTGTCGTTACCGTCCTGCCATTCGAAGCTCTGGTTGATGGAGATCACCACCTGGATGTTAATGTCCTCGCTAGGATTCTCAGGAATCACGAGGGCCATGGGGAAAGCGCCAGTGACCACACAGGAGCCCACGGGTACCGGCGACGTGGCGTCGATGG
>DMST01000304.1:7048-12746 GCA_003454975.1 Cytophagales bacterium | reverse complement strand
AAACCCTGCCCTTATCGGCAGGGTTTTTTATTGCCCATGAAAAAGGCAACCCCTAGCAGGGGTGGCCTTGGTCCTACAACTGTCTGTTTTAGTGAACTATAAACCTAATACTATGACCAAAGGGGAAAGCCCTTCAAGCCAGATATAGCGACATTTTCAACCCTATCACCAAAAACTAAGCGAAGGATTGTGTAAAGGGTAATTGAAAACAAATGGATTGTGTAAGAAGAAGTGAACTCTTCCGAAATTGAAAAATAGCAGCCTTTAGCAGGATAAGGACAGGCTGTCTGCCCTCCTACACAAGAAACTGCCTATTGATAAGTAAAGGCTAAATCTGGAACCACTTGGTGAAAAACCTACCAATAATCTGGTGGTCTGCATCGAAAAGGCGCAGAGACAAAGGCATAGAACCGAGCTTGATACAGAATGCAAAGTGAATACTCATCTCACAAGAAAACAATCAGATTCTGCGGTTTTTAGGCTTCAGAGATCTAAAATTAATCAACGGATTATTTTGAGAAAAGCATTTTAGATAAATTTTAATTAGGCAACCGTATTTTTACACCATTTATTATACTGAAACAATCATTAATCGCACTAAACCAATTTTAAGCGCTTTTATTTATTTTTAATTTATACCAAATTCCATATTATCCACAGATAATTTTATAAAGCCCTATCCCTTGACAATCTTTTATACATCGGGTCTACCTGACGAAACAAACGCCCAATAGTAGGAGACAAATTCTTACAGATCGTTTCCAGCTTGACCAAATAACCCACACTGGGGATTTCCTATTTTATACTTTGCAAGTAAACTGTACGGGTATACTGAACTTCAGAATACCCCATTCCTCTATTGACAACCTATTCCTATCACCCCACCTATGGATTTTGTACGCACCCCCGACGAACGATTTGCCAAACTAAAAGATTGGCCTTATGCACCAAAGTATATGGCCTATGGTGACATGCGCATGCACTACATAGACGAAGGCGAGGGCGAGGTGGTGCTGGCCTTGCATGGGGAGCCGAGCTGGAGCTACCTCTACCGGAAGTTCATCCCGGTTCTGAGCCCACACTGCCGATTTGTGGCCCCTGACCTGCTGGGTTTTGGCCGCAGCGATAAACCTACCCAGGTGGCGGACTACAACTACCAGTTCCACTATGACAGTCTAGTTCACTTTATTGAGGCCTTGCAGTTGCGGAACATCACGCTGGTGGTACAGGACTGGGGCGGGTTACTCGGCCTAGGCATCCTGGGCAAGCATCCGGAATGGTTCAAGCGGGTGGTGGTAATGAACACCTTTCTGCCGAAAGGCAGCTCTTTAGGACTCCCCTTTAAAATATGGCAAACTGTGATGCGGCGTCACCCTAACCCACCCATAGGCCGGGTAATGCAGCTTGGCATCCACCGACCCGAGAATAAAACAAAAGAGATCCTTGAGGCCTATCTGGCACCTTTCCCTAACAAGCGATACAAAGCAGGTACAAGGGCTTTTCCCCCGATGGTGCCCGGTAGCCCCAACCACCCCACCGTCCCGTGGATGCTGCAGGCCCGTGAAACACTCAAGGCATGGGATAAGCCGGCCCTGGTACTATTCAGCGACAAGGACCGGGTAACCAGCCGTGTCCGGGGCTGGTTTACGCACAACATTCCAACCGCCAAAAATGAGGAAAACCCCATTATCAAAGATGCTGGGCACTTCCTGCAAGAGGAGAACGGGGAAGAGATAGCCAGGTACATCCGCGACTTTATGCAGCGGCATCCGTAGTCACAAGCTTTCCTGAAGGGAATGTATTTTTGGTTCGCTCCATGAATCTGCTCTGACCAAGTTGGCACAAAAGGCTATTATTCAGGACAGCCTCAATACTATTAACAGGGCTCAAAAAAAGAGACTACCCAGAATGGGTAGCCTCTTTACAGTACATGAAAAGGAACTCGCAATTAGTTATCCCACCAAACGCGTGAGTTGATATTGTCCCCCCCAATTCGGCTGGCAGCCGTTTCGTAATTGGAGGCATTGACGGACTGTTCCAAAGCCGGATACATCAAACGCACCGGTACTATCCCTCCGTTGCGGGTGCCGGGTCCTGCCTGGATGAAATCGGGGAATCCGGTTCTTTTCCAGTCCAGCCAGCCTTGGGCGTCGCAGTGGTACAAAGCCAGCCATTTCTGGGTATACAGATTCTCCTCGGTAAAGGGAGCCGTAGCGCTGGTAAAATCGGCAGGCATACCTACTCCCCATTGATCAAAAGACGCCTGCACCCCCCGGGCATAATAGTCTACGGGGTCCTCAGTAATGAAACCTTCCAGGGCGGCTTCTGACAGCAGGAAATTGAGTTCAGCATAAGTGATAAAGATGCCCTTGATTTTGGCCGGCTCTTGGAAGAAGCTCGTATCCTTTGCTGCAAACTCATTGGGTCGTCCTACTTCGGATAAATTGAGCCCTGGCACTACGCCCACGTATTCACCTGCATCAGCACTGACCCCCAACCATTCGTGGATTCGCGGATCGTTATTCTCCTGCAGTTCGCGAACGAAATGGGTAGTAGGCACGCCTAGGAAATAGGAATACAACCTGCCTACGCCGTTGGAGTAGGGAGAGATGTCAGGCAAAGATCCCGAGTACTGGTAGGCTGCGTCATCGTCGGTACTTTCAAACAAAGGATACATAGTAGGCGCGTTGAGTATGCTCTGTAGGTCTGCACTTATGTTCTGCACATGAGAAGAGCGCATAAGTAAACGTATATGCAAACTGTTGGCAAAGCGTTTCCAGCGCATCATATCTCCCTGAAAGAGAATATCTCCACTCACAGATGTACTGACGTCAATCATCGCATTGGCCTGGTCTAGCTGCTCCATCAACGCTTGATAGATGGACTCTTGCGTATCGTAGACGGGTGCAATGATGCCTGCAGTAGCCTGATTAGCTTCGGAATAAGGTATATCCCCGTACACGTCAGTCATCATGCTAAACATGTAAGCCTTCAGAATCATGGCAATGGCCTGATAATTCGGCAGGTCATTCTCCTCACCAAACTCGGCTACCACCTGCGCGTCCTGAATGATATCGTATAATGCCCAATAGGTACCGTCGCTCGTCCAGTTGTACTCGTCATAAGCGCGCTGCTCGTAAGTGGCGGTATACTGCGATACATTTTCGCCAAACCAATAGGATTGGTTCACCACGAAGTTGGATAGCTCAAAAATGACCGTAGGCAACACCAAATCTCCCGATACCGATTCCGGTTCATTCCGGTTGGTATTGAGTTCCTCAAAGGTTTCACAACCCCAAAAGCTCAAAGCTATGAGGACAACTATGAATAGCTTTTTCATGTCAGTGTGTTGAATATGTTGGGATTAGAATCTTAGGCTCACTTTACCGCCTAGGGAACGAGCCGAAGGTAATTGAGTAACTTCCAGACCAGGAACCAGGGTACCACCATTCATTGCCTGGGCCTCAGGGTCAATATTGGGCACATCGGTCCAAAGGAAGAGGTTGGTACCTACCAGCGATAAAGTAGCCGACTTGATGAGGCCATTGCCCAGCATTGCCGCAGGCAGTTGATAGCTGATATTGACCGAACGCAACTTGATAAAGGAAGCATCGTAGGTATTGGCTTCGGCATTATCACGGGGGCGAATGCCATAGTAATAAGACTCCGCCCCTACCTCTACATCATTGGGGCGGAAGGTACCGTCACCGTTATCAATGACTCCCTCACCCACAATACCATCGCGGCCCGGCAGGGACGTGGCCAGGATTCCGCTTTCGAAACCAATGGCGTTGGTATAGCTGTAGATGACCCCACCTTGACGTACGTCAAACAAGGCATTAGCGCTGAGGTTCTTGAAGCGAATACCGGTGTTAGCACCTAGCATCCAATCAGGATTGTAGTTACCTACCACATCACGCTCACCGGTTACGGGAAGTCCGTTCTCGTAAATGATATCCCCTTCAGGCGATCGCAAGAAGGTGTTTCCATAAATATCCCCAATACGACCACCAGGCCGGGCTTCTACGGTGATTCCGTCAGGCCCCTGGGCAATTACGAAGGACTCCAAGCCATCTGCCAATTCTACCACCTGATTGCGGTTTCGGGTATAATTCAAGCCTAAGTTCCATTGGAAGTTCTCCGTTTGAATCACATTGCCCCCCAGCATCAACTCAATACCCTGGTTCTCGATTCTACCGGCATTAATCACCGCCGTACTAAAGCCCGAGGCACCGGAAATAGCGGAGGAAATAATCTGGTCGGTACTCACGGTACGGTACAGGCTTAAGTCAAAGTTGATGCGGTTCCGTAAAAACGATGCTTCCAGCCCCAGTTCATAAGAGTTGGTTCTCTCAGGCCTCAGATTGGCATTCAACAACCGATCGGGCGTGGTAAGGGAATTGGGCAGGGTTGCAAAAGCGAAGGTGTTGCGCAACTGATAAGGGTCGGTGTCCTTGCCCACATTGGCATAGTTGAGGCGAACCTTCAGCAGATCCATCGGAGCCCACAAATCGAAAATCTCGGTAGGCACGGCGCTCAGAGAGACGGAAGGGTACAAGTACGAATTGTTATCGCCTGGCAAGGTGGAAGACCAATCATTTCGCAGGGTCAGGTCTAGGTACAAGAAATCCATGTATCCCAAATTGGCGAAGCCATACAGGCTGTTGATTTGCTTCCTACTATCGAAGCGGAACAGCGAGGGGGTTACGTTAATGTTGCCCAGGGTGTACACTCCAGGAATCGCCAGGCCACGGCCTTCTATGTAATTCTCCTTAGTTTCTTGGGTGAAAATGTTGCCGCCCAGAGAGAATACCGTAGTGAGCTCACCAAAACGCTGGTTGTACTTGAGCAAGAAGTCCGCATTGATCTCCCGGAAATTGATGCTTTGCTCACGGTACATTCCATTGGCATAGCGGTGCGAGGAGATGGGCCGGCGTGCCGTTCTAAGTTCGCTTGACTGATCGGTACCAAACCGCACCATGAGGGATAATGCATCGGTGAAATCGTAGGTAGTGGAGATCTTCCCAAACAAGCGATCCTTGTCAAAGGCATTGATGTTCTCATAAGCAATAAAGAACGGGTTGTCTCCCCAAGTGAAAAGCTGGCGCTGTAAACGGTCCTCTTCAATCCAGTAGTCGCGCAGCCAGTCCAAGTCTATGTTGGTGTAGTTCCACAGTAGGTTGTACATCACTCCCTGGCTACCATAGCCTGACACGGTTAGGTTATCACTACTGCTGTTAACCGCCGTGGCAGACACATCCACCCGCCATTTATCGGTAAGACTGAAGCGAGAATTAAGGTTTAAGCTATGCCGATCCAGATTAGTATTGGGTACCATGCCGGTATTGAGCGAGTTGCCGTAAGAGAGCTTGATATTCCCCCGCTCATTACCCGCAGAAAGTGCCACACTGCTGTTGCTGGCCGTTCCCGTCTCAAAGAAATCGTTGAGATCGTACCGATTCTCAAAGGCAGTAGGTTCGCCACCTAAGAACCCGCCAATGTTATCCTGTACTACCTCCTGCCCTTCGAACCGGGGGCCGAAGTTGGTACCGAAGTTATCAAAGTAGCTTTGGCCCCAGCCACCACCGTACTCGTTTTGTAGCTGTGGAAGTACCAAGGGGTTACTCACCATAAACGATGATGAGGCATCGATGCGCAAACCGGAGTTGTTTTCACCAGACTTGGTGGTAATCAATAT
>DMST01000304.1:536-6973 GCA_003454975.1 Cytophagales bacterium | reverse complement strand
GGCAGAGGCCGCCGCTCCTTTCAATATGGAGATACTAGCAATATCATCTGGGTTGATGTCTGCAGCGCCGTTGCCAAAGTCTGTAGGCATATCTGACTGATTGGCTGCACCACTACCCGTACCGTAGATGTTATTGTTGATGGGCGATCCGTCCACTACAATCAGCGGAGAATTGCTGTTAATATTCAGGGAGTTCTCACCCCGAATCACGATCCGTGCCGAAGAGCCCAGCCCGTTATTTGCTCCCGTCACTTGTACACCCGCCGCTTGGCCTGCCAGGCCATTCATCACGTTGGTAGTTCTTGCTTCGCTCAGGGCATCACCGTCTATCTGCTGCACAGCATACCCTAGCGCTTTTTTGTCTCTTTCTATGCCCAAAGCGGTTACCACCACTTCTTGCAGGTTCTGAATATCTTCTTTCAGTACCACCTCTATCACCGACCGGTTACCAATAGGAACGACCTGTGAAGCAAATCCAATAAAGGAAACCAGCAGAGAATCTGTGGCATTACCGATTACCCTAAAATTACCATCCAGGTCTGAGATGGCCCCGCCTTCTTGCCCCGTTACTTTCACGGTGGCCCCGATGATAGGCTGCCCGGCTACATCCAAAACACGGCCACTCACCGTGCTCTGAGCCATTGCCAGACTGGTTATACCTATCCAAAAAACGAATACTGTCAGGACCTTATAGGCTGCCTGACGTCCATAGCTTGTTTCCATGGGAGGAGTTATTGATGATCATTTGAATGTGCGGGCTAAGTTGGGGGGATCATCTATGGCAGCTGGAAACTTTGAATTACTATTAAATTATGGAATCATGTATTCTATTATTGAAATGTTAATTCAAATTATTGAATGATCGTTCAATAAATTATACCCTATATTTGATTATGGCGAGACAATCGATAGCAGAGATTCGACGCAGGGAAATCCTGACCACATATTATGAGATTGCCAAAAAGGAAGGTCTGGAAAGAACCTCTTTTGCTATGATAGCTGCTAAGCTGGAAATGCGTCCCAGTCTGATTGTCCATTATTTCAAGAACAGGGATGAACTCATTAGTTCGCTGATCCAGTTCAACCTGGACCAATACGAGCAAATCTTTAATCAGGAGATGGATGACCTGGAAGGCAATAGCCGCAAGCAATTGCTATCCGTGATTGACCGGGTATTTTCTAAAAAGTGGAATGACCTCTTTGATGATGGGGTCTTTTACAACTGTTATTCCCTCTCCTACCGCGACTCCCTGGTACGAGCCAAATTCAGGGAACTACATCAGAATATTAGAAGCAGACTTGAGGCGTTGATCAAGGATTGTATGAACGCAGGCATGTTGGCTATATCTGATGAGAAGCTCCTTGCCCAGCACGTTTCCAATTTAATGGATGGGGCCTATTATTTCGCAGGAATGATAGACAATAAGGAGGAGCAAGAGCAGTTTATGCAAACCAGCAAGGAGGGGGCCCTCCAGTTGTTTCATTGGCTAGATGAGGTATTAGCCAACTAGGAATGTTTGGCATTGCGGGCCTGCTTGCGGTCTCTCACTAATCCCAGCAAGGCAATAACTGCCCAAATAGCATTGATGGCCGCCGCCGACCACGCACTGAAGTAAATGGTATTGACGGTCAGCAATACTCCCCCAGCTATGTTGAATAGATGGTAGTACACGTTGTCTGATTTCCAACGTTTGGTTATCAACAGGTAATAAGCGACGAGAAAGAATAGTGCTCCTGACCATCCCAGTACTTCTACAAAAACAGAATAGCTAATGGTAGGTGCCATAGGTGAAGGGTGGTACCATTTTGATCGCAAAGGAAAGAATAAAGCCGAAGCAAGGCCTTGAGTCTAACCGATTATTTCTTGTCCTTTTTGCCAGGATCTCATAACGGATTTTGGTAATCGTGGCTATGTAAAGAAATAAAATAAAAAACGACGGCCTTGCATGGCAGGGCCGCCGTCCATTTCACTAAATCAACTATCAATAAATTGTCTCGAAACCTATCTACACTTCTAAAATGTCTTTGTGCGCTACCCCATCCAGTCCCCGAACTTGAGAAAGCGTTATTAATCCAAGTTTTCCCCTACGGCAGCCTCTACCAGGGTGCGTAGACCGGGCAGATTGGCTAGCTGGGTGCGGCCTCCCTCCTGCTCTGCAGCATGATTGAGTACATGCTCGGCTTGGTCTACATAGTCAGCCGGCAATGCCTTCTGCCCACTGATCACATCCATAGCGATTAGGGCCATCCTGGCGGCATCCGAAAGAGCTTTGGACTGTTCTTTTACTTCCAACAATACCGGGTTGCCTGCCAAGGTGGGACTCAGTCGCTCGTGCAGGGTAGCCCAGCGTTCTAGCTGTGAGATCACGGCCTCAGCACCTTTCCCCGTGGCCACAAAGTCTTTTGCGGCTGCATTAAAGTCGCGGGCCAGACGAGCGTCGGCCATGCAGGCGTCCGCGAAAAGGGTGTACGGAGAATGCACCGTGTAGTACACTCCCAAGGGGTTGCGGGTATAACCTTGCAAAGGTTCACACACCTCTACCAGCTCCCGAAGGGTTGCCACATCACCGTTGCGTGTGAGATTGCGTAGAATCACCTCGCGGGCATGCAAATGCTGCAGCCCCAGCTCCTCCAGTTGGTAACTCACTACCTTGAGCCGGCGCTGCATATCGTCCAGGTCAGTTATCGAGGCATCGGACCAGAAGCGCTCAGCGATGGCGGCAGTCCGGGGCCAAATGCGGCTATCCACCGTCAAGGGCGTCACCAGCTCACTCCACATGGTGGCCTCACCACCTAAAATGAGCTTTTCTTCTTCAGCCGTAAGCCGACCTTTTTCGGGCATAGGGTCTACCAAATAATGGTCCTGGGTGGGGTACATCAAGTCGATGTAATAGCCGTTGGAAAGGACAACAGGGTAACCAGCCTTAGCGGCTTGTACCAACGATTGCTTGGCGGGTAGCCCTTCGTTGGCACCACGCCAAGAATGGATCACGGTGCTCTCTGGTATTCCTTCGGCTAAAATCTCCTCCCAGCCCATCATCTCCCGGTCGTACTTGGCTAGTATTTTGTGCAGGCGGGCATTGAAGTAGCCTTGTAGCTCATGGTTGTCCTCGATACCATTTACCTGCATAAATTCCTGAATATTTGGATTCTCGTCCCAGTGATGCCCTTCGTTCTCGTCGCCCCCAATGTGGAAGTACGGCGAGGGAAATAGCGCTACCATCTCGGCAATGATCTTTTCCAGCACCACGTATACCTCTTCGTTGGTAGGGTCCAGGGTAGGATCGAAGATACCCGCGTTGCGTGCGAGGTCGTACTCCATATCCTTGCTACCTAGCTGCGGCAAGGCGGTCAGAATGGCGCTACCGTGGCCCGGCACGTCACACTCAGGCATCACCCATATGCCACGTGCTTCAGCATAAGCGATCACCGACCGAATTTGCTCCTGGGTATAGTACTGCCCGTCGGAAGCTAGCCGGTGCAGTTCAGGCACTGACCTGAGCTCCACCCGCCAGCCGTGATCATCGCTGAGGTGCCAATGGAATACGTTGAGTTTCATAGCGGCCATGGCGTCCAGATTGCGGTAGATCACCTCTATTGGCAAGAAGTGCCGGGATACGTCCAGCATGAGACCGCGCCAGGGGAAACGGGGGGCATCCTGAATGGCAACCGCTGGGAAATAATACCCTTCCTCGTCAGCTTCCAGCAGCTGCAAGAGTGTTTCCAGCCCTCGCATGGCCCCCAAATCGTTGGGAGCCCGCAAGGAAATCTGGTTCTCGGAAACGCTAATCGTGTAAGACTCGTCTGCATACAGCGCAGGGGTACCTGGCTGCTCTACGGTGATTTGTAAGCTACCTTGGGTATGCTGATGGCCTATTTGTACGGGCCAGTGTAGAAAGCCGGTACGTCCAGAAAGACGCTGGACTACGCGGCCGGTGTAAGCATACAAACGGTCATGCGGTAGGCCGTTGATGCCTACCGTAAGGTCTTGGGTAAGTCGGAATTTTCCTTGCTGCCAGTCCACCGATTGGGGCACGGGCATTAGGTTTCTGGTTTGAGGTTGGGCCATCGCTGCTCCTGCCAAGAGGAAAACCAGCGCAAATACGTGGGTGGGTACAATAGCAAATTTCATTTCTCTTTTAGTT
This sequence comes from Cytophagales bacterium, assembly GCA_003454975.1. Lineage (GTDB taxonomy): Bacteria > Bacteroidota > Bacteroidia > Cytophagales > Cyclobacteriaceae > DMST01. The sequence continues at coordinate 2,828 of DMST01000304.1, read as the reverse complement.
TTCAGGGTCTTTTGCAAGAACACAAGGAGATGGTGAGCTCATGAGTGAATGAGATGATGGAAAGGAAAAGCCTTAAAAATGAAATTATCCCCCTCGTCTTGCCCTCTACTCCCTTTCAAAGACCCTGCGCAGTTTTATTACAGTATTATCTCATCGGCTCATAGTCTCATCGACTCATCAAGAAAAGCAGGGACCGACGGGCAGACGGCCCCTGCGCGAAGCCCTCTCGGGCCTCATCACCTACATAGAACTTATCAATTGACGATTTTAGATTGACGACCGCGGCGGCGGACCGCTGACGAATGGGTTTGTCGCTAAAACCACATTGGCTTCTCCAAGTAATCTCAATATGGGCGTTGACTAAACACCATTCGTAACGAATTGTCAATCGTCATTCGTCCATTGTTTAATATTCGTATCGTTTAAACGCCTCAATGGCCTCGTACTCTGGCAAGCCGAGAAGATCGTAGAGGCGAGCGGTTCCGTGGTTACGGTCCTCGGCACGCTGCCAGAATTCACGGCTATCGTTACCGGGAAATAAGGCCTCATCCTTCTGCGATTGGTGTTTGAAGATGGCCTTCCGCTTCTTCATTAGCTCATCGGGGCTGAGCGGCACTGCCATGTCGATCTCCTCGATGGGGTACTCCTGCCACGCACCTCGGTAGAGCCACAGCCAGCAATCCTTCATATAGGCCTCGTCCTTCATACGCTTGCACGCTTCCAAAATGGCCGCCAAACATACCCGGTGGGTACCATGAGGGTCGCTGAGGTCACCCGCAGCATAGATTTGGTGTGGCTTCACCTCCTCGATCAGGTTCATGATGATCTGGATATCCTCTTCGCCCAAAGGCTTCTTCTTCACCTTGCCGGTTTCGTAGAAGGGCATATCCAGGAAGTGCATTTGCTCGTCGGGCAGGCCTACGTAGCGGGCACCTGCACGGGCCTCACTCCTACGGATCAAGGCTTTGATACGGGCCACTTCGGGGCTGTCCACATCGCCAGGTTTCTTCGAGCGAATGGTTTCCGTTACGTGGTCGTAAAGCTCCCCTTTCTTGCCCAACTCCTCGCTCAGCTCAGCAAAGAAATCCGCGAAGCGAATCACGTCATCGTCAAACACTGCAATGTTTCCAGAAGTCTGGTAAGCTACGTGCACCTGATGTCCTTGATCTACCAGGCGGATGAAGGTTCCCCCCATGCTAATCACATCGTCGTCCGGGTGAGGGCTGAACAAAATCACCCGCTTCTGTGCCGGTTCGGCGCGCTCGGGGCGGTACGTATCGTCCGCATTGGGCTTACCACCTGGCCAGCCGGTGATGGTGTGCTGTAGCTTATTGAACACCATCAGGTTGATGTTGTAGGCAGGACCTTGCTCTAGAATGAGGTCGCTCATGCCGTGGTCCATATACTCCCGGTCGGTTAGCTTCAGAATGGGCTTCTCCAACTTCATACCTAGCCAGATCACCGCCTTCTTTGTCCTCTCTTGAGTCCACTGTACCGACTCAAACAGCCATGGGGTTTTGATGCGCGACAGTTCTGACGAAGCAGGATGGTCGATGACGTAGGTAGTATTGGGATGGCTCTGTAGGAAGGTAGCCGGTACCTCTTCAGAAACCGCTCCTTCCACGGCGTGCTTAATGATCGGCGCCTTACCTTCTCCCCAAGCCATTAGAATGATGCGCTTGGCGGCCATGATGGTCCCGATACCCATAGTGAGGGCTTTGCGAGGCACATTCTCCATACCGAAAAAGTCACTGGCAGCATCTACCCTTGTCACGTGGTCGAGGGTAACCATTCGGGTAGGCGAAGTGAGGGTAGACCCGGGTTCATTGAATCCGATGTGGCCGGTACGGCCGATACCCAGTATCTGTATGTCTAGCCCGCCTACGTCTTGTATCTTCTGCTCATAATTGGCACAGTATTCTGCCACGGCTTCTGCTGGCAAGGTGCCGTCAGGAATGTGCACGTTATCCGGCAGAATGTCGATGCTATCGAATAGGTGCTCCTTCATAAACCGCACGTAGCTGTGCAGGCTTTCGGGAGTCATAGGAAAATACTCATCCAGATTGAAGGTGATTACATTCTGGAAGCTAAGGCCTTCCTCCTGGTGCATGCGGATGAGCTCGGCATATACCGTTTTGGGGGTACTTCCCGTGGCCAGGCCCAGTACACACATCTCCCCCCGGCTGGCTTTGTCTCGAATGAGGGCCGCGATTTCTTCTGCGACCACCCGAGACGCCTCTGCTGGGCTTTCAAAGATCTCGGTATGGACCAATTCGCGCCGAGTGGACGGCG
>DMST01000304.1:0-473 GCA_003454975.1 Cytophagales bacterium | reverse complement strand
GGTGCGGTCCATGGGTTGGCTTTGTACATCTGGAGTCATGGTAGTATTTGGTTTTGGCTAAACGCGATTTCGGCAGAGGACGAATGGGAAGAACTAGAAGAGGAGATTTCACGTGTAATGACGGTTTCTCCTTCAGTCACCGGTTCCATGATCGAGGCTTTCACACTCCGATCGGGTAGTTCGTCCAGGTTTAGGGACTGGTGTTTCCACACCAGGGCACTGGCCCCTAGCAGGGCCATATCGTTTTCTTCCAAACTGCTGGGTAGCACTTGCACATCGTTTTGGATGTTGCTCAGCAGATTCTCTTGCAGGGCCTTGCGGGCGGGCTCATAAAGCATATTACCCGCTTTGGCTAAGCCTCCGGCAATGATGAAGGCTTCGGGATTGAAAGCCGCAGCCAGATCGGCCATGGCCTGTCCCAGAATAGTACCCGTGCGGTCAAAGGCTTCGATGGCCAGTAGATCGCCGGACGC
>DMST01000512.1:2657-5965 GCA_003454975.1 Cytophagales bacterium | reverse complement strand
GCCACATCCGGGGGTGCCTACCCTCGGATTTTTTTGCGCCGGGTCTGTACTCCCGGTCATAGAATGGTTTCACGGCACCCCAAGGCCCAAGGCTCACCTAGTCTAGCCCCTTGAGTGCTTCCTTTATCCTATCTATTAGCCACGCTTTCATTTCCACTGTGGCAATGGGAGCGGTAAATTTCTCAACGACCATTCCATCCACAACTATCTGGCTGTGTGGGAAAGTCCTGACTTTGAACTCTTTCTTTGCCGCTCTGAAGCCCGCCAGGGTGTAGATGGGAAATCCAAATCCGCCATGCTTTTCCAAATACGCTTGCACTTCCAGAGGTGGGGAGGTAGTAATGGATATGAATTGTACCCGATTATCATCGCTGAAGTATTCGCTAACTTCTTCAAGGAAGGCTTCCTCTTGCAGACAACCCTTGCAGCCCACAAACCAATAATTAATGAGGGTAATCTTGTTTTCCAGATCTGAGGTATTGAAAACTGTGCTATCCAGAGAGTAGAGGGAAACTTTCGGATACTGAGCCCCAATCTCGAATCCACCTTTTCTAAAATCATTCGGGAAAGTGGATTGCGCAAAAGTGGAAGTATAGAACAAAAGGAATGATCCTATGGGAATCAAATTCCTAAGAAGAAAATTTGACCTCCACTGAGGGTGTACTTTGTGTAATCTACTGATAATCATTTGTTTAATGTTGTTGGGTATAATGCTCAAAGGGTACCTTAGTGTACACAGAGAAGTGCAATAGTAGGATGTGACTGGCAGGAGAAAAGTTGAAGAGCTTACAACTTTCGCCAAAATAATACCCGAACCTGACTTCGAAATAAACCGGGTCTATACGCAACCAAATAAATTGTTTTACGATATACATTGCTATACTATGTATTGTGTAATACTTTTGGCCTATGCACGATGAGTTTGTACAGAAATGGACCTCGCAGGTCAAAAAGGGAACCCTCTCTTTTATCCTGCTGCAGCTACTGCAGGGCAAGGAGCAGTATGGGTATGAACTCATGACGGCCATGCAGCAAAAAACCAACATTCAATTGGCCGAAGGTACCTTGTATCCTTTGATGAACCGGCTGAAAAAGGAAGGGTTGGTTGACGCTAAGTGGGTGGAACAGGAGTCGGGGATCCCCAGAAAGTACTACCACCTGACACCCGCTGGAGAAGCCACCCTGAAGGCCATGAAGGAGTATTGGAACCAATTGAATGCCGCTATAGACAACCTATCCTGATGAAGAAACTGGATTTCACCCATTCGAGAGCACAGCGGTTGTACGATGACTACCTGAAGCGCATTTCGCGCATGGCCCGGCAACTGCCAGAGGCCGACCAGCAGGAGCTATTGATGGAATTCAACAGCCATATATACGAGGGTATTCAAGCGCACCCTGAAGCCGGCGAGCTAGAAACCTTGGTAGATGTTCTGGATCATCTAGGGGCACCGGAGGAGGTGCTAAAGCCTCTGGTAGCCGACAAAAAACTAGCCCAGGCCACGCGCACCTTTCATCCCGTGCACATTGCCAAGGCGCTGGCCTTAAACCTGAGCAACGGGCTCATCTATTTTGTCTTTTCCTTGCTCTATCTTTTCCTGTTTGCTGGGGTATTCATGATCGGTGCCAAGCTGTTCAACCCCGAGGAGGTCGGCATGTACACCAGCAACGGAAGCTTTGTCCTGCTAGGGAAGGTCTCCTCAGAAACTCTAGCCCAAACCGGCTACGAAGAAATACTAGGACCCGCTTTTATCCCTGTTATTCTAGGAGCCATGGTCCTATTCTATATCATCATTACCCTGCTTTTAAAACTTAAACAAAGACTCAAAAGAAGATGAAAAAGGTAACATTATGGATGCTAGCCTGGACCCTGGCCTTGCCCAGTTTGGCACAAATAACCGGTACGGAGGCCGTCGATGAATTCATGAACCGGCTGGAAACCCACGATCGGTGGATGGGCAGCATGGCCATTGCTGAGAATGGCGATGTGGTTTTTCAGCGAGCCATCGGCTACCAAAATGCCGCCGAAAACCAGCCGGCCGATACGGATACGCGCTACCGCGTTGGGTCCATCTCCAAGATGTTTACCGCCGTACTCACCTTCCAGGCCATCGAGGCGGGCAAGGTGAGCCTTAGCACTACCCTGGAAACTTATTTTCCCGAACTCCCTCATGCGGCCGACATCACCGTGGGAATGTTGCTACATCACAACAGTGGTATTTTTAGCATGACCAGTTTGACCGACTACTTGCAGTGGAGTGATGAACCCCAAAGTCGGGAAGATCTCTACGGCAAGATTGTCGACCAAAAACCCAGCTTCACCCCGGGCGAAAAGCACGAATACAGCAATAGCAACTATGTGCTGCTTACTTGGCTGCTCGAAGACATTCAAAACACCTCTTTTGCCACGTTGCTACAGCGCGACATTGCCGAACCTCTGGGCTTGGAAGATACCTACCTGGGTGGCGACCTCAACCTGAGTGCGCACGAATGTTATTCTTACTCCTATGCCGGTGATTGGAACCAGGAACAGGTAACGGACATGTCCGTCCCTTTGGGTGCGGGTGCCGTCATATCTACCCCGTCTGACCTTACCGTCTTTATTCGCGGCTTGTTTCAAGAAAAGCTCATACAAAAGAAGCATCTGGAAGCCATGATGGATTTCCAAGACGGATACGGCAAGGGTATGTTTCGCTACGCTATGGGCGACTCCTACGCCTATGGTCATACCGGGGGTATCGACGGATTTACCTCCTTTTTGGGCTATCTGCCGGATGCCGATGTGGCCATTGCCCTGTCAAGCAACGGTGCCCGGTACGATAACATGGGGCTGGTGGTAGCGGCGTATCAGGCCCTGTCAGGAGGCGAGGTTAACCTCCCCGAATTTTCCACCTATACCGTAGCTGAAGCCGATCTGGAGCAGTACCTAGGGGTATACGCTTCCGAGGATATTCCCCTTAAAATTACCGTCTTCGTAGACAGCGGGTCCCTGATGGCTCAGGCCACCGGACAATCGGCCTTTCCTCTGGAGCCTACCGCAGAGCACAAGTTTGCTTTTGACATGGCCGGTATAGAGGCCGAGTTTAACCCTGAGGAGAACAGTCTGGTGCTCATCCAAAACGGATCAGGCATCAATTTCACCAAGGAATAAAACGTGGGAATGTCCCCGCCACTATCCTCCCTTCGAGTTCTCCGGAGTGCCGTACCACCGCTTCGCGGAACCTCAGGGAGCTAGAAAGGGGGCCGGGCGGCGTTCCACTTTCGCTACTCGCTGCTCCGTGATTGGTGGCTGAGACCCTGCGGTCCCT
>DMST01000512.1:0-2624 GCA_003454975.1 Cytophagales bacterium | reverse complement strand
GATACCTTGTACCGCCTCAGGGACCGCAGGGGGATTCGAAGTCACCAAAAGAAAGAGCTTAAACAATACATCAATCACGCGTTTTGCCTTACTGAAAAGGCGTACTTTTTGTTTCAAGCGCCCTCACCGGGTACCTAGGATAGTCTGAGCCGCCAGGCTCGATCATGTTCAACGATGGAGCGTTTCCTCACTCACTGCCCAACCGCACCACCTCCTTTGCCAAATCCTCATCGGTGGCATACAGCACGCCCACTATATTCATGTAAGTGGTCTTTGGGTGGTTGAGGTGCAGCCGTTGGCCCTGGGCATTGCTCACCCACAGGCCTAGCTCTTCAAACATGATTCTGGTGGCGGCATAGTCCCAGTGGTTGCCCCCACCTTGCCTGGGCTTGGGGTATTTGAAGTAGCAAGCAAGGGGAGCGTTCATCACTGCAAGGGCATTGCGCACCGCCCCGTACCCCGTTCGGTATTCCAGTTGGGGTACTCCGTTTCTACTGGCCCAAGTTTCCAGTCCGGTTCGGGCTGCGGCGTACTGCGGAATAGCACGGTAGTCATACACCTGTAGACTGGTAGCTTCCTGCGCCTCCGGGCGCACAAACGGTTGGCCGTTTCGCTGCACCCCGTGGCCCTTCACCGCCGAATACAGCACCTCCTCATCGGGGATGTAAGCCACCCCCACCACCGGATCGCCCGCCTGCGAAATCAGCGCAATGCTAACCGCATAGCCGGGCCGCTGCTCCGTAAAGGCCAACGTGCCGTCCATCGGGTCAATGCACCAGAAGTATGCCTGTGTCAGGCGCGACTGATTGTCTTCGGCTTCTTCAGTAAGCAGACCTAGCTCGTAGGTGTCGATAGACGTGGCCAAGTGCTCCAGGATGATTTCCTGTGCCCGAAGGTCTACGGCCGTCACTACCTGTGCTGCCAGCGAACTGCCCACCGACTTACGCCCTTGCGTGTAGGAGGCATTCACCTGCGACTGAATGTACTTACCTGAGGCTTGAGCGGCTTGTTCCGCCGTTTTGCAGAGTAACAGTAGATCGTGGTCGGGTAGGAGAGGCATTTTTTAACGTTTGATAACTTGATAAGAACTGCCTGGTGAAGCAGATGAATTGAAGTGTTTTAATGTTAAATTTCATCTAACACTTCCTGAGCGATGCGTTCGCTGTAGCGGTGCATCTTCCAATGTCCCGGGCTCCAGCCGTCCAGGAAGCGGTAGAAGTCAGCCCAGGCATAGCGATAGAGCGGCCGCCATTCATCCTGCAGGGCAGCAACGTTGGTAGCCGAGGGCAAAGCGGCGGCCAACTGCTCAAAGTAGTAGTCGAGCAGCTCGGTTTCGTAGCGTTCACAGCCTTCCTCCTCCAGGCAACTGCTGATGAAGTAGGCCACGTCCTTCATCCCACAGCCTCGGCCCACGTACTGAAAGTCAACGGCCGCGACCTCCCCCATTTCACCAAAACAAAAGTTCGCCAGCTTGGCGTCTCCGTGTACCATCGTTTGGTACTTGGCAGAGTTCAACCGCTCGTCAATGGCCTTTGCCGCATCCTTAAGCGGCCGGTTTTGCATTCGCTCCCATTCCTCTGGCCGGGTATCCAGATGCCAGTAGGTGCCGATGGGCCACAGTTCAGGGGCTTGCACTCCCAGGAAGGTAGCATGAAAATGCGCCAGCCAACGCAGCCCACTTTTCACCTCCGTGAGCGACACCGAATCCGGCGTGTGCCGAAGAGGGAAACCGCTAGCATCCAGATCTTCCATGATCAAGATCGTTTTGCCTTCCCGATCCAGAGAGTGATAGAGCTGCGGTACGCGGCATTCGGGCACGGTGCGGGTAGCATAACTTTCGTACCAGCCGCGTTCTACTTGGTAGGACTTCAGCTTTCGCTGGTGCGACAGGCTAGTGTTCCATCCCCGGGGGTGGTTCTGCTCCTCAGGCCAGCGGATGTGTTTCACAATCACCGAGGAGTAAGCTCCTCCCACTAGGGAATACCGCACAATTTCCCCGTAGCCACTCCACAGGGTTTGCACCGATTGGGTTTGGAGAATCTTTGAAGACCCCGTTAGGGCCAGAACTTCTTGGGTTAGTTCCTTCATTCGCCGTCAAAGCTGGGCAAAATCTACGGGATACGCATACCAACCACACAGATGTCGTCTACCTGAATCTCTTTACCACGCCATTCCGCCAGGGCCTCTTCCAGGTAGGGTACTTGCTGGGATGTGGGCAACTTACTGGCCTCAACCATCCACTTCTCGAAGCGACCGTAGGTCAGTTTCTTGCCCTTGGGGCCACCAAACTGGTCCTGAAAGCCGTCCGTGAAGAGGTAAATCATATCGCCAGACTGTACTTCTAGTTGATGGTTGGTGAAGGGCTGGGGCCGGAAAAACTTGCCGATGGGCTGGCGGTCGCCTTTCACCTTGGTCACCTCCCCTTGGCGGATAAGGACCAGCGGGTTGTATGCGCCCGCGAAGTACAAATTTTGGCCTTGCCAGGCACATAGGGCGATGTCCATGCCGTCTGATACCTGCACCTCTTCCTCATGCGTAAACTCATGAATTACCAGATCGCGCACACAGCCCAGAATACCAGCAGGGGTAGTATGTCCAAACTCACGAATGGCCAGGTTGAGGGC
>DMST01000515.1:7160-7448 GCA_003454975.1 Cytophagales bacterium | reverse complement strand
GAGGCTCCCGCAGGGAGAAACCTCGAAGGGTACCGTAAAGGGGACACACCCTGATTTGCATCTACCGTTCGCAGTATTAATTTCGCGATCCTTTAGGTGGGTGGGTCCTACGGATGACTCACCCACGCATTGAAATTTTTTGTGAAAACAGCTTGTATGAAACGCACCCAAGTTTGGGCCATGTGTTGGGTCCTCAGCTTGCCCTTTGCCGTCCTGGGGCAGGATACTACCCGCGTAGCCGTTGACCTTACTCAACTGAAAAAAGACCGCCTGGTGGTGACGGTGACT
>DMST01000515.1:6859-7103 GCA_003454975.1 Cytophagales bacterium | reverse complement strand
CCGCCTGGTGGTGACGGTGACTCCGCCGCAAGGCACCGCTGAGTTGGGTGACTTTGTGGTCCCCAGGATCATACCGGGTACCTACATGGAGATTCGGCACGAGCGCTTTTATCACAACTTTGAGGCCTGGGATACAGCGGGTAATCCGTTGAAAATCAAGCAGAAAGGCAACCACGTGTCTGTGGCGGGGGATTTGGCCCAGCTGACCTATGAAATACGCGAGAGCTACGGAAGTTCCAAGATG
>DMST01000515.1:3321-6816 GCA_003454975.1 Cytophagales bacterium | reverse complement strand
GGCTGGGATACACCCCTGGGCTCTGCGGGTAGCCGATGGCTGCCGGGCGAAAGCTTCATGATCAATTATCATTTGCTCACGGGGTATTTTGAAGGGTATGAGGACGCCCCCTTTGCCATTACCTACACGAAGCCGAGCGGCTGGTACGGACATACCGCCCTGACCCAAGAGGCCCTGTCGCCTACGGTAGACCGACACGTAGCGGCCTCTTACTTTGAGCTCGCAGACAGTCCGGTGATTTATGCACAAGCCGATACGGCCTCCTTTACTGTGCCCGGAGCCCGGTTTCATATTGGCATACATGACGAAAGCGGCACGGCGAAGGCCCACCAGCTAGTGCCTGCTTTGAGACCAATGATGGAGGCCATCCAGGACTTCACCGGAGATTTACCCTCTAAGGACTATCACTTTCTGTTCTATTTCGTAGCCAATGAACATGTGAATCTCTTCGGCCAGATAGGCCTGGGGTCGGCACTGGAGCATAACCATTCCTCGCTGTACTTCTTTGGCCAGCCGTATGATACTACCTTTCGCAATGTGATCTACATCGGTGCGCACGAATACTACCATACGTGGACTCCGCTGAGTATTCATAGCGAACACATCGACGATTTCAATTTCGATGTGCCCAACATGTCGCAGCATTTGTGGCTGTACGAAGGGGTAACGGACTACCTGGCGGGGCTCACCATCAGTCAGTACGATTTGAATTCTTATACTTCCCTGGATATTGCCCTGGCAGGGGCCATGGAGACGGCCAAGAAGCGTCGCCCCGTTTCGTTTACTGAAAGCAGTGTGGATATAGTGAAGGCCAACAATTTGGAATGGCTGGATAAGATACTGCAGCTCACGAACTACTACGAGCGGGGTGAGCTAATTGCCTTTTATCTGGATGCTTACCTGATGGAACGCAGCCAGGGCCGTATGCGGCTGCAACAGGTGATGCAACAGCTGGCCCAGCAGTACGGGCACGGGCGGCCCTTTTCGGACGCTACCTTTCTGGATGACCTGACGGCGATGACCTACCCGGAGGTACGCGAGCTGCTGGCCCGCTACGTGGAAGGCGAAGAGTTACCGCCTTGTGAGGAGTATTTTGAGAAAATGGGCTGGGACTACACCCCCAAGGGGAGTCGGTACCCGGCCTACGGAGACATTCTATTCACCGTGGATCGGGAGACGGACAAGTTCCTGGTCTACCGGGCTAAGAAGGACGTTTTAGGCCTGAAGAAGGGCGATACGATCCTGCGTGTGAATGGCGAACCTTTTGTGCGGGGTGATGACTACAGTCGGTTGTTTCGGACGGTATTGCGCCCCGAAGCCAATGCCGAAATTACTCTGGAGGTAAACCGCGGAGGGGAAACGCTGACGCTAACCGGGCGGGCCACGCGTAAGCTAAAGGTGGAGTACGATAGAATTGAGAATACTGCCAACCCGACGGAGGAGCAGCTGGCTTTCCGAAAGTACTTCTTGACGCCCAGTAGTGGGGGAGGGGCGGCGCCAGATGTTCGCGATTCGCCAGGGCAGCAGGAATAGTAAAGGAGGTATTAATTAGGGGTAGGTGCATGCGCCAACCCCTGTATTTCTCTTAATACAACGAAGTGATATACCCCAAGGTGAATCCTAGAGCGCTTCCGTTGTCTATCCAGAAGTCTTGAGACCGCCAGACCTGGCTTTGGAGGATATCTAAGGAGAAGGCGCTTTTCTCGTTGATGTAGTACTCAAAGCCGACCGTGGCACGGGTGCTGAAGATATTGCGCTGGCCCTGCACAATGCTGATGGTGTTGTTTTCCTGCACAAACTCCGGAAAGTTGTACAGCTTCACGCCGGCTTGTGCCATCAGGTATATCCGGTACTGGCTGTCGCCAAAGCGGTAGCCCGAACCAATCAGCAGGTCGGTGAAAGAGGCGGTGCCCTCAATCACATTCGTCAACGCATTTCCGGGAGTAATGATGTAGTCGGAGTTGTAGGTGTCGTAGTTGGCCCGAAAAAAAATATCGTTGTTGTTCCTTACCCGATATTCCAGAGAGGTATTGATGATAATGCCACTGGTCAGGTTATTGGCTTGATTGAAAATGTAGCCGATTTGCAGAGAAGGCAGAAAGATTTGTCTACCTACTTTTTCTTCAAAGGTTTCGGTGCTGTCTTGCTGGGCAAAAGAAGAGAGGACGGGAAGGAGGGTAAAGAAAAGGGTCAGGTACTTGTACATGATAGTTTGCCTTTGGGATGGTTTCAAGGTGTTTGCAAAATAAGGGGGATAGATCGGTTTTTGTAGTTTTATAAGGGAGGAAATCCCCACAATAAGATTTGTTCCAATTCTTGAACTCGGTTTCCCATCCGAGGGGCCATTTTAGGGTAGAATGTTTTGGCCTGCTATCTTCACCCAATTAACTATCATCTAAGCAACCACCATGCTGCCTAAAACCGTTCTTCGCTTAAGTGTACTCGTATTCTCCCTTTTCTTCGTGGTCACAGATTCCGTTTGGGGTCAATCTAGCTTAACCCTGCCCGATGTAGAATCCATCTTTCGGGTGGAAGTATCCCTGGAGATGGAAGGGCTAGACCCTATTCATTCGGAAACGGTAAGCCCGAGCGTAGGGCCTACGGTGCAAGAGGAGGTGACGGAGGTGACTGGCTTCGGGCGGATGATTAGGGTGGGTACCACCGAGGTTTCCCCGACCCAAGAAAATTTCCAAAGCGAAGGGCTCGTGTTTGTAGACCCTGGGGTGGCTCAATTGTTCGAATGGGAGTACATAGCCGGTGATCCGGAAACAGCCTTAGCGAAGCCGCTACAGATGGTGATTACGGAGGCTATTGCGCTTAAATATTTTGATGGCGTGGAATGCCTTGGGCAAACCCTAAACCTGCCCACGGAGATTTCCTATACCATATCAGGCGTGATCAAGGATCTGCCCAAAGGGCTCCCCATCGCCGAAGAGCTGTTTGCCTCTTACGCAACCTACCCTGTGCGCAGCAACTCACAAATGATAGAGGGCACCGTGGAGACGTATCTGCAGGTGCCCGTAGGGACCTCGGCTGTAACTGCCTACCTAGACAGGGTGGTAGAGAAAGAGCTGCGGGGTGGATACGTGGAGGCCTTGGGCCTCAGCATGGAGGAGTGGAAAGCGGGAGATAACCGCCTGGTCTTGGAATTGGTGCCGGTCGCGGAACTTGCGAAGGGTAAGGAGTAGAGATCCTGCGAAACGTTGTTGTAGGCTCAAATAAGTGCAGCCGATTCACATCGGTAATCCTCTACCTGAATATGCAATCAATTCAATATCAGGGGGTTCTTTTTTTATTGGCCTTACTTCCACCGACAGAAAAGGTCCGGTAGGACCACAAATGGTTTAGCCCAGTCCGTAGGGCTGGGTTGAATTTATCGCCATGCAAATCAGAGGTCCTGAAGGACCGACATAGAGAGGGGCAGGTGAGGTGCCGGCAATTCAATAATTCCGGTCCTCCGGACCTGTTTTGCTTCTATACGAAGGGCCCAGCCCT
>DMST01000515.1:0-3293 GCA_003454975.1 Cytophagales bacterium | reverse complement strand
CCCAGCCCTGCGGACTGGGCTATAAAATATGGGTCCTTCGGACCCTTTGGTAGCGATTAGGTAGCCACTGCGTTGGCTCCTCGATTTGAGTTAAGCCCTCCCTCAGAATTTTTTCCAACTATTTTTTCGGCTTTTGTAACCTTTTGGCCCTTTCTTTCTCTAAGGGGTAAAATCATAAAGCTAGAATTATGGAGACCGTATTCTCAATACTGATACCACCCAACCTTCCCTTAGGACCCATATTCATCATTGTGGCGGTGGTGGTGATCTTTTACCTGTACACACAGCACCGACAGAAGATGGAGTTGATCAAGAAGGGCGAAAGCTTGGTGAATATCGATTCGCTAGAACAGATGAAATACAATCATCTGAGCAAGGGTATCCTAACGGCCGCCCTCGGGTTAGGCGTTTTTGTGGGCTTTTTACTGGATAATTCCACCTCCATTGACTCCTGGATTGCCTACGGCTCCATGGCGCTGCTCTTCTACGGCATCGGGTCTTTGGTATTTTATAATATGATAAAAAACCGCTAAGCCATCCTATGTCAAGGGAGCTGCTCCAAAGAGCCAGGACGGGCGATGCTCTTGCCTTGAATGAGTTAATAGAAAGGCATAAGGAGATGGCCTATTCTATCGCATTTAAATATTTAAAAAATAAAGAGGATGCCGAAGATGTGGTGCAAGATGCCTTCGTCAATGTGCTCAATTCGATTAAGAAATTTAGAAATCAATCAAAGTTTTCTACCTGGCTATATAAGATCATTTATCATGAATGTCTCAAACAACTGAAATCTAAAAATAAAGCGATAGAGTATGTTCCTCAGTTTGCCCAATGGGAACCCGCAGCAGAGGATTTGAAGGAGGAAGTAGGAGTAGAGGAGGGGCTTAATCAGCTGAATGCTAACGAGTTTACGGTGATTTCACTTTTCTATTTAGAAGAAAAGAGCATTAAAGAAATTAATCAAATCACCTCGTTTAGCCCCGCAAATATCAAGGTGCTTTTGCATAGGGCAAGGGCTAAAATGAAAGAATTCTACAATAAGAAATATGCAGAAGATGAGGGATGAGGATATAAAACAGATTTTAAAGGAAAATCTACTGCAACCTGATAAGGAAAAGTTTAATGAACAAATCCTGAGTAGGGTAGAGGTGGAGGTGACGTCTAAAAAGCCTCGACCTACTTTGTTCAGCGAGAAATCAATGGTGCAGTGGTTCCTGTTTGTGGCTGCCCTGGTACTAGGGTTTGAGGTTTTCTATGACGAAACGCTAGATTCTCAAGCCGTGGTGGTAATCGCTCTGATGTGTACCGTCCCCCTCTTCCTATTGCTATTCAATAGAATATTCGCACTCAAATTTAAAGGTCAATAACAACAACTATGGAATCTATTAAAATGAAATCCGTATTCAGTATTCTATTGCTCATTGGCTCCGTGGCCTGTACTAAACCCTCAGTGGCCCAATCGGTTTATTCAGAGTCAGCGGATGAAATCAATGCACTGCTGGATGATACGTACCTGAGTCAAAATTTCCACGGGTCGGTTTTGGTGGCTGACGGACCGGATATCCTGCTTGAGAAAGCCTTCGGCTTCCAGGGAGAGGATCAACAGGAGAACCAAACTGACACGCGGTATGATATGGCCTCGATGGGCAAGATGTTCGCCGCCGTGAGCATCCTGCAGCTGGTAGAGCAGGGTCAAATCAGTTTGCAACAGACCATTGGCGACATCCTCCCCGATTATCCCAATAAGCCCGCGCACGCGATTACCGTGCAGCAGCTGCTGTCCCATACCTCGGGGCTGGGCGACTTCTTCGGCCCTGCGTTTGACCAGCAACGGGAATCCATCAAAACTTTGGGGGACTTCCTGCCTTTTTTCGTTGAAGATCCCCTTGAATTTTCCCCGGGCGAGCGGATGCGGTACAGCAATGCCGGATACATTGTATTGGGTCTGATGATTGAGGAAATCTCTGGAATGGATTACAATTCGTACGTCGCCCAGAACGTATTCCAGCCTGCCGGAATGACCTCGACGGGGCCCTTGATGAGTTCGGCCGGGGGCGGCACATCTACGGTCAGAGACTTCCACAAATTCGCCCTGGCTTTGCAGAACCACGAACTCATCAATGAGGAATCGTTTTCCCTGATGACCACCGATCACTTCGGTAATGACTACGGCTATGGCATGACCCTGCGGGAATTGAATGGGAAAACCGTTTACGGACACAGTGGAGGAGCCCCGGGCATATCAGGAGAGTTGGACATGGTGATGGGCGAGTCTCTGGTGGTGGTGAGCCTCTCTAATCGGAGTGCAATGGAAGGATGGGTCCAAGTGAGAACTCGGATCAGGAAGGAGCTTTTTGGGAATACCCCGGAGATCGAAGAGTTTTTAAATACCGAGCGGGTGGTAAAGGCTTACAAGGAGCAGGGTTTTCAAGAAGCGAGTACCTTATTGGCTGAGCTGGGCAATAATATTTCGGATAAAAACACCTTCTATTTTGCAGAACAATACGCCATGCAAGGGCGATCGAAAGAGGCCGTTGACATCCTTAAACTCATCGTTCAGGCCTACCCAGACCAATGGTACCCCTACCACTTTCTTGCGGACTTTCAGGTGCAGGCTGGTCAAACCGAAGAAGCTATTGAAAACTACAAAAAGAGCCTAGAGATCAACCCAGATAATGAGGAGGCCATCGCGCGGCTGAAGGAGTTGGAGTCTTGAGAGCGGGGATCGCTTGCCTACTATAGAGGAGGTTGTTTTTAGTAATGTAAGGGTGCTCATAGCTTGACATCCAAGGACGAAATAGAGGCTGCTCAATTATGAGACATCCTCTTTTTGCTTCATAACCTCGAAACCTGAGATAGCGGCATCAAACCGTCTTCTGCAGATATGCCCCCAGACCACGAGGTTAGTTTCTCACCAGAAGGACCATTAGGCAATCTTTGTGTGATAAAATCCAGATTATTTACAGAAATTGAGTAGCAGCAGATTTCCATCTCTAGGAACGAGTACCCCGTTTGGTTTGAGGGGACGTAATGGAATGACTGTATTTATCTTACCCAAAATCCTTATCTGAGATGTCAGAGTTAAGCTACGCGTGCGGCATCAGCCAGCAGCCCTTATTGGGAGATACCATCGGTGATCTTTTTGATAAAACGGTGGCCCAATATCCTGACGAGGAGGCGCTGATTGTGAAACACCAGGATATCCGGTACAGCTACCGGAAGTTGCAGACCCAGGTGGACGAGTGCGCACGAGCGTTACTGGCGTGTGGCATCGAAAAAGGAGACCGGGTAGG
>DMST01000375.1:14050-16271 GCA_003454975.1 Cytophagales bacterium | reverse complement strand
CTCCCCGATCACATAGTTCCACTGGTCGCGGGTACGTGCCTGGCCGGCACAGTTGAGGAAGGAACCCACACCGTATTCCTGAATGTGCTTGCTGAGCGCATTCATGTCTAGTGTGATGGTATCGTAAGACAAATCAGCCACCGTGTCCAGGGTGATCTGAGTCATTTGCCCAATCTTCTCTTTCAGCGTCATCTGGCTCAGTATCTCCTCTACCTTGGGGTCGTACTCTACCAGGTTGCCACTATTTGATGTAGGCGTGTTGGGATTGCATGCCCATAGCATACCTGCCAGGGCCGTACTTAAAAAAATACGGTTCATTATGCGTTAGTTTTCAAAAGGATAAAGAATCTGATGCGCGTGGCGGATTTGGTCCATGCATTGGATCAGTTCCAGGCTCGCCTTCCAGTCCATTATGGGAGATTGCGTTTGGCCTTGGCGCAAACATTCATGCACCGCCTCTGCCTCAAAGTTGTATCCGAATGTAGTGCGGTCATCAGTAAAGGTGGTTACCTCACCGTTCCGATTTAGGTGGGTATTTGTTCCAGACCAAAAAAGTGGCATGTGAATGTGCCCTTCGGTACCGTAAATCACAGCCTCGTTTACCATGCGGCTTTCAAAAGTAGAAGTGAGGCTAGCCAATACACCGTTTTCAAACTCGGCTTGCACCACCGTAGCCATGTCTACCCCGGTAGGGGCTTTTTTCACCGCAGATTGCAGGTTCTTCAAAGGGGCTCCGGCTAAGCGCAAAGCCAATGTGAGTGGGTATATGCCTATGTCCAGCAAGGCACCTCCGGCCAATGCAGGATTAAACAGCCGGCTTTCGGGCTCATATGCAGGTGGAAAGCCAAATTCTGCCCGAATCATCGTGACCTCTCCTATTCGGCCATCAGCAATCCACCGCTGGGTTTGTTGAAAAGTGGGTAGGAAGTACATCCAAAGGGCTTCCATTAGGAAAAGATTTTTCTCCCGGGCCAGGTCAACCATTTCAGTTGCTTGTCGCGCATATACAGCCATGGGTTTTTCGCAGAGCACATGCTTCCCCGCATTTAGGCACAAAAGGGTATGCTCATAGTGTCCTGAATGGGGCGAGGAGATGTACACCACATCTACCTCAGGATCGGTCACCAGTGCCTCGTAGCTGCCATAGGCCTTCGGCATTTCATGTTCTTGGGCGAAGGCAGCTGCCTTTTCTGAACTGCGGGAACCTACCGCATAGGCCACTCCGGTAGTAGGTTCTAAATCAGCAACAAACTTGCGGGCAATCTTACCAGTGCCAAGTATGCCCCAACGAATAGGTGGTGTCATGTGCAGAAAGGTAGACATTTCCCAAATAGCTGCGGTCTAAGTCTTGTTTGGATGGGAAAACAATCGTTAGCGGTATGGATTTGGGGCATTGACAACTGTTTAGGCAGAGACTCCAAAATGATCTCTGAAAAATACTACGGGTAAGTTTTGGTGATTTTTAGGTCGCTGTCGACGAAATCCACAGTACTATCGACTAAACCTATTATTTCCCTACATGAATGAATACCTGAGGCCCACTTTTTCGATATACATAGTACAAGAGTATACCAGATCCACATAAATAAAGTACAAGTATGAAGAAATTATACCCATCCCTTTTGGGGCTGTTGGGCGGGCTAGTTATGGCCGCTTGTGAGCCTGCAGAGCCAGACGTGGCTACTTTGAGGATCAACTTAATTGATGCCCCCGGCGACTACGAATCAGTAAACATTGATATTGCTGATGTACAAGTGAAAATGGAAGGTGACGCAGGCGAGTGGCTTTCACTAGATGAAGTAAACACCGGTGTATTCAATGTATTGGAACTTACCAACGGCCATTCTGCTTTGTTGGGCGAGGTAGACCTACCCCCGGGTACCCTACAGCAAGTACGGCTGGTATTGGGGCAAAACCATGATCTTTCTATTGGTGGTGAGGTGAAAGCCCTGCCTTTTGCCTCCGGTAGTACCGGTGTCATTGAGTTGGATGTGGTTGGTGACCTGTCCGCAAACCGGGTTTTCGAGCTAGTGCTCGATTTTGATGCGGGTCGATCGGTGGTAGCTAGCGAAAGCGGCGAGACATTTCGCCTTCGGCCGGTGGTACGCGTGATCCTCGATCCTGATAACGGATCCATTATGGGAAGGATCGATCCCGGTGCCGTCAGCACGGCCGTGTTTGCCCTCATTGGTGCTGATACCATTACCAGTACCTATACCGG
>DMST01000375.1:11233-14008 GCA_003454975.1 Cytophagales bacterium | reverse complement strand
GGTGGATCGGGCGGATTTGTGCTGTCTGCCTTGCCCTCAGGTGATTATACCCTCTCTATCGAACCCCTGTCAGGCGAAGGGTACAATCCCACACTGGTGACGGGCATTACCGTCAACGAGGGAATAGACAATGACCTGGGCACCGTGTTCTTGCCCAGACAGTAGATTTGGCCGTTTTGTTTGCCGTGCTGGGGCTTTCGCGTAAGCGATAGCCCCGGTATTTTTGGTTAGAAATGAAAAAGCTGATTCCCTTTTTTACCTTCCCTCTACTTATCCTTGTCAACAACGCTATTTTGATTTTTATCCAAATAGTTCAGGGAGGCGAGGCTCAGCTTTATTTTGCCAGTGCCTTTTGCGAAACGGACACCAACGGCACTTGGCGCTCAGATCCCAATGACGTTTTCTTATGGATGGCGCTGCTGAGAATCTTGATCGTTGTCTGCCTCTTCTCCAACCAACTCATACGCTCCCCTCATCGGTGGCAGCCTCTTGTTTATGGGGTGTTCATGGCTTTTTTGTGGGTAGAGCTGTTTAGCCTTTTTATTCGCACCATCTCCAATTACTCCTTCTTGACCTTCGAGTTTTTCTTTGCTTCCTCATATTATCTGTGGCCATTATATGTACCGATATACCTACGTTGGCTTTGGGCCCTATTTATACTGGGAATTCAATATGGCCTGCTGCGTAAGTACCAGCCAGTGGAAGTGGTTTGGGGGCCACGTGTTTGGTTTTGGATGCAGCCTTTGGCCTGGTCATTCATCATGTGGGTGGTTCTCAGGCTTTGGCAACAGTTTATACTTCAGCCTGTAGGGTAGGTCCCTCTTTCCTACCGACCATCTCGGTGTATCCGGTCCTGATTTCTACCTTTGCCCAATGGCAGAAAAAGCTTCGTTGGCTACCCTTCTGGAAGAATACCAGACTATCCCCGCCAAAGTGGCGGAAGTCAATTATCAGGATCAAGACTCCATCAAGGCCTACAATAAGGCGGTGAAAAGAATGCATACCCTGGCGTCTCGTATGTCTCGGGACTACGATCTCAAAGGAGCGCGCGCACTGGCCAAATTGTTGGAAGAGGTGGAATACGATACTCACCTATGGGTAGCCCGCCATCTGTTAGAGCACTTTGATGTGGATAAAGAAGTGGGGGAGAAGGCTCTCAACCTAATGGAAGAAGCGGCAAAGGGGGAAGGAATTCAAGCCATCGAGTTTCAAACCTGGCTGAATAAATACTACGCTCAGGGAGAACAAAATCAAAAGGAAGATACCCCATGAGTTTTTCAGTAATGGTGTACCGGTTTGTAGAAGGCAGACCACGCCCGTGGGACCCAGCGGAGTTGGAGGTAGTGCTCTCTAAATATGGGAAAGTGCAGAAGGGGGCACATTCCGTAGAATTGATCCCTTCAGGAGGAAAGGAATTGTTTGAAGCGGCCACCTTGCACGGAGAAGAAGAGGGTAAACCGGAATGTTTAGGCATCAGTCGCCCGCTTGATGAGCCTTTGCTGGGTGAACTCATCTTTGATCTGCTAGGATTACCCAACACGTTCTTTTTTACCGAGGAGGTAGATTGGGTTAAGGCCCGGGATGCCGTCTGGGAAGACCTCCCGGACGAGATGCTTGAAGGAGGAGACATAGACTTACGTAGGGTAATAGAGCCTTCAGAAATCCTGTCTTTTTAACCTTCGGACAAAATTAATTGATAAAAAATACAACCATTATAGTTACCGAACGTTTGGTAAAATATAATTCATCATTACATTTGTACCATGCGACCACAAAAGGTAAACGATGCGGATCTGATGGCCGGCTTGATGTCGGTATTTCGGACGAAAGGATACGAAGGGACGAGCCTTAATGATTTAGCGGTGGCTACCGGCCTGCAAAAAGCTAGCTTGTATCATCGGTTTCCTGGTGGTAAAAAAGAGATAGCAGAAGCCGTGCTGGTATACGCCCGCGGATGGATTGAAAATAACGTACGTCAGGTGCTGGAAGACTCTAATGAAATGCCAGCCATCCGACTAGCCCGGGCTCTGGATAACATTCGGGAACTATACGGGAACGGTAAGGAGACCTGTATTTTACGTGCGCTCAGTATGGACCAAGGGCTCTCTCTATTTGGTGATGGGGTACAGCAAAATATGGAAGAATGGATTTCTGGCTTTTATCGATTAGGGATCGATCTAGGGCTTGAGCATGAGGATGCGCGGGAGAAAGCCGAAGACACCCTCATCATGGTGCAAGGTAGCTTGGTAGTGGGAAAAGGGGTAGGGAATGATTCGGTGTTTGACCGGGCCATCCGCCATTTGAGTAGACTGTATTTGACCTAAAAAAATTTACCTTTATAATTTACCGATCGTTCGGTAATAAACATTTAATCTCTTATCATTCATGAGTAAAACAGCCATTGTGGTTCTATCTGAGCCCAAAGCCGGATCTGAGGAAGCCTTGGGTCGTGTGTTTAATGCCTTAGGTGCCGCTTATGATTTCAAGCAGGCGGGCGAAGAAGCCAAAATCATCTTTCAAGGAGCGGGGACTCGCTGGCCGGCAGAATTGCAAAAAACAGACCACCCAGCCCATACCCTGTACAATGAAGTGCTGGCCCAAGTAGAAGGGATTTCTTGCGCCTGTGCGGACGTGTTCGGTGCGGAACCGTCTGGGTTGGATTTGATAAAGAACAATCCGGTGCCAGGTACTTCCGGGCTATCCAGTTTCGTACAGCTTCAAAAAGACGGCTATCACATTCTTACTTTTTAAGCATTCAAGGGGGCTCCTTCGGTA
>DMST01000375.1:6937-11186 GCA_003454975.1 Cytophagales bacterium | reverse complement strand
AAGGGGGCTCCTTCGGGAGCCCACAACAATCACAACTATGGGAAAGCTAGAGGTCTTCCATGCAGGGGAAAGGGCGGTGCAAAAAATGGCTGGCGAAACCACGATGGCTAATCTAAATGGCCGGATTATCAGCGACTTGATTGTGAACGGGGCCCGGGCGTTTATCGAACGCCAAACGATGGTTTTCATCAGTACTCAGGATGAGAATGGGCAGGTTTGGACTACTGTGCTCACGGGTAGTGCTGGCTTTGTCACGTCTCCTTCGTCCAGTGAGTTGATTATCTCAATCGCCGAAGGTATGCCTGTGCCCAAGGGGTTGCAGCAAGTGCAGGACACAGCGCAGGTAGGGATGCTGTTCATTGAGTTGGCCACCCGGCGGAGAATCCGGGTAAACGGTGTTGCTAGGCGGGAATCTGGCCGCTTGTATATTGAGGTGGAAGAGGCCTACCCCAATTGCCCCAAATATATCCAGCGCCGCACGGTCCGCGAATTGACGGGCTTGTCTGGTGGTGATGTAGAGTGGCAAGAGGGAACTTCCCTTACCCAAGGGGTAGGGCAAATGATAGCACAAGCCGATACCTTGTTTATTGGTAGTGTGAGTCAAAGTGGGCGGTTGGATGTTTCACACCGGGGTGGCCCGGAAGGCTTTGTGGAAATGACTCCTGAGGGGGCCTTGAAAGTGCCCGATTACCAAGGAAATAGCATGTTCAATACTCTGGGCAACATCCAGGAAGACCCCCGAACGGGTTTGCTTTTTATTGACTTTGAAGAGGGCACGCTGTTACAACTAACCGGCGAGGCTAGCTTGCTCTTCCAGCAGGAGTCAGAAGAAGATTTGAAAAAGACTACCGGTACGGGCCGGTATTGGGTATATAAAATCAAGGGTTGGCGGATGCTGCAAGGGCAGGCCTCTCTGAAAATGGATTTCATCGACGCCAGCCCCTTCAATCCGCAATGGGTTTGATTACTTGATGAACCGGATAGTAAATGGGTACGCCCAAAATTCCCCGTCATTGGCCCGGATAGCCCCAATGATGGGGAACAGCACGCCTATAATGCCCAGCGCAATGAGTATAGGAATACCCACCAGCAGAAAGAACAGAACAAAGGCGATGATGCAATAAATAAACAGCGTGATAATCCAGTTTACCACTTCTTTACCGTGCCGGTCTACTTCAGGATAGAGATTACGGTTTGATATCCACATCACAATCGGCATGATAAAACCTAAGCCAGGTGCTATGTAGCCAGCAAGCTGCGATAGATGCAACAAAAGTAGGTAAGAGTTGAGATTCATTCCCCAAGGACGTTGATTTGCAGGGTGTTCATTCATTTTTTTGTTGATTTTGTTGTGAGTTTTGCAATCGTTTCTTCTTTAACAATTTTCTCTACCAAAGAAATTCCATTCCTTTATTCCCGCATACACTTTAGTCCAATTTCTTTAACTTGATCGTGATCGGTTGAGATTTTTTTGGATTGACACACTCATGAAAACCTTCTTATGAAGATCGGAATTGTAAAAGAAGACAATGACCGGCGCGTGGCTTTGGTACCGGATACGGTGCAGAAGTTGACAGGTGATGGTCATTCGGTGTTGTTCGAGGGCGGAGCAGGAGCTTCGGCATATATCGACGATGCCGCTTACACGGAGGCTGGCGCTACCGCTCAGGGTCGGGCAGAGGTGCTCGCACAGGCTGAATTGGTGGTGACACTACAGCCACTGGCAGAGGCCGACTTGGATGCAGCCGGAGAAGGCACTGCTTTTATCAGTATGTTGGCACCGTACCAGGATGCCGCTGTTTTGGAGCCCATTGCCGCACGTAAACAAACGGCTCTTAGCATGGACATGATTCCCCGTTCTACCCGTGCTCAGAGTATGGACGTGCTATCGTCTATGGCCAACATTGCGGGTTACAAAGCGGTACTAGCGGCGGCCCATGCGATGCCCCGCTATTTTCCTATGCTGACTACGGCAGCGGGTTCCATCCCTCCAGCCAAAGTGTTGGTGCTGGGAGCCGGTGTAGCCGGTTTGCAAGCTATTGCTACCGCGCGCCGCTTGGGCGGTGTGGTGGAAGCCTTTGATACCCGCTCGGCTGTAAAAGAAGAGGTAATGTCTCTAGGGGCGAAGTTTGTAGAAGTAGAAGGTGCGAAGGACGATGCTGCTGCCGGAGGATACGCAGTAGAGCAAACCGAAGAGTACCGCCAGCGGCAGGCCGAACTTATTCAGGAGAAAGCTGCCAAATCCGACGTCATCATTACCACTGCACAGCTTCGCGGAAGGCCTGCCCCCACGCTTATCACTGAGGAAACGGTGAAGGGCATGAAAGCCGGTTCGGTGATTGTAGACCTGGCCGCTTCTACGGGGGGTAACTGCGCCCTCACCGAAAATGACAAAACGGTAGAGAAGTACGAGGTGATCATCATCGGGGATTCCGAGCTGCACGTGAAGATGCCCCAGCATGCAAGCCAGCTGTACTCTAAGAACATACATAACCTGCACAAGCTGCTGGTAGGCGAAGAAGGGGCGTTGGTCTTCAACTTAGAGGACGACATCGTGGCCTCTGCCACCGTAGTACATAACGGAGAAGTGCGATTCGGGAAATAGACGCTCGAGGTTGGAAGTTCGAGGTTCGAAATTCGATGAAAAAATAATGGAAGAGCGAAGCGTTATTAAGTCCTTCAGAGATTTGGAAGTGTACCAATTCTCTTTTGAGGCTGCAATGCAGATTTTCCAAATGACCCGAAACTTCCCCAAAGATGAGATGTATTCCTTAACCTCTCAGATTGTACGATCTTCTCGCTCTGTCCCGGCAAACATCAGTGAAGGGTGGGCGAAACGAAAGTTTGAAGGGGTTTTTAAGCAACATCTTATCCATGCCCTTGGCTCCTGCGCAGAGACTACGACTTGGCTGGATTTTGCTCAAGCATGCGAATATTTAGAAAACGAAAGTTTCGAGAAGAATAGAGAAAACTATAAAAGGATAGGTATGATGTTGAATAAGCTGCACAAGCGTTGGCAGTCTTTCTAACTTCGAACATCGACCTTCCCAAATTCGATTTTTATGGAAGGAATACTTGAATTTTTGACCGAAAACCAGGGGATGATATTCCTACTGGTGCTGGCCATTTTTCTGGGGACGGAAGTGATCTCCAAGGTGCCTACGGTCTTGCATACACCGCTGATGTCGGGTGCCAATGCGGTATCGGGCGTAGTGGTGATCGGGGCAATCATCTTGATTCGCTCCGCTGAGGCCGACAACTACCTGGTGTTGGCATTGGGCTTTTTGGGCATCGCCCTGGCGATGATCAATGTGGTGGGTGGCTATGCTGTGACGGGCCGCATGCTGGAGATGTTCAAAAAGAAAAAGAAAGACTAACCCTACACCTGGAAAACCATGACGGTATTAGTAGAATATTTATACATCGTGGCCGTGGTGTTGTTCATCATTGGCCTGAAAAGACTATCCAGTCCAGACTCCGCGCGCAACGGTAACCTGATTGCGGCCAGTGGTATGGGCTTGGGGATTTTGGCTTCCTTGATTGACCCCCTGGGTGGAATCGAGGGTGTGTACGAAATGGGTAAGTACCTCTGGATCGTCGGAGGTATGATAGTAGGTAGTGCTATCGGTTTGGTGGCGGCACGCCGCGTTAAGATGACCAAGATGCCCGAGATGGTATCGCTCTTCAACGGTTTGGGTGGCGCTTGTGCCATGCTCATTGGTATTGTAGAGCTGTACAACATTCAGCCCGGAGCCAACTTGGCCTCTCCAGAAGTGCTCACCACCATCTTTGCCCTGTTTGTGGGCTCCATCTCCTTTACCGGTTCGCTGGTAGCTTGGGGTAAGCTGGACGGCTTCCTGCGCGATTCGCTCAAGCTGCCCCAGCCTACCATCATCAACATGATTCTGCTGGTAGGCATCATCGCGCTGTCGGCCTACATCATGACGCGCCCTGAGCTAGACTTCATGCTCGTGATCATCCTGCTGGTACTCTCGCTCATTTACGGTATCACCTTCGTAACTCCCATTGGGGGTGGTGATATGCCCGTGGTGATCTCCCTGCTCAACTCCTTTACCGGTATAGGTGCGGCGCTGGCCGGACTCATCTACGGAAACAATGTGATGGTTGTGGGCGGTATCATTGTGGGTGCTTCGGGTACTATCCTGACCATCCTGATGTGTAAGGCCATGAACCGTTCGCTGATCAACGTGATCATCGGTGGTTTTGGCGGCGGCGGCGTGGCGAGTGG
>DMST01000375.1:6300-6879 GCA_003454975.1 Cytophagales bacterium | reverse complement strand
CGTGAGGAGGTAGTGAAAGAGGCTACCCCTACCGATACGGCCATTATGCTGAAGTACGCCAGCAAGGTAATTGTGGTGCCGGGCTACGGTTTGGCAGTAGCCCAAGCCCAGCACGTAGTGCACGAGCTGGAGCAGAAGTGCGCTGAAGAAGGTGTGGACTTCAAGTACGCCATTCACCCGGTAGCGGGCCGGATGCCCGGGCACATGAACGTGCTGCTGGCGGAGGCTGATGTGCCCTACGATAATCTGTTGGAGCTAGAGGATGCTAATAAGGAATTCCCGACCACGGACGTGGTGCTGGTGGTAGGTGCCAACGACGTAGTGAACCCTGCCGCGAAGGAGGACCCGAGCAGCCCCATCTACGGTATGCCCATCTTGGATGTGGAACTAGCCAAAAACGTGGTGGTGATGAAACGGGGGATGAGCGCGGGCTACGCGGGAATCCAGAATCAGCTCTTTTTCGGGGATAAAACGCGTATGCTGTTTGGCGATGCCAAGAAGTCCATCAATATGCTGAAGGACGAGGTTGACAATGTGTGATTGATGAAACTGGCTCCACTGGCGCGAGCGTCCGCTCGT
>DMST01000375.1:0-6244 GCA_003454975.1 Cytophagales bacterium | reverse complement strand
CACTGGCGCGAGCGTCCGCTCGTGCCACGCTTTACTAAGAGCGTCCTGCTCCTGCCAGCATACATTAGCAAAAGAAAAAGCCCTGGGGAATAGTCCTCAGGGCTTTTTTGTAAGCTTTATAATAAGCGGGTTTCTGCTATAGAGTCTCAATATTCGTGCTTTTAGACAAAAGGTCCAAACGATTTGTCCAGAAATACGGATAAAAATAGTGTTACGAATAGCTTTCGTTGGTATTAGGGAAATCTTGGGATTTTACATCCTCAATATAACGGCTCACCGCCTTGGTTATCTCGGTATTTAGGTCCAGATATTGGCGTAAAAACCTGGGTTTGAAGTCCTGAGTAATTCCCAGCATATCATGCATCACCAATACCTGACCATCGCAGTCTGGGCCTGCTCCAATACCAATGATGGGAATGCGCACGGATTCGGCTACCTTTTTAGCCAAAGTGGCAGGTATTTTTTCGAGGACTATTCCAAAACAGCCGCACTCTTCCAGCACCTTGGCATCGTCGATTAATTTCTGTGCTTCGGCCTCCTCCTTGGCACGTACCGAGTAGGTGCCAAACTTATAGATGGACTGTGGGGTAAGGCCCAGATGGCCCATTACGGGTACACCAGCACTCAGAATCCGCAGTACGGATTCTTTAATCTCTTCGCCTCCTTCCAGCTTCACGGCATGACCGCCAGATTCTTTCATGATCCGGATGGCTGACTGTAGGGCCTCCCGGGAGTTGCCCTGATAGGAGCCAAAGGGAATGTCTACTACTACCAGAGCACGGTCTACTGCGCGTACTACGCTGGTAGCGTGGTAGATCATCTGGTCTAAGGTGATGGGCAGAGTAGTTTCGTTGCCGGCCATTACGTTAGAGGCCGAGTCGCCCACCAACAACACATCTACACCGGCACCGTCCAGAATACGGGCCATGCTATAGTCATAGGCAGTAAGCATCGAAATCTTTTCTCCGCGCTCTTTCATAGCTTGGAGCTGATGCGTGGTGATTTTTTTGATCTGATTTGGCTTATGTATCGACATAGTAGTTGGGGTCAGTAGAATAACCACCGAAGGTAAAAAAAAAGCGACTTTGCTAAAATCAGGAAAGGATTTCTCCTAACTGCTGGGCACCGGCCAGGGCATTGGGGATGATCACGGAGAAGGTAGTGCCTTGGTCTTCGCGGGATGAGACGCAAATAGAACCGCCTAGCTTTTTGATGGTATTTTGTACAATGTAGAGGCCTAAACCGGTGCCTTCTGAAGTTTCGGTGGCCCGAAAGAACATGTCGAATACCTTGCCCACATTTTCTTCCGCGATGCCCAGCCCGTTGTCTTCAAATTTGGCAATGAGCTTAGACTTGTCCACCATCACTTCGATGTTCAGGAAGGATTGATCTCGGTCGAAACTGCGATATTTGATGGCATTGGAGATCATGTTGTTGAAGATGATCCGCATGCGCGAAGGGTCCGTGGCAAAGTCGCTGGTTTGGGAGATGAACGCCCGGATCTCCATGTCCTTGGCATTGTCCATGTGCCAGAAACTGCCTACGCAATGGTTCACCTCCACCATCAAGTTGACCGGCTCGTAGTTGTTCTCGTTGCGGCCCTCCCGGCTTACCGTAAGCAAGTCCACTACCAGGCGGTCCAGCCGCTGTACCGAGCTTTCGATCAGGCTTACGCATTGGTCCCGCGAGTTGGGGTCGGTATCTTGCTTTAGAATGG
The DNA here is from genome assembly GCA_003454975.1 of Cytophagales bacterium. Classification (GTDB taxonomy): domain Bacteria; phylum Bacteroidota; class Bacteroidia; order Cytophagales; family Cyclobacteriaceae; genus DMST01. Next base: position 4,527 of record DMST01000375.1, on the reverse strand, counting down.
AGGTAAGGCCTAGCACAGAACGCAGGGGAGAGCGTAGGTCGTGCGAGGCGTGGTAGACGAAGCTGTCCAACTCAAAATTGATGCGTTGCAGCTCCAGTACGTGTTGTTTGGTTTCTTCAATATCCTTCACCACGCACTCCAGAATATCCTTATGCAAACTGCCGGATAGGGCCACCCAGAGTAAGGTGCCGTCCCGCCGCTTGATCTGCATCTCCAGGTTGGCTACCGTACCTTCCTCTTCAAGTTCTTTGAGGAACTTCTCCATGGAAGAAACATCCACGGCTAAGTCCTTCAGAAAGAAATAGTCACCCTCCTCGGCCCGGAAGAGCTCCATAGCGGTAGAATTGGTTTCTATAATCCTACCGGTATCAATATTGGCCCTAAGCATGCCTACTTGAGAGTTCTCGAAGAGGTTACGGTACTTCACTTCGCTTTCTACGAGGGCTTGCTCGGCAAATTTTCGTTCGGTGATGTCCGTATGCGACCCAGAAATACGATAGGCCTTACCGGCATCATTGCGCAATACGGTTCCCTTGGAGTGAATCCAGCGGTACGATCCATCCTTGTGCCGCATCCGGAATTCGATGTCGTAGTCCGGAGCCGCTCCGTCAATGTATTCTTGTAGGGCTTTGTTGGCCCAGGCCCGGTCTTCAGGATGAAGTAGTTTTTCCCAGGTATTTATTTGGCTGGGGAGCTCCAGTTCATCGTATCCCAGCATGGTTTTCCAGGGTGGAGATACAAAGGCTTCCCCGGTTTCAATATTGAGATCCCATAACCCGTCGTTTGCCCCTGATGCCGCTAATTTGTACTTGTGAAGCTGAGACAGGGCATTTTCTAGCGCTTTTTCTGTGCGCTGTAAATCGGATTCCAAATCGGAGATCCGAGTGGTCAATTCTTCTTGGGATGTGTTAGGGGTGGTTGACGACATGCAGGCTTTATCCAGATAAACCCACCGTAAATTAACAAATACTTACTAAAGTTTGTAGAAATTGTACAGCAAAATAGGGGTGTTCTGTGCAAACTGATCTACAAATACACCCACAAAGTATCTACTTCTGATACAGATGCACCTCGTGCTGGGGAAAAGGAATAGAAATTCCATGATCCTGTAGGGCACTTTTGGTCGACTCTCTTAGTGAGAACAGAACATCACCGAAGTGCTCTTTTTTCACCCATACCCACAGGATAAGTTGCACGGCGCTGTCGCCTAGCTCCGATACTACTACCGCCGGGGCGGGTTCATCGAGTATGCGGGCATCCAGTTTTACTAGCTCTATCAGGGTTCTGCGAGCCTCTTCCACATCATCCGTATAGCTTATGCCTACTTTGATGGTAACCCGGCGGGTTTCTTTCTGCGAAAAATTGAGGATTTTGTTATTGGCCAGCTTGCCATTGGGCAGGTGGAGCACCTGACCGTCCGGGGTGGTGATCCGGGTGTAAAACAGATTAATGCTTTCTACCGTGCCCATGCTGCTCTCGGTTTCTACAAAGTCGCCTACCCGCAAAGGCCGTAGAACCAACAGAAGCACCCCGCCAGCTATGTTGGACAAGCTGCCCTGCAAGGCCAAGCCAATGGCTAGCCCGGCAGAACCCAATAGGGCAAAAAATGCAGAGGCAGGTACCCCCATGATGATTACCATGGTGATGATCCAGGTGATGTTGAGAACCGCCATGACAGCAGATACAAGGAAAGACTCTAAGGTGGGATCCCAATCCCGTTTGGCTACCAACCGGCGCAAGCCGCGGCGCACCAAGCGGATAATAATCAGGCCGACGATAAATACGACCAGTGCACCGCCAAGCCGTTTGGTGGCTTCCACCAGCAACGTAGAAGCTTCTTGGGAGAACAGCTCCCAATCCATCAGATTTTCAAACATAGGCTAGGTTAAATATACTCCTTTGTCGTCACCCTCCAGTACCACATCGATGTGCTCATTCAGCGTAGTGGGGAGCTCATAACCGGTATACCGGGCGGAGATGGGGAATAGCCGGTGGGTTCGCAATACCAAGACTGCTGTTTCCAGCTTCTTCATGGGCAGATCCAGGAAGGGCTTGAGGGCGTATGCCAGCGTGCGGCCGCTATTGAGTACATCGTCTATTAGCACAATGCAGGCATCCTTGAGCCGGTCGGCAGAAACATCAAAGGTAACCTCGGCCTGGAGGGGATTAGATTTATCCACCTGTACCTTGACCAACTCTACCTTCAGAGGGCTTACCTCGCGCAGCTGCTCGGCTAGCAGCTCGGCAAATTGGTAGCCCCGATCCCAGACACCCGCCAGAAAAATGGAGGACTCTTCAGCGTTTTTTTCGTAGATCTCAAGGGCAATCCTACGTACCTTCTGGTCAATCTGGATGGCGGTTAGTACCCGGTTTTTGTAGCTCATAGGGGTAAAAATAGTAAAAACCGGGGGGAGCAAAAGGCAAAAAAATACCCCGGTTAATGGCCGGGGTGGTTACTAATTATATTTCGATGGGCATCTTCTTGCTATCCTTGTAGGTGCTCAGGATAACCATGGACTGTAGGCCATCTACTACCGGAATCTCGCTGATTTTTTCCAACATCAATTTCTGATAACTGCTGATGTCGTGTGCTACAATTTTAAGCACGAAATCGCCGCTGCCGGTTACGTGGTGGCATTCGATCACTTCGTCTATGTTCTGAATGGCTTCTACAAAGGCATTCATGTTCTCCTTGTTGTGGCCCATCAGGGTCACGTGAACAAAGGTGCTCACCCCCAAACCAATCTTTTCGTTATCAAGCTTGGCGTGGTAGCTGCGGATGATGCCGGCTTGTTCTAGCTTTTTTACACGCTCTAGGGTAGGAGCAGGAGATAGACCAATTTCTTTTGAAAGCTGAGCATTGGTGATTTTAGCATTGACCTGCAGAATCTCCAAGATCTTACGATCAATCTTATCAAGCTTAATGGTAGAATTCATTGTATTGCGGATACAGAATTTTGTTTTATAAATACAAAGGTACTACCAAAATTGTTTGGTTGACAAGTGATAAGGTTATTTAAAAAAGAATTTTGTAGGGTTAATGGGAGTTGATAAATCTTGAGGATTGCGGTGAACCGTCTCTCTATTTTTGGATTGTCATCTGGAACGATACAAATAGTATAGCTATCTCTTCAAGCCCTTTAGCACCTGTTGGTATACTTCCCGGTTTCTGGATAGAGAACGGTACTTTTTTGCCAATGCAATAGGATGAGCCTTGGATTGGGCCATGCATTGACGGATGGCTGACCAAATATTTGTATCATCCTGATTTTCAGGATGGTACAGTGTTCCTCCTCCTTCGTTCGGGATGATCTCTGACTCATCGCCTACGCCATGAGTGATCACTACCGGCAATCCGCTAGCCCAATATTCCCCTACTTTAATGGGGGAGAGGTATCGTTTGGTAGTAGAGGGTTTGTAGGTAGCAAAGGCAAAATCTGCGGCATGCAAATAGCTAGGAACATCCGTGTGGGGCACCACGGTATGCAGTACCCGGTGGGCAGGTAGATTGAACCGATGAATGAAATCTGCTATTTGGTCAGCAGGATTTGGTGAAAGAAGAATAAGGAAGAAATCGTCTCCGAAGGTAGAGAAGGCTGATTGAAACAACCGAAAGGCTTCTTCTTCCAGGTAAAGGCCACCAAATTTACCTACATAGATGCCCACGATGTTTGATTCAGTAAGCCCCAGTTGCTTGCGTAGGGGGGCTACGTGTTCCGCACGAAACCAAAACTGATCGGAAGGTACGGCACAGGGTTGGGTAAATATTCGCTCCTGAGGCACTCCTTCTACTATCAGTTGTTGCCGATACCCTTCGGCTACGGGCATGAGCGCTTTGGCCGTTTTCTTTTGCCGGGCTTCCCAAAACCGTTCTAGCAAGAAACGAGGGTCCCACCGTGACCACACCCCGGACTCAAGCATGTAATCGGCATGTGGTTCGAAGGATTCTACTGCGTAGGGTACTTTGGTTTTACGCCAAATTAGGTAGCCAAGGGCTCCGGCCGGGGCGGCCCGGCAGAGGATGAAATCGATCTTTTCCTGACGGACCAGGCGAATGAGTGCTTTCGGGATTTTGGAAAAATCATCCCATTTAGCTCTCAATCCGTGCGAGGTATGGAAAGGTAGGTGGGTGATGTTGGGGTGAAGGTCTTGTACATCTGTCTTTCCTTCCCGTTCCATGGTAGAAAACCAAATGTGTTCTACCTCAGGTAGTTCGGTAAGGAGGCGTAGGTGGGGAATAGAGGTGCCCTGTGTGAGTCCTTCCTGAATGCTCCAGTAATTGATGAATAATAGCTTCACCCTGCAAAATTGGGTGACCTGAGTACGAAAGACAAAGGATTACCACCTTTTTAGCAAAGCGGCTAGGGCGGCTATTGGTTTTCTGCCTCCCAGGTAGGATTTCACCATGATGGAGCGGGTTTTCCGGCGGAAGCCGTGCAGCTGGGCCTTGGTTACACCCTGAACCTGATGAAGCTCTCGGTAGAGTGTCCGGTAGCCTTCTTCCAGGCCCTTTAGGTTGCTCATGGC
>DMST01000376.1:4613-6904 GCA_003454975.1 Cytophagales bacterium | reverse complement strand
CACCAACGGCCAGTTTGAAGTCCGGCAGGGCGACCACCTGGCTTACATTACTTACCGCGAGCGCGATGGCATTTTTTACTTGATGCATACCGAAGTGCCCCAGGAGCTAGGCGGGCAGGGTATAGGCAGCGCATTGGTAGAGCATGCCGTGGATTATGCAGTAGCTCATGGCTGGGAATACAAGCCTTACTGCATTTTCGCTAAGGGATACCTGGAAAAGCATCCACGCTAGCTGGTAAATACCTGACTTAGGTCTATTTCTAATTCTCCGTGAAAGATACCTACGGGGACACGTTGAGGAGAGGTATACGTGACTGCAGGAGTAAATCTATCTGGCTCATCCAAGGCATACACCATCACTACGTGTTCACCTGGAAAAACCACCCAATATTCTGCTACTCCTGATTCTTGATATAGGTTAAACTTATCCGTGAGGTCCTTATTGCTGGTACTAGGGGAAAGGATCTCGATGATCAAATCTGGGGCTCCCAAACAGCCTCGCTCATCTAGTTTGTTGGGGTCGCATACTATGCACAAGTCAGGTTGTACCACATTGATAATGGCTTCATCTTCAGTGGAACCAGGTTGCGGTAGCCGCACATCAAAGGGCGGGTGGTAGAACTGGCAGCGGTCGTCGGGCTTGATGTATTCCAGGAAAAGCCGGATCAGCTTCATGGAGATTTCCTGATGTTGTCTGGCAGGAGCAGGCGTCATTGGAAATATTTTCCCCTTAATTAACTCTACTTGTTCCTCGAACGTCCAGCGAAGGTAATCCGCGTAGGTATATGCCTTATCCAGATCCAATGTAATCATAGGTTAAAAATACAATAATCTTGCTCCTCATGGAAGAACAGGAAGGAAACTCCGTTTCACCTCACCTAGAACGTATGGAACTTCTAAGGATCAACATAACATCATCCCTGCATTCCTTACCGCCAACCATACTTCGATCTATTTGTACATCTCCTAAAATCTAGGTGTTTGATATTCTCAATGACCTATAGCATAAAAGTATAAGTACTCCCTGGGTGGGGGCTTTCTACTTCGCCGATTATGTGCGATCTTTCTAGTCAATCATGCCTCACTTTTTCAACTCCACTTCTAGAAGGGTCATGTTGCTCTTCGCCGGTATCCTTTTTTCCGCATCCGTTCAGGCTCAGGCTCCTTCCCCACCATCCGAAACGCCGGCCATTTCCCTCACCCACGGTATGCTCAATACCTGGGTGGCCGATACCGCACTTTATATTCTGGCCGACCCCAAAGAACAATTTACCTGGGAGGAAATACAGTCGGCCGCATTAGCCGATTCCTTTCGGCCTCGCTATGGCCTATCCCCCTTGCTGGATGCCCCCGTGTATTGGGTGCGGTTTCAGGTGAAACCTGAGGTGAGCGGTACTTGGTGGCTGGAGATCGAAAAGTGGGAACATGCCACTCTGTACGGTACGGGTGAGGTGCAGCAAACGGGCTACGGACTGCCCTTGTCAGAATGGACGACCAACGCTACACGGCCCATCCTCAAAATAGATTTGGAAGCCTCGCAAAAGCCCGTCACGCTTTGGCTGAAACTTCAAAAGGCTTTGGTAGTCACCGACCTCACCCGGGTATCCATCTCCTCTGCCAAGGAGCATGCCTCCTACTGGGACCGGGTTTTCTTCGCCGAAGGCGTGTATTTGGGCTGCATACTACTGATGACCTTGTACCAACTCATCAGCTATTCCTTTAACTACAATCGGGGGTTCTCGCAGCCGCTGTATCTGGGTTTTCTGGCCTTTGCTTTCATTACCGCCTTTCTCGATCCTGAGATGTGCCATAACCTGGTGTGGTTACCCAACTTGCACCTGCGGGAAGGCCTGCGGTTATTCGGGCTCAGCTTTCCCATCCTCTTCCTATTCTACCTGCTGTTCACCATCCAGTTTCTACGCATTCGGCAGCATTTCACCAAAGTGCGGTGGTTTTACACGGCGGTCATCGTGTTGCTTCTCGTATGCTCTTTCATCATGGCGCTCAATCCCGGGCAGCTATTGGTCATCCCCTTAGTGGGACTCTTTGTGGTGCTCGTCACCGTCATCCAGCTGTGGCTCGTCCTTCGGCTGCAAGGCAGAGGCAAGCTGCCCAGCATCTATATACTGTTGGGATTGGCCAGCTTTACCCTCGCCAACTTTATCACCATCTACTTTACCTCCCTGCCTCCCGGTTCGGCTCCTGTACCCGATACCTTTTGGATTCGGCTGGGCATCTTCTTCGAGATGTTCTTCTTTGCCGTTGCCATTAACGATTCGCTCCACAAGGAG
>DMST01000376.1:1287-4574 GCA_003454975.1 Cytophagales bacterium | reverse complement strand
AAGGAGCGCACCGCGGGGCTGGAAGAGCGACTGCAGTTGGAGCAATCGCTCCGGGAGGAAGAAATAAACAAGGCACGAATCATTGCCGACCAAAACCAGCTTCTAGAGCAGCGCGTAGCCGAGCGTACCGAGGAGGTGACTGCGCAGCGCGATCAGCTTTCCGAACAGCGCAACGCCCTGGAAACCCTCAACCAGGGGCTCACCGATAGCATCACCTACGCAGAGCGCATCCAGTCGGCCGTACTGCCGCCTAGCCAGCAGCTTAAACGGTTGCTTCCCGATAGCTTTCTCCTCTTTCTGCCGCGCGACCACGTCTCGGGTGACTTCTACTGGGTATCTGAGCACACCGATGCCGAGGGGCCGTGTAGTATGGTGGGTGTGATCGACTGCATGGGCCACGGTGTGCCGGGCGCGTTCATGAGCCTGATTGGGCATAGCCTGCTTACCGAACTCATCATCACCGAGCAAATGCGTGACCCGGGCCTGATCCTCACGGAGCTGAATCAACGGCTCCGCCGACAGCTACACCGAGAGGACCACGATGTGTTCGAGAGCATGGACATTACGCTGTGCTGTGTAGAGCTAGAACGGCGGAGGCTTCACTACGCAGGGGCCAAAAGTCCGTTGGTAACGGTGTCTGGAGGAACACTAGAAGAGGTAAAAGGCACGCCCCGCTCTGTGGGTGGTTTCGAGGAAGAGGCCACCGTGTTTGCTACCCATTCCTTCGATTTCAGTGAGCCCTCCCCGGATACATCGGTATCCGTTTACTTGTACTCGGATGGCTATCAAGACCAGTTCGGTGGGCCCGACAATAAGAAATTTCAGCGGAAACGTTTCAAATCTCTACTCACCGAGCTAGCCTCATTGCCCATGGCAGAGCAGGGCCAGCGCCTGGAGACCATCCTAAAGGACTGGATGACTCCCGGGCACGAGCAGGTAGACGACATCACGGTGCTGGGCTTTAAGCTGTAAGGCAACCCTATCGAACTTTTGCCAAAGGGCTCTATTCGTGCGGTAAACGCTAGTACTTTGGCACTATGTGGGAGGTAATCTTCTTATCTTATAAAGGATGAAACAGATCTTTTTGCTGTTTGGCCTAGGATTACTAGGCCTGTCGGGTTGCCAGCCGAGCCAGTCGGCACCCGCACTACCTACCCCGGAGCCTATTCCTCAAGCTTTTGCCGACTATTGGTTCCAAGGCACCGCGGAGCTTACCAGCTTTCGGCTGGAACAGGTACGCTACGGTGAGCCCCGGGAGGGACTGGCTACCACCATCTACGTGAAAGAGGACTTCAGTCGCAGCCGCTACGTAAAGCTGGACTACCCCGAACAAGCCGGAGACGATGCCGTGCCTGTGCTCAAGTTTAACCTCAATAAACGTTTCACCACGGGTATCTACGACTACACCCTCATGCAGTCTTCGTTTACGCCCATACAGCGGCAGACCTATCCTAATAGCCTGCGGGTAACCACCAGCAACATCGAGTGGTGCGGAGCTTTCCTTACCAACACCCGCCTCACGGAGGAGGGCTACCGGGTGGACTATCAGTCCTACTTTGATGGAGAGGAAGACCTATCGCTTACGCTCCCAAAAGTGTGGCTGGAAGACGAAATATGGAACGTGATTCGGATCAATCCGGAGCTGCTGCCGCTAGGTACGGTGCGGATGGTCCCAAGCATTCTTACCGAAGAGTTGACCCACCACCCGTTGGCCTTGGCAGAAGCCACCGCTACGCTAGAGCAGCATGACAACCTTAGCGTTTATACGCTAGATTATCCTACACTGCCACGCCTCCTTGCCATCACTTTCGAGTCGGCTTTCCCGCACCGCTTGGTGCGTTGGGAGGAGACCTTCGAGACGGTAGCAGGCTGGGGCATGGAACCCCAGGTGATGACCACCCGTGCCGAGCGTATCCGGTATACCATGCTCGACTATTGGGAGCGGAAGTATCTGAAGGATGAAGTGCTCCGCATGACGGAACTGGGGATAGAGTAGGAATCCTAGGGGATAGCGATCTGTTAAGGGGGGCTATGTGATATAGGGAGTGGTATTGCGCAATCCCTTCACTAAGGGTCAAGCAAGAATCTACTAGCTCCCCAACTATTCGGTTTGATCCTTCACTAGATCATCAAGAATAAAAAAATACGATGAAGCTTCTCAACCTTCATTGTAACCTTAATCAATAGTTCTGCGATGCAATCAGTCAATGACAGCAGGCAGTTCGTGACCTATTTCTGTAGGCTGGGAAGCATGCTTCCCAGCCTACAGAAATGGGGTTGGCACAAAGGCGTCATGGGTTATACAACGAAGGGCTCTTTGTCTGTCCCTCATGCTTTGGCTACGAAAGACACAGTGTAGTAAGACCTACCTGGGCAGCACAGTGAAAAAAAGGAAGTGGCGCCCCACTCCCTTAGCAATCATTACCTAACCTATCAACATTTCCACTTGTGATGTGTGATTTCTTGAGTGCAAACCCTCCCTTTGGTGCATGATCGAAGAGGGGCCTGCGGCATTATCATTACACCCGGCTAGCTCCATGCGCCAACCGCAGGGTTTTCCGCATCCGTATCCTAGCCGCTAAAGGGCTGAAAGCGCTTTTTCCTAAGCCGAATCTGGAAGTTCGAAGGGTTGCTTTCACGGTATCTGCGGGGGATAGAAAACCTGAATAAACGGCTACTGGGTCTTTTTATGAATGATGTCATGTAAGTGTTGTTTTTGAATGGACAATGGCTTTACCGAGTGGGTACCCTAGTTGACCTAATTCAAAAACCGCTGTAGCAGTATGTGCCGCTGACATGTGCGTACGAAGGCCTGCGTTAATACACCTTCTTGCCTAAGTACGTCATGAGCATTCGTTTTCCTTTCGGTTGTTTCTGTCGAGGTGGGGTTATTGTCTGCCACCTGTTGTAGCCCCTGAGGAAAATACTCTACGGGCCTTTCCTCGGTCATCTCTGCATAGTGCGGGTTGGCAAAGCCAAGCACGCAAACGCTAAGAAATCCAACAAAAAGCCAATTTACTTTCATCTGTAATAGTTTTACTATTATTAACGAGGGTAAGACTATTTGGTTGCGTTTTTTCCTGGAAAAGAGGAGGGAAAGGAATCGCCAGGCACCTGGGATTTGTGTAAGAGCAGGGCGTTATCCTGCACCGCACGTCTACTGAGGCTTCGCCCTGCATAGCCTTGGCGAAGCAGGGTCTGCTTCGCACTCGCTCTTTTGACTTATTACCGATACTGTTTCAGGCCTCCGGGCCTGGAACCGCTACCAGTACGAGCCTCCAGGCTCG
>DMST01000376.1:0-1249 GCA_003454975.1 Cytophagales bacterium | reverse complement strand
GAATTCTGTAAAGCCAAAAGGAGTCAAGCGGGCCTGCCCAGGCCAGCATCCCTTACGCGAAAGGAATAACCTGCCCAATATCCGTTAATGGCTTTGTGCCGTTATCCCAAGCGTTGGCAGGGAGGTAGAGTTAATGGGTAAGTCAAATAAATACCTCGCTCAAGTCAATGGTCAATTCCCCCTTGAAGATAGCTACCGGGACTTTTTGCGTTTCGGAGTAGCTAATGGCGGGTGAGAATTGCCCCTGGGCATCAAGAAAATGTACTTGAACCACGTGTTCACCGGGGAAAACGATCCAGTATTCCTTTACGCCCGATTCTTGATACAAGTCGTATTTTTCGTTCAGGTCTTTTTTGCTGGTGCTGGGCGATAGAATTTCAATGATCAGATCAGGAGCGCCCAGACAACCCCGGTCATCCAACTTGGCTGGATCGCACACCACGCATAAGTCGGGTTGTACCACATTGATTATTTCGTCGTCTTTTTCTAGCCCAGGTTTGGGGAGCCTCACATCAAAAGGAGCCGCATAAAATTTACACGGATCGGTAGGGGCCAGATACATATGAAATTGGCGGCTGATGTAGGAGGAAACCTCTTGGTGTTTCCTGGCAGGGGCTGGAGTCATGGGGAATATTTTCCCACGAATAAGTTCCACTCGCTCTTCAAAAGTCCACCGCAAATAGTCTGCGTAGGAATATGCCTTATCGATGTCGACCGTAATCATATGTTAAAGATACGAAAAAGCGACTCTTGCGGTCAGTGACTCGGTATCAACTCAGCCCGTGAGTCAAAACTCCCGAAGAGTCCCCACCACCGCCTTCCTTAGCATCTCCTTAAGCCCCTCCTCCGTGAGCGGCGTAGGGTTGGGGTAGGGCTTGGCGAGCATCTGGGTCACCGCTTTGTCTATGTCAGCTTCGCCGAAGCCAATGGCCGCTAGCGTGTAGGGAGCGCCGTTGGCCTTCGCCAACTCTTGGAGGGCTTGCGGAGGATAGTCATGCGCCAGCGCCGCCTGGAAATCCTGTTGTACCTCCTGGCTGAGGTGCGGCCATTGGTACTCCAGCACGTAGGCTTGCAGCACCGTGTGTACGTGTGAGTGCTCCAAATTGAAAGTGCCTCCTAAAACGTGGGCGGCCTTGTGGTGCAGGGCCATGGGTACCTCGCACAGGCACTTGCCCGCCAGGAAGGCCCCGAGCTGTATCTGCTCGTTGGTGCGCATGCTAAGCGTATCCTCTTGCGCAAGCTGGGTAAG
>DMST01000171.1:2914-6687 GCA_003454975.1 Cytophagales bacterium | reverse complement strand
CCCCGGCCAGCCGCCCCGTCCAGAGCTTTCTCAACATCCGGGTGGCCGATATCCAGCAGTGCTACGCCGACTGGCAAGCGCGAGGTGCAGAGTTCCTAACTCCGCCGCAGGACATGGGTGCAGAGTGGCGCGCCTACATCAAAGACCCCGACGGGTACATCATTGAGGTAGGCCAGATGAAACCCAATCCGCCAGCCACCCTATCCAACACTTGGGATGGGAAGGAATGACCCAACTGTGGGTTGATCTGAGAGAAAGGAGGGCCGATGGATACTGGGATGAAGGTTGACAGGAAGATGCCTCGGCAGACCGACTAGCAACAGTAAACCACCTAGCCAATCGTCAACCTCTGCTTGATGGTTTTGTATGCGCATAGGGGCCAACTTTCCTCCCAAGGCTGTATGTTTGGTGAAACCAAACCTCCATTTATGTCCCCCTCTGTTCCTCGTTTTGTGAAGCCTGTGATGTACGCAGCCGGTACGGTCAATCTAACAGCAGGCATACTCTCACTAGCTGCCCCCAGCACCATGGCCGATGCTTTCGGTATGGTTATCCCCCAGCCCATACAGTTCTACTACTGGGCCTGGCTGCTGGTGGCTACCTTTGGTATCGGGTATTTTATGGTGGGCCAAAACCCTTACAAACACCGGGGCATTCTGGTACTGGGCACCTTGGGCAAGGCCTTAGTGGTATTGGAATGCATCCTCAGCGTAAGCCGGGGAGACACCACGTTGGTTTACAACCTACCCATATTGGTTGGCGATGGTAGTTTTACCATCCTCTTTTTGCTGATCTTGCGGAAGATGCGCTAAGGGTGCCAGAAAGTAGAGGGCTACCTCCTAGCAATAGAGGAAATGAAACACAATCCTCTAGTCATTCCCGCTATTAGCTTGGGTTGGGAACCTTACCCATGGGACATCAAGTGCTAGGACGCGATTCAGCCTGCCGAGAAACATGGATAAAAGTCCATCAAACGCGAGTAGTGGTGAGTCCAACAATTAAACTATATCGCGTTCTTCTTGCGCCAACGGTTTGATCAATGTTGACGGTAAAATCTCGATCGTAGATATCGGCTACCGCAGCCCCAGGCACTGCACTTTGTATCCTAACGGTAAGAGTAAAGTGCCGTAATCCAAGACCACCAGGAGTGGCATGGGGCCAATAGTTACTACCGAAGGCTTGCTCCAATGTACCTAAGTGGTTAGTTATTCGGGAATCTACTGCCCCTCGATTGCCCGTAATATCCGCCACCTGTGTAGGGTTAGTCACTTCCATAGCTACGGCGGCATCCCTATAGCCAGTCCTACGGGAAAGCTGTGACAAAGCACCGTCTAATAAAGTAGCAGCACCGTTCGCAGTGGTAGTCCTTTTTACCTCAATAGCCTCCTTGGCAGCTGCAGGCCCTGCCTGTGCAGCGATATCCGGATCTGTAGTGTTACTTACCCCTCCATGTGCTCCTTGCTGAGCTTGTACGTCCAGTCCTCCCAGGGCGGTATTTTTGGCATCTTTTACCATTTGCTGAAAATAGTACCCGCCAGCATGGGAGTCTATTTCCTCTACATCGTGCAATAAGCTCTTTACACTTTTCTCTAAGAAGGGGTTGTTTGCGTCCGCCTGTGCATCGGTAAGGTTACCCCCTGCCGGAGATGCATAGTGGGCGTATGCAGCTTGCAGGGCAGCGACATCACCGGTTACTAAACCATTCACCACAGCATGATTGGCGTCGTAGGCGGTCCATTTGGTATTTGCAGAATTCAATTCTGCGGTGGTCAATTGTGCTACTGGGCCTGCAAAGGAAGGCGTTGGACCTAATAGCTGTCTTTGTCTAGCGTTCGTTGTGCTTCCTTGATCTCCGGTTTGGGTGGTAGGTTTTACACGGCCTAGTTTTTGTTGCACCACATGCCAAGCCTCGTGAGGCAAATGCTGTTCCTGGCCAGAAGCCACATGAATGTCGTTTCCTTGTGCATAGGCATGCGCCTGAAGCTGGGCAGGCTTTTCTGAGTTGTAATGCACCCGCACGTCATGCATAGGCAGGCCACTAAGGATCTCGATACCTGCTTTGAGCGGGTAGGGTAAGCCTCCAGTTTCAGTAGAATCGGAGTTTTGGCTATCAGCAGCAGGAGTCCTGTCGTACGTCCGGGAGGTATCCTCTTTGCGCTGGGTCACCTGAGTACCGGCAGACAATGCTTCCGCTCCCTTTTCATCCGCTTCTTTCTCTAGAAATGGGTCATCATTGATAGCCACCGGCTGCGGGGCCCAAAAAGGGAAATGCCGGGCCACGTAGGCATCGGCTTTTTCTTGAATAATTCTCAGTTGCAAAACCCGAGGGCTACTATTGGCTACTTCATGCAGGTGCCTTAGTTGAATTGCACGATCGCTCTGATAATATTTGGCCTGAAGTGGAGACAGACCAGAGGTTAAGCCCGGAAATACATTTTGGGAAGAAAAAGAAGGAGATACAGCATCATATTCAATACGCCGGAACCGCTCTGAGGCGGCCTCAGGCTCCAAATGCTCTTTCATACGGGGGTACTTTAGATTTGTTAGGTGAAATAAGATAACCAATAATTGAATGGTCCCAACAAAATACTCCCCGATTTTTGACGGGTATCGCCTTCATAGGCACAACGCAAAAAGGCCACTCCAGGAGCAGCCTTTTTCAATAAGGAACAGGAAGACTTAGGCGATCTGCAGGTCCTCTACTACGAATACAATCTCTTCGGTTCCGCCCGTAAGCGTACCTAGTTGGGTAATTTCAAAAGCTTGAAAGGATTTCATATGATTCTTTTTTTGATGTGAAATCTGGCAAAATAGTTTGCCATAGTTAAAACTAAAGTTAAGAATTCAACATCTCAGCCCTAAAGAGAAACAGCACTTTTCACTATCCGTTATTCTATTATGGCCTTCGCCGCTCCTACCCTATCGGGCCTGGCAGGGTCTTTGAAATAACTAAACAACACTCCCCTATCGAGACCTATATGAAATCGTTACTGATCATCCTTGGCCTCACCCTAATAGGCCAGTCTGCTCTTGCGCAGCAAACCGGATCCATTGAAGGCAAGTGGCGCGACAACGAGAAGAATGCCGTAGTACTCATCTATAAACAAGACGGTAAATACTACGGCAAACTGGTAGCCGCCGACGATCCGAAAAAGAACGCCCACATACAGCAGAATACCATCATTGTACTGGATGCCTTCGAATGGGAAGAAGACGATGAGTACTGCTGCGGTACGCTATACCAGCCCGAGGAGGACCGCCGCCTGGATGGATCGTTGGAACTATTGGACAATAATACCCTGGAAGTCACCGGTTACTGGGGGTGGTTCTCAGGCAGCCGTGATTGGACCCGGATCAAGGACTAGGCCGCTACTCCTCCCGGATCAATTCCAAGGCCTTTGCCATCGCAGGATCTGCCCCGGCCAACCAATCTTCCAAAGAAGGGGCTACCTCATAGTCCGGAATAAGCCCCCGATTCTGGGTGGTTTGCTTTTTCGAATGCGGAAATTGCGTCCAGTCCTTATAAATCTCCACTTGGTAACCGGAATGGGGCAAACGAAACACCTGCGCGTACCCCGAAGCGTAGCCTTGGTATCGGCTACCGGTTTCGGTACCAATAACGGTAGCTCCGACAAACTCTTTTAGGTACTTGGCCATGTTGGACCCGCCGGAGGCCGTAAAGCTGTCCGTGAGCACGTAAATTTCTCCTTCGAATTGTTTGCCATTAGGCTCTGGCACTTTCCATTCCTGCACCTCCCCGTCCAGGGCTACCC
>DMST01000171.1:0-2860 GCA_003454975.1 Cytophagales bacterium | reverse complement strand
ACCCGTCCAGGGCTACCCTACGGCGAAAGACCTCTCCTGCATAAGCGCTGTCCACCACATAGGGCATCCAGTCCGATGCCAGGTTATAGGGGCCGCCTTGGTTACTTCGCACATCCACTATCAAATGCGAGACCCCCGAAGCGATGAGCTTTAAAAACAAGGGCGTATAGAAATTGGACCGATTCAAACCAGCCTTTTTGAAAGCCACACTATTGAAGGTTTTCAAGGTAAGGACGGCGTATTCGTCCTCAATTTGCAGATCGTACACATCCTTCTTACTAAACCGCTGTCTTACCTCACCTTGCCCCGTTTCACGAATGTTCTCTCCCATCTGTCGGTAAGTAAGCGCCGCTACCGTAGCTTGACCCTCCTGATTACTCTCCGGGTGCAAAAAAGTAAGCGTGTATTCCTCGGCACCTTCGAAAAACCACGGAAACCAAAGGTTCCAATAGGTTTCGATCAAGCGTTCCCGATAGGGCATTATCTCCCCATCGGCCACCCCATACTGCATCAGTTGCTGCATCACTTCCTTGCAATCCCATCCATTAATAGTTAACAGTTTGGCCCCTTGAGGAATCATTCCCGTTCCCGAGTAATCATACTGTACATGCAACTGCCCTTGGAATATCTTAACGCTGAAGGGTGTGGTGGTAGATTTACTATCGAAGTAGTCTTTGAATCCCGGATCGTGAGGAAATCCTACCCGGTTGTGGCTTTCGCCCGTAGTGGCCATCAGCGCCAGCAAGTATCCAAAAAATGTGGTTACCGATCGGGGTTCGTCTAGCTCTTCCAATAGTCGACGGTAGGTTGCTTCAAACTCCTCTTCATTCCCGTACTCAGGCAAGGTTATTTGATAGGCGCGAATGGAATCAGCCATAAGCTCAAAATCTTCGCGCTGCTGTTGTGGGGTGAGGGTTTGCCCCCAAGAGGGCAAAACAAGGATGAATAATAGGCTAGCGAGCGGGACTAATTTCTTATACATGTAACTTGAGATATTCTTTATTTTATACTGTGTACGTGGGGCTGGCAAAAAAGTCATATCTCTTACACCAATGCCAACCCCACAACAAAGAGAGGTACACTTGAGAAAGTAAAAGTTCATTTTTTTTTCTATCTAATTTTAAGGGAACAGCCACTAGGCACTTGTCATAGCTACGGAACCCAAAACCGCTATGTATCTCATCAACCGAGACTCTTACAAGCAGCTCTTCGACCAGCACTACACGGCCTTGTGTGAGTTTGCCTATGCCTTTTGCCGTTCGGAGGTACTGGCGCAGGAGGCAGTGCAGCGGGTTTTCATTGCCTTGTGGGAGAAACGTGATCGGCTAGCGGTACATACCTCCATGAAAGCCTACCTGTACACCGCCACCCGCAACCAGGCGCTGAACCTAATGCAGCAGCCTAGCCACCGGGTACGTACGGTGGAGGTAACCGAGGAACTACCGTTGGGTAGGGAAGACACGGCCCTGGAACAGGCAGAGTTGGGTAGGCTGATCGCCGAAGCCATTGAATCACTGCCCACCCAGTGCCAAAAGGTGTACCGCATGAAGCGGGAACAAGACCTGAGCTATCAGGAAATCGCTACCGAAATGGGCCTATCACCCAAAACGGTAGATGCGCAAATGGGAATTGCACTACGCAAACTGAGGCAGGCGCTGGCCCCTGTCCGAGACATGTATCTAGACTAAACGGGTATGGAAGTACATCACCGACCATCGGATGCCCTGCTGGCGCGCTACTTGGCGGGGGAAGTCACCGACGCCGAAGAGCACGTCATTCTGAGTTGGCTCACGGCCTCTCCGGCCCATGAGGAAGAATTCCAAGCTTGGATTCGTACTTGGAACCAAGCCCCGGGCCTTGCCCAACGGCTGGAGGAGGCCAAGCCCGATGCCTGGAATGCTTTGATCACCGAGCTGGATGCCGTGCCACCGCGCAAGCAAATCCCCCGTTGGCTCTGGGGACTGGCGGCCTCCCTCCTCCTTTGCGCCGTGCTAGGGGGCTGGCTCCTCCACCGAATGAACGGCCTGCCGCGCGAGGTGTACAATACCGAGGCCGAAATTATGGCTGTGCGCCTGCCCGACAGCACGCTGGTATGGCTTAACCAAGGAGCCAAACTGGTGTATACCCGGTCGGGTTTTCTTGAAAATCCGGAAGCGTGGGTAGAGGGAGAAGTATTCATTGAGAAGCCATATCAGCACTCCTCCCCCATTAGGGTGCACTACGGAGAAACGGTAGCCCAATCGGGACCAGGAAGCTTCCACGTACACTACCGACCCGGTAATAGCGAAGCTTTGCTCACGGTGTTTGACGGGTCTGTATCCCTGACCGATTCGCACGAACCGGACATTACTCTTACGGCCTATACTGAGGAAAAGGTGACCACCCGCCCGGACTACGGCCTGGTATCGGTAGAACCCAACGACGACCCCAACTACCTGGCTTGGAAGACCAGGCTGTTTGTACTAGACCAACTCAGCTTGGGACAGCTGGCCCAAATTCTGGAACGAAACCACGGCCTGCACCTCAAGTTTGCTGACTCCACGGACCGCTACCTACAGGTAAGCGGAGTTTATGAAAATGTTTCAGGCCGTGAGCTGCTGGAACAAGTGACAGCCCTGCTGGGCGAATCGCTTTCTACTACCGACGATAACGTACTCCTTATCCAATGATCCGCACCATGCACTACAAACTATTGATACTCCTGCTGGGGTGCTACTTGCTTGCCGGCCCGCTGCGGGCCCAGTGCGACTATCAGTTTACGCAAGCCCAGATGGCCGCGTACGATGGGGATTCTAAATTCCTGAAAAACTTTAGCGTATCTAACCGGGTACGTTCCAACGGCACCCCCACCACCATCACC
>DMST01000165.1:1369-3509 GCA_003454975.1 Cytophagales bacterium | reverse complement strand
CCTGCAATTAACGTAGGTATCTCGGTATCACGTGTGGGTGGTTCGGCTCAGATCAAGTCCATGAAGAAGGTATCTGGTACTTTGAAGCTGGATCAAGCTAACTTCCGTGAGCTGGAAGCCTTTGCGAAATTTGGTTCTGACTTGGATGCGGCAACTAAGCTTACCATTGAGCGGGGTCGTCGTAACACTGAGATTCTGAAGCAAGCGCAGTACTCGCCTGTACCAGTAGAGCAGCAGGTGGCCATCATTTATGTAGCGACCAAAGGTATGCTAGATAAGGTGCCTGTAAACCGGGCGAAGGAGTTTGAGAAAGAATTCCTGGAAATTCTGGTAGCGAAACACGAGTCAGCATTGAAGGACTTGCAGGCTGGTAAACTGACCGACGAGGCAACTTCTACACTGAAAGAAGTGGCTACTAACTTGGCGAAAAGCTACGCTTAATCATTGAATAAGTAATCCCGAGGTAATAGCCTCGGGACTTAACACAATATACCGGACCTTATGGCAAACCTTAAGGAAGTAAAGAGCCGGATTACTTCGGTAATTTCTACGCAGCAGATCACCAAAGCCATGAAAATGGTGGCGGCTGCGAAGTTGCGTCGGGCCCAAGATCGCATTACCCAGATGCGTCCTTATGCAGATAAGTTGACTTCTATTCTGAGCAACGTGACGGGTGCTTCGGAGTCTTTCGAATCTGTGTATGCAGAGCAACGAGATGTGAAGAAGGTGCTGATTGTGGTTGTATCTTCTGATCGGGGGTTGTGTGGTCCATTTAATACTAATGTATTCCGTAAAGTGCGTGCTCGCTTAGTGGATACCTACGCTCAGCAATTGGAAGCAGGTAATGTCACCTTCTTGCCGGTAGGCAAAAAAGCTTCTGATTTTGTAAAGCGCCAGGGCTACGCTAATGTTGTGATGGAGTACGCAGGACTTTTTCAAAACTTGAAATTTGAAGAGGTTCGCGAGGCCGCTGAGTACGCCATGGATCAGTTTGAGGCGGGCGCTTACGATTATGTAGAGGTGGTATATAATGAGTTTGTTTCTGTATCTACTCAAGTAGTTCAAGCAGAGCAATTCTTGCCCATCAAACCCGCTGAAAGTGAAGAGGAAACGTCTTTCAGCGTGGACTACATTTTTGAGCCTAGCCAAGAATACATTGCTCAAGAGCTGATTCCAACCACATTGAAGATGCAATTCTTCAAGGCGTTGCTGGATAGCAATGCATCAGAGCAGGGAGCCCGGATGCTGGCCATGGATGCAGCAACTGAGAATGCTTCGGAACTGCTTCGCGAATTGCGACTGGCTTACAACCGTACACGTCAGGCAGCCATTACTACCGAGATCCTCGAGATTGTAGCGGGTGCCAATGCCTTGGATGAAGGCTGATAGAACCTACCCAAACATGAATACAAACCCTGGCCGTTTTGGTCGGGGTTTTTTATTTTCCCAGAGTGCTTAATTTATCGTTTCGTCCCAACGAGAGGCACTTTCTCAAACATAAAACCGGCTAAGCGTGTCTGCCTAATATGAAAAATTCTCTGCTGCTGTTTTTCCTTACCACTTCCCAGTTTGCCTTAGCTCAGAACTATGAACAGCAATGGTATTTTGGCTACCATACAGGGTTAGATTTTCGAGGAGATACACTCGGTACCCTCATTTCCCCTATGAGAGCTCCTGAAGGCACCGCTACTGTAACCGATGCTGAAGGTAATTTGAAGTTCTTTTCCGATGGAGCCAAGGTGTGGTCTTCTCCTACGGAACTTATGAGAAACGGGGATTACCTCGTGGGAGATCCCTCTTCTACTATGGCCCCACTCGTCATTGGTTTCCAAGCTCCTGACCAAGAGAAGTATTTTTTGTTTACTACCGGAGCTAATGAAGGTGACTACCGATATGGCCTGTCGTATTCCATCATTGAGTTTGATAGGAGAGGTGGAGAGGGGAGAGTAACGGAGAAGAATACTCCTGTGGATTATTGGTATCGAGGTGAGAGGTTAATCGCTATGCCCAATGCTGATAGTACATCGGTATGGCTAATTACCTATGGAGGTCGATCAAATTACTACACTACTTATCAGGTAACTATATGTGGGGTGAAAGAGGTGGGTAGTTTCCAGGCGGGCGAACCTTATTCTGGGGG
>DMST01000165.1:0-1335 GCA_003454975.1 Cytophagales bacterium | reverse complement strand
GATGCAAACGGGATAGGGAATATGAAGTTCTCCCCGGATGGTAGACAGCTAGCCATTGTGAACAGGTTTAAGTTTGGGTTTGAGCTATTTTCGTTTAACCGATCTACTGGTAAACTTTCTGATCCACGGCTTATTTCCAATTCTGCCCTAGCCTTTGGCTATGGAATCGAATATTCGGCTGATGGAGAATATCTGTTCGTGGATGCTGCAGCATCGGTTTGGCAATATAGGTTGTCGGACATGGAACTGGTGGCCGAATTCCCGCTAGTGGGTGGGATTCGGGGGATGAAGCGGGCGCCAAATGGAGATATTTTTGTTACCGAGCCAAGCAAATCGTTTTTGCATCGGATGTATTCCCAGGATGGGGACCATTATCTAATGGATACCGTTTGGATTGATACCGGGCAAGTGTGGTTCAATTTACCCTCCACTCCGGTGGTTCTTAATTCTGCAAGGGAGAAACCGCTCCCTTTGGAATTGCCCGCGACAGTAGCGCTTTGCCCTGATGAGCAGTTTGAAATACACCTGCCCGACCAGGGAGGTGGTGCGTATAGGTGGAGTGATGGGGTGAACGAGTCCGATAGGTCTTTGACTGAGCCGGGTGTATACTTTGTATCCTATGTGGGAGCCTGCGATGTTTTGCGAGAGCAGATAGAGGTAGCTGGGCTACAGGATCCTATAGGTTTGGGATTAACCGATACTACGCTATTCTGCGAGGAGTTGAGTCTCAACCTAACCTATGAGGGGGAAGCTGGTGTGGTGTGGCCGGATGGAACGGAAGGGGCAACCTACACCATTGAACAGGAGGGAACCTACGAGGTGAGGTATTTTAATGGATGTGGGGAGACGATTGAAACCTTTGAAGTGGCCCATGACCCAAAAGTTGACGGCTTACCCAATGCCTTTTCGCCTAATCATGACGGAGTAAATGATGCGCTTTCTTTCTCCCAAGTACTTCCAGCAATTCCCTATTCGCTCACGGTGTTCAACCGATGGGGTGAATCGCTGTACCAATCAGAGATATATAAGAATGATTGGGAGGGGCACGAGTTGGAACCGGGGACCTATTTCTATTCCCTAGAGATCCCAGGCTGTGATAGCCCAATTCGGTCACCGTTGCATGTGATAAAATAAAGGACGGGCTTCTTTTAATTTCCACACATCAAATCCTTTTTAAGCCGAGAGGAGGCGGCCGTCGGAGAGCTCTAGTACCCGATCACTACTGTCGGCGAACTCGTCGTCATGGGTGACGGCGATGATGGTCTGGCCCCGCTCGGCGGCCAGCTCGCGGAAGATGTCGAATACGATTTGGGTGTTCTTGGAATCCAGGTTGCC
>DMST01000127.1:8062-8823 GCA_003454975.1 Cytophagales bacterium | reverse complement strand
TCTGGCCCAGCCGCGCAGGCGGGCCAGCCGACTTTTTACTAGTGCCGCGTCAGCATACGCTTGTAGCTCGGTTTCCAGCACTTGCCCGTTGTGCTGTACCGTTACGTCGGGTACCGAGAGGTCACCGCCGAGGGTGTCACTGTCCTTGTCTCCTTGCTTGTTGGCCGTAGGTGCTTCCCCGTCTACCTCTACCAAAGCTTGGTCCGAGGCCGACCAGGTTTTTCCGGCCACCGCCGGATATTGCCCCCGTCCGTCCAGGGTACATTCTACTTCCAGCAGTGTATCGCCGTACTTGTAGGTTTCCAGCGACGACCCACCAAAATCTGGTGCGGCAATGCGGAGGGTGCTGTCTTCCACAAACACCAGCTGCCCGTTAGCTTCAGCCCGCATCACAATGAAGTCCCAGTCCGTAGCCTGATACTGTACCAGCGTTTGATGGGTAACCGAACCGGCTTCAGCATCGGCCGAAAGGCCCGCCTCGCCCACTATTTCATCGATGGCATCCGCGTCGGTAGCCTCGTAGAAGTAGCGGTTTTTCTCACCCAGTGTGAGTGCAAACGCAGGGTCTTTGGCTAGTACCATGAAAACGGGCCCTATGCCGGAGCGTACTTTCAGCCCTATCTCGGTAATCACTCCCTTAAAAATGGGTTCCTCTTCCCCGGGGGCAGGTCCTACCTGTATTTCTATCTCCTTGCCAATGGTGAACAGGTCACCGCTCGACTGCTCAAAGTCTTGCGCCGCCGGGTCGCCGTCCCGTACGG
>DMST01000127.1:0-8043 GCA_003454975.1 Cytophagales bacterium | reverse complement strand
GGTCACCTTGGCCGTCGGGATTTTGTTGGCTTCCTTCAGCACTGTGGCGGCATACACTTGCAGCGCGCCCGGTACCTCAGTACCGTCTACCAAAACCAAAAAGCTAATGGGCGTAGACTCAGGCATTGGATGCTTCGGTCGTTTTGGCTAAGGGTGGAAAATAGATTTTCTGTCCTGGGGTCAGATTCCTGAAATCGTTGATCTGGTTGGCTTCCGCTACCTTCATGTAGTACCCGCTATCCCCATAAATGCGGTGACACATCAGGGGCAGGGTATCCCCGGCCTGTACCGTGCGAATGTGCGTGAGGTCCGGCGAGCTTTTGTTTTCCTGGGCCGCTCGCAGTTCATCTTCTATGTTGGCCTTGAACACCGCCGTACCCTTGGCCCGGATGGGGGTTCCACCCGGTCTGAAGATCTCGTACTTCACTTCCAGTTTGATAAGCCGTCCGGTGAATATCCACGTACCCCACGAAAGTTTCACTTCCGGCGGCATGTGCGTATCACCCTTGTAGTCCAGGGTTACTTTTTTGAACTTCGCGATCTGATCGGCCACAGAACCTGGGTCTGAACCCAGAATCGCCTTGGCCATGCCCGTGCTATCAAACACCAGATTGAGGGTGTATTCGCCCGGAGTGATCTTCTCGAACGTTAGGCTGGTACCCGAGGTGCCAGACGCTTGTTCCAGATCGTACTTGATCTCCACCGATTCCGTGTAGTTCTCGGGGTTGAACAGTACGTCGTAGAAAACGCCTGAATCGTCCGCGTCTTCCAGCCGCAGTTTTTCCAGTTCGCCCTTTTCGCTACTCATGCTTATCGCTCTTCACGTTCGCGCAATAGCTCCATTACCAGATCAGCCGTTTCTTTTACCAGAAACTTCCGGTCCTGGGCACTCAACGAGGTGCCGCCGTCTTGTCCGGCTTCATCGCGTATGTTTACCCGCACTACCAGTTCTTTGATCAAGATGGCCATGGGCTATCAGGGATTGGGGTTGTATTCGAAGTAGGTGTATACCAGATTGATCGACTCTACCATGATGGCGTTGTCTTCCGCCTTCAGGTCTGAGATTTGCCAATTGGTGGGAATGGCCCTAATGATATTCCACGTGGCTAGCGGTTGGTGCTCCTCGTCTAGCAGTGAGATGAGGATGTCCTTGGGTTCGATGTCCTCAAATTGTGTGATGGACTTGCGAACCCAATCGGTAAGGCTGGAGCTAGCGCTGATCATGCCTCGCTTTAGCGAGAGCTCACTGTAGGTCATTCGGGTAGGAAGTTTGTGCACGAAGCGATTCTCGCCGCCTTCGTTCACGTCCTCGGTTTCCATTTTCACGGAAAGCCCGGTTACTTCCTGAAACCCAATGTCTACCTGATCAGAAAAGCCCGTTACCTCTACCTTGAAGTGAAAGCCAACGTGGGGATAAAGCCGTTCCCAATCCATAGTGGCCTTACATGCTCACGGTGAATCCTTCGTGGGCAATCTCGATGGACTCAATGGCCACCTCGTTGCCGTCGGCTTTCATGCCAGGGCTCTCCACGTTCAGCGCGAAGCAGTTCTTCACCTTCCAGGTTACCACAGGAGCGTGCTCCTCGTTCAGCAAGCTGATGGTGATGTCACGCCGCTCGGGTTTATTCTTCTTGGTAGCGTACAGCCAATCGAAGAATTCGTTGTCTCCCTCAATGATGCCCCGCTTCAGGGTGATGTTGCCAAACTTCACCATACCGGGCATTTTGATCTTGCTGTACTCGGGCATATCACCCGTGCGGTATTCTATCAGTTCGGTTTCGTGCTTCAGGCCCGCTACTTCGGTGAAGCTTGCAGAAGCGCCGCCCCAGTCAACGGTAAAGTGGTAGGCGGTTACTGGATATTGACTAGCCATGATTTTTCTCTTTTAAGGTTTTGATAATAAGGGAGTTAGGAATTAGGCCTCTTGTAGTTTATGCGAGAACTTCAAGATGATGAATTCCGCAGGGCGAACTACGGCCATACCAATTTCCACGTTCATCCGACCTTCCAGAATATCCAGCGAGGTCATGGTGGTGCCCAACCCTACGTTCACAAAGAAGGCATCCTGAGGAGCAGCTCCGGCGAGTGCGCCTTGGCGCCACAGGGTAGTCAGGTAGTTCTCAATCATGGCCCGTACACGTACCCACGTGTTGGCATCATTGGGCTCAAATACTGCCCAGAAGGTCGATTTTTTCACCGACTCTTCTACCATGTTATAGAAGCGACGCACGGATACGTACCGCCATTCGTTATCATTTCCGGCCAGGGTACGAGCGCCCCATACCAGTGTGCCTTTTCCGGTGAAAGAACGGATCGCATTCACCGACTTACCGGCATTCACGTCTACGTTCAGGTCTTCCTGCTCCTTGCTGTTGATGGGAACAATCGGGTTGATTACCGATGAGATGCTCACGTTGGCAGGCGCCTTCCAAACCCCGCGGGTTTCGTCTACTAGGGCCATGATGCCCGCTATTGCACCGCTAGGTGGGCAGTCATTCAGTGCCTTGCCTACTTCGGCCAGGATAGACTTATAGGCCCCTGAGATTTCCGACAACCCGGCGTCGAAAGTCTCTTCGTAGCTCATCGCTGCATTGGTGATGTCATTCAGCCAATTGATGAGGGCGGTATAGATTTCCTTGGCCGCTTCCAGGGCATTTTCGGTTACCGCTACGTCCGAATTGAGCGCTTTATAGGCAGCTATTACCGCCGGTTCGCCATTGGCATTGATGGTCAGGGCCGGATTTTTGAATATGAGCTCTATCCGGTTTTTGAAGGCCGTAGTCCCGAAAGAATTGGCGGTGGGGTCGATATTGAATGCGTTATCGCTCCACACATCATTGGTTTTCAAGGAACTCACCACATCCGCGTGCTTTTGTCCCAAGGTTCTGAGGTCATTGTCCGTCCCCAGTACGTCCAAGTCTGTTTTTAGCTTAAACGAATATTTGGTGGCAGAAGGATCTGCTCCCGGATCAGGTAATCCTTCAAAATAAATTTTGATGGCATCCAAAATGTCGTGGTTCAGCTTGAGTAGGGGCGTAATGGCGTCGCTCATATCCTGCCCGTTATTCGAGACAATTGCGTCTTCAACCGCTTCTACCAGAGCAATGAAATTACTTTGGATAGAATCCTCAGCACCTTTGAGTAAGGCTTTGTCGGTGATAGCCGTAGTTATACCACTTACAGCCGCTACACTGGGTGCCAGCAGGTTATCAATGTAATCCCGAATGCCCGCATCCTTAGTAAGGTTTCGGAAGCTGAGGGTAGAGGAGCCCTTCTTCAGCGTCAGTGAGCGGTACTTGACCACTTTAGGGTAGGCGGTATTCAACCAAGGAGTATAGGCAGCCCCATATTTCAAACTGTTGATACCCACCTTGTCGCGGAAGTTTTGCACGTCTGCATCGTGGTCTCCGCTGTTGTTTAGGTCCATAACCACAATCCGGTCCATCAGCTCAGCGGCTTGCTTGAGTGCTTGCTGCTGGAAGGAGGCTAAGTCCGTAGGGCTTAGCGTAGCGGCGTCCGGGCTGATGAGCATGGTAGGCTCGTCTTCTCTTTTCAGCGCATTGAGGCCCACCAAGATCTCCCCGATACCAATGGAACCCGCGTAGGTGCCTACACTTACGATGTAGCACTTACCCCCTCCGTTGTCAAAGAACAAACGCAGGCTATCGTACAAATAGAAAGTATTGCTTCCCAAATCCACTTCTTCCACTGCATTGGTTACCGAGTTGAGGGTAACGGTAGGAGCAATGGGAGGAGCGCCGCCGTAGATTTCTTCAAATTCTACCAGCGAGGTGATCTTAGTAGGTTTGTTTTCGTAGCTCTTTCCGGCGAAGGTATTGCGTTCGGTGTATCCGATGAACGCCGGAATGGCGGTCTCTACCTGGGCTACCGAGGCGGGTAGCTTGGAGATTTCCTCCACGTAAACATCAGGGGTTTTGTACGTTGCCATAAGCAGGGGGGTGTTTGAAAAGTCTTATTTCAGAGATAGGTACATCACAGGGTCAGGTTGCGAAAGGGATGGGTTGGGAACTTGGAAGAGTTCTTCCTCATTGCCACTCGAGCCGAGGCTCGCACCGTTGCCGGGGTTCGAATTGCCCAGCTGCATGTCATTACCGGCAGGTTGCCCTACCTCGTTGTCTCCCGGAAGTACCGGAATATTGCCCGGAGGCGGCCCCACGCTGTAAAGCTTCAGGTCTGCATTGGGTACATCCAGCATCGGCAGCAGCAGGGGGTTGTTATCATTGTCTACCGACGTTAGCTCTATTACATTGCCCGGAGCGTAGTTGGCCAGCTCGGGGTTGGTTTTGAAATAGGCCGTCGGGTAAGGGCTTTGTGGGTTGGGGTTCTCCACCTTCTTGTCCACGATGGTGAGAAAAACCCCCGGATTCCAGTCACTCGGAAGCTGAACCCGGTACCTCCAAGCCAGTTTGCGGTTAGCGAACCGAAGTTGGAACTCCGGACTTTCATCCGCGTTTAGCTCCGGGCTTTCGCCAGGGTTATGTTGCAGCAACACTACTGCCAGCGGCATCGGGTTGGGCAGGTCTGCATCCAGAAACAAGGTGCGATCCGTCTCCGAACCCAGTACCGTTTGGCGCAGTGTATACAGGCCAGGTTCTATATCCAGAGCGGGTAGCTCCCCCTCAAACTGATGATCGTACACCGTACCACCATCTTCGCGTTCGGTGAGCCCGTTTATCTTCCAACGCCCTTTCCAGAGAGGCGGGGCGCTTTCCTTCCCTTTCGGGAATAGTTGCAATTGGGCAGTCAGTTGGGCGATCTCTTGGGTTTGGGTGCTCACAATCCGATAAGGCATGGGCAACCGCGCAGCATCCACTAGGGTAGCATTGAGTTTCGTGCCTCCATCGTCAGCGGTCACGTCCGCATTGGTGTAGTAGAACAGTTGCTTGCGCACGTTGCGGCTGGGTAGCTCAGTAGCTGCCCAAAATCTTGGTTGGGTAACCCGGGCGTAGAACGAGACGCGGAACGGTTCGTCCCAAGCAATTAATGGCGTTGTGGTAGGCGGGTTACTCTCTTCATCAGTTACGTTGCGCGTTTGCAGCAGCGCTATTCCGTAGGGTTGCTGCCGAAGCAGACACCGATGGCGGGCCAGCCAGCGCTTAGTCTCAGGACCGGCTAGTATCTCCAGGTCTGGGCAGTACCCTTGCTCCTGGGTGTAAAACTCATGTAGAGCCGTGAAGCGAACTGCTGAATGGTAGTTCTTGCTCATCAGTTCGCGCCCAGATTAATAGATGAAGCATCCAGCGAGGGAGCAATGTCGAGTTCGTTGACCTCTTGCACCGCCACCAAACGGATTTTATACAATGCCGAAGGCAGATATCGGGTGCTCAGCGAGCCCCACAGGTTGTTCTGTTGTTCGAAAGAAAGTGTGTATAGTTCAGCAATCAATTTCTGGATACTGGCATCCAGGGTAGGATGCGTTTGTCCGTTGAAATAAGGATTTGCTTGAAAGAACTGAACGATCAGGCTGAGGTACTCTAATGCCTGCTCATATTGATCTTCGTCTTTTACTGTAAATAATACGTATAAATTGATTTTTACTTCCGGATGTACCCGAATGGGTTGGCCTGCCGGCGATTCTTTATAGAAGGATTGATCTTTGACTTTGCGTTCTTCTTCCATATTGACCAACGACATACCCAGTTTGAAGTCTGCTCCTTGTCCATCGTTTTTGGTCAAGTAGGTAAACTCCACCTTGTGGGTAGACGAGGGCTTTCGCTTTTGTAGGTATTGGTTCAGCTCGTCTCGTAAAAATTTTAGCGCGACGTTGATCAAAATGTAAAAAAGTAGGGTTTATGGTTTGGTACTTTGCAAATATGGTGTCTCAAATTTGACAATCGATTGCACCTGAACAAATGTCAATAAAGTTTTATTTATCCACAGTTTATCCACATAAATGATTAATTATAATTGGTTTTTTGTAATAAAGTGAGGTAAAAATGTTGTTTTTGAAATAATCTAATTATTGCATTATATCAATTAAATGCCTAGAATTAGTCTAAAATATATCTCGGATTTTACAGACTTATACCTTGAAAGATTGGATCAGATAAGACGCCTTACTAATCGAATTTTAGCGTATTACTAAAAAATTATTGTTTAATGTTTATACCAATTTGTGGAGTTGAACCCCAACAAGGCAGGAGGGTAGTTTTTCATTTTTTGAGGGAATAATGAATACCTCCGTTGTAGATACTGTTTAAAAAGTACAAGACCAGGATAAAGATATTTTATTCATCCACAGTCAGCCTCAACGTAAATGTTATATTACATTAATGAATAAATATGCTTAATATGAGTAAATTTCGGTCTAAATATTGACCCCTGGTTATAGACAAAAAAAGCCCGCTACCGATGTGTAGCGGGCTCATGAATCTTTGAGAGCGGTAAGGCTTAACCTTTGTCCTCGCTAAATACTTCTTGTAGCTTTCGGTGTAGGGCTGCTCCACGCAGTTCGGTTGCAATGATTTTGCCTTCTGGGTCTACCAGATAGTTGGCCGGAATAGAGGTGACTGCGTAGGTAGCAGCGGCATCGCTCCGCCAGCCTTTCAGGTCTGAAATGTGATTCCACACCAGTCGGTCATCTTCTATGGCACGTACCCATTTGTTGCCATCCTGATCTAACGATACGCCCAGTACCGTGAATCCTTGATCTTTGTAAGCTTCATAGGCGGCTACCACGTTGGGGTTTTCTGCCCTGCAGGGCTTGCACCAGCTAGCCCAGAAGTCAATCAACACATAGTTACCCCGTAGCTCAGAGAGGGCCAGGGATTCGCCGGTAGGCGTGGTGTATTTCAAATCAGGCGCCAAGCCGCCTACGGAGGTGGCCTTTATGATCTGAATCCTTTCGACCCAGGCTTGGGTCATGGGATCGTTGGGCAGAGCTGCGGCCATTTCTTGCGAGAAGGTAGTCAGGAAGTCTATGTTGGCCCGCTCGTCTACAAACTGTACTCCTTGCAGAGCGGCCAGAGAAACACCCCGCTCTTTCATCAGCTCAACCATAGAAGTGCTCAGGTTGGCCTGCAAAGCCATGGCGCGGTTTTGTATATCGATCATCGTCTGCTGGTCACCCGCGTTGCGTGCCGTCATAAACTCTTCGTTTAGTTGGCCTTCAGCGCGTTGCTTTTCGCTGTTCAGGGCGAAGATGGCTTCCAGATAATCAGTATCTGATGAGCCCTCAGTACTCCAGGGAGCCCCCGGGTTCTGGCCGTCCACGGTGATCTCGATGTCCTCATCATGCAGCACCAGCAGGATCCGCTGTACATTCTGCACGTTTAGCTGGAACACAGTGGGCTTGTCCAGGGAAACGGAATGGGCAAAATGACCGTTGGCATCCAGTGCCAGATCGAAAGTGGCCACCTGGGCGTTGTTCTCGAACTGCGTCAGGGTGATCGGCGTACCTTCCAAGGGCTGTTGTACGGTGCCAAATATGCTAATGGGTTCCGCCTGGCTAGCAGGGGAGGCCGTTTCGTTGGTCGAGCTGGGGCTTTCCTGCCCTTTGCTTTCTCCGCAGGCCATCATGATGCTGACCCCGAGAATACAGGTGAGTGATAAAGCGAGTCTCATTTCTTGTCTAATTTATCTTGTAGCAGTTGCTTTGTCAGTTGTGGATCTGCCTTGCCCTGCGTGCGTTTCATTACTTCTCCCATAAACATACCCAACAAGCCCTTCTTTCCCTTTTGGTAGGCCTTGATTTTTTCTGGGAATGTCGCCAATACCTCTTCAATGGCCGTTTCGATGGCTCCCGAATCTTTCGTTTGTACTAAGCCTTCAGCCTTTGCCAAGGCCTCCGCTGTTTGGCTTGGCTGTTGCAACAGTAGCGGAAACAGTTGTTGAGCGGCTACCGTATGCCCCACGGTTCCCGCTTCTACTAACCGGATCAGGTCGGCTAACTGTTCCGGACGCAAGGGGAAATTTTCAATTTCTGTTCCTTGGTCATTTAAGTAGCCTTTTACCGGGCCCATCAGCCAGTTAGAGGCGGCCTTGGCCTTGGCACCTTGGTCCACCATGGCTAGAAAGAAATCT
>DMST01000344.1:7356-7626 GCA_003454975.1 Cytophagales bacterium | reverse complement strand
GGCGGCCGAGCTTACCTTCTTACCAAAGGCCTCGATGGCCTCCAGATCCTCCAGGGTCCTATAAACAAAAACCCCGTCCTTTTCTACCCCTGGAATGGGCGGAACGAACGGGGCAGAACCGGTGGCTAGCACCAGATAGTCGTATTGGACTTGCTGGCCCAACTGGGTCGTCACGGTCCGTTGCTGTCGATCTATTTGGGTGACCAGCGTACCCAGCTGCAGGTCGATGTCCTGCTGGGCATACCAGTCCTGCGGAGCCATAGACAGGTC
>DMST01000344.1:0-7303 GCA_003454975.1 Cytophagales bacterium | reverse complement strand
CAGGTCCTCGGCAGATTTGCCGGAAAAGTACTCGCTTAGGTGTACGCGGTCGTACGCCGGGCGGGGCTCTTCGCCCAATACTGTAATCTGAAAATGGCGGTCAGGATCTAGGGTACGGAGCTTCTCGCAGAACTTGAAGCCTACCATACCGTTGCCTACCACGACCACCCTCCGAGGGGACTTTGAGACGGTCATGATGAAAAAGTATTATTGATAATTGATTTTTGGTGATGCCAATTTCACACCGTAATGACCACTTTTCAAAAAATTAGGCCAGATTTTAAACCTTTCGTTGAAAGAATTACATCAATAACGGTTTCAGGCGATGCTTTACCCCCCTGTTTTGAAATTTTTGCGAAAATAGCGGCAAGTGGTTGGGAATTCTGTAAGGGAAAATTTCCCACTCTCAGAACATTCATCTGAGAAACAAGACGAAAGCCAACTTTCCTTCTACACCCTAGTGAAATTCATTACAATTAACTACGGTTTACTTGGTGTTCTATGGTGAAAATGCGTAGAGGCAATAGTGATGGTGATCAACAGGGCTGGGCTGGTAAAGCTTGGGCAACAGTTAAGAAATGAGAAAGACATCCAATCAATAAAAGGCCGGGTCTATTGAAGGGCGATGTCGGTTTGAATGGTAATGTGCCATACATCAGGTGTAACTTTACAAAGGCCTGGTAGTGATTGGATCCAAGATGGCAGCCGCATCGGGAGGGATTAGGATATTATACAAGCTGCGCAAAGTTGTTCTTTTCAACCCCTTTCACTTCTCATCTGAATATAAAGCCCAATAAGCTCCCCATTCAGCATTCCTATTCCTTTAAAAAGTTCTTTAGTTCTATTTTCAAATGCCTTGTTTGGATATAGTGAATAAAAACCTTGTTCAATTTCGGAAAACCGGATTTCCAAACTTTGCATGGGTTGCATAGGGCTTAAGGTACGGAGGGCTTGATCTGGTTTCCCAGTCCGGAATCCTGGAATATCGCTCATTTCCATATGCTTTAGCAGGCCTGTAACCTCCCCAATCCAAAAATTAAGTGATTCATTGTCAGGTAATTGCAAAAGATGCTTCCTAAGTTGCTCAATCAATGCTTGAAGTGCCTCCAACTTCAGCAGCAGTTCCTCTTGTTCTAAGGCCATGTCACATTTACAATGGTAATTCGAGCCATAACTTGAGGGTCATTGTAATCTCGGTAAGCTTCTGGCATAAAGACTTGTTGTCCACCGCCTGGTAGGTGATAATTGTTCAAATATATATTATAAAAAGTATTTCCAGGCCCTGCAATGGGTTGTGGCGCTGCATCACCTACCCAAACATACATTCCGCCTTGTGGCACTGTATAAGTGGCTAACTGAGAATAGTCATTCCATGCAGGTTGCACAGCGGTCCCACCAATCACTTCTTCTAAGTTCTGAGGCTTCACTTTGGTCCAATAACCACCCGTAGGGTAAGAATTACTGCCACCAAAAACTCGGTACAATTCTGTACCAGCAGGAATTAGCTCCAGTGTGGCCGAGGTAAAAGTGGGTACATTACCAGAGGGCAAATCATATTTGGAGTCTATTCTGGTTCCGTTGTGGAAAGCAGGTACATTATTCCCCGGGTTTTGCCCCCAAGGACCTGGGGCTACGTAGGGTCCCTGTACCACACCAGGAATGTCTTGCACTCGATCATTGACCAATACTCTGCGATGCAGTGGACCCTTGGCTTTTATTAATGCAATATATAGCCCTTGTTTCTCCCTTGCTGTTTGAAGCCGATTAAAAGCATTGTCAATGGCAAGTGGATCGAGCCCTTCTTGAAACCACTTAGCAATATTTGCTTGAAGATCGGCAGGTAAGGCTTCTACATCATTAGTCCATCTCCAAGTAACTTTACATCCGAGACTATTCCCTGATTTTACAATTTGAAAATTCTTTGTGCTAGCAATTACATCGCCTTGATTGGTGATGTTACTCAGCTTCCAATCTCCATCAACGAACCGTGCTACTTCTTGTCCGTCAGGACCGCGAATTATAACGTCCCCCTTGTTGATGCCTGAGAACACCAACCCTGGATCTGAAATGGTAAGTTCTTTTAAAGCTCCATCCAGATTATCAATAAATCTTTGTCTTCTTAGGTTTGTGCGGCTTGGGTCCAAAAATTTCTTAAGTCCCTCAAATCCCTTGGCTCCACCGTATTCAAAGTAATCGACCACTTTTGCAAGCCGATCCACATTCATCCTAATGCTTCTAAGCTTTGGGTTTGACTCAAGCGCTTTCCAAGCCCGTACATGGTTAGGGGTGAGTCCTTCAAAGCCAAAGGCTTTCATCTTACGATAGTCCCAGATAAAGTCTGATATACCATCTCCTAGCTCTTCAAAAGCCTTTATAAAATCGTCCTTGTTACTTCCTGTTACGAATCCTTTAAATTCATCGAGGTATTGTAATTGGTCTGGTCTAATTCCTCGATTGAGGAGCTTCAATCCTTCAGCACCTTTATCCACCAACCAAAGCCCCTTGTACTGAGCTATGGCATTCCCCTCAGCAGTAATATTACTAAATATAAAGTCGCCATCTATTTCTAAAAAGACACCCTTATTATCTGGCGTCAGATAAAGTGGAGTTTCATTTATTCCAACATCCCTTATCCTTAAAGTATACAAAGTGCCTGGGTAGTCCGTTTCTATTTTCCTCAGCCTACTTAAAAATAAATCTAATTCATCCTTGGTGAATTTGCTTTCTGAAAATAAGTCCTTGAAGGCTTGCTCTCCTGTATGGATCCGATAGGTAAAGCGAGGCCCAATAGTTTCTAAAAGGGGTAGGTGATCCACAAAGGGAAGATAAGAACCGTCTATTTTGGGAATCTCTTTCCAATCTTTAATTAAGCCGAACAACCAATCGTCAAAATTGGAAACTCCTTTACTGTCAGCATAAGCCCGAACAATTGGATAAGCATCGATTACATTATGTAGAAGGTTAATATCATTTTGAAGGACCATCTGTTTAACCGGCGAAAGATTATCATACCATGGTCCGTAAACGGCTACTTGAGAAATGTTAGATGTGGTAATACTCTCCAATAAGACTCCAAAGTTTCCATCAGAATCCTTAACCAGTTTCAAGCCATTGTTTGAATATACCGTCTGGCCATCTTGGAAAATTATTCGAGTGAATTCCAGGCTACCGTCTCGCTTTACCGTGGCGAAGACGCCATTTTTTTGAGCCATTGCAGCTCGTACTCTACCGCCTACTTTTACAAAGGTCGCTTTGGTTTCAGGGAAATTATAATCTTTGAAATTATTAATTTGATTTAGGATTAAGTTAAGTTCGACACCATCTATATCGAAGGTATTCACTGCTGCTCTCCATGCTTCTGCCCCTGATCGGCCATTAAAAACAAAATCTTGAAAAACATTTTGGACTTTCTGAATTACCTCAATATCTAAACGAATATTTGGCGGCAAATCCATGGCCGCATTCCATCCATCAAGGTTTCTATCAAGCCATTGTTTAAAGCTTAGGTCTACGCTTGAATTATTTAGTTTGAAAGCCTCAAACTTGGACTTTAGAGAGGAAAAATCATCAATAAAGACAAGGATATCCTGATGAGGCATTGCCTCTATTTTCTCCAATAGCTTAACGTCTACATAGGTGGAGAACCAGGCGTCAAAGCCAGGAGATTTTTGAATTTGAGGCTGGTATCTTTCTGCAAATCTTAACTTTCTTGCGGTCAAATAATTGGCATGGCTTGGGTCCAAGTTTGTCCTAACCATGTTAACAATATTATCTAATCCCCCCCGCTTTTCCATTTGCTTCAACACCTTGTTGTATTCTTCCCAAGCAGTACCCCCTTGATTTTTTATTTTTTCGACAGCATCATCCAAAAACTCCTTCAGTTGAGCCTCGGTAGGCATTTTTCCTTTATGAGTAACATTCAGCCCAAGCTCTTGTAGCAGTTTAACCCTACTACCGTACCTCGCTGATTTGACAGCTGCCACGGATTTGGCAACGCCAAGACTAATCCAGCCCTTGAGTGTATTGGCTAGAAACAGTGTACCTATGGTATTGAGTGAACTTGCAATTACTGAATGAGGCTGTTCACCGGTCAATTGGGTATAGGTCTTTGATAAAATAGATAGGCTAGTAACAGTGGCATCCATCATGGTGACGTACTGCCCGAAAGACAAGGCTGCTCCTAATTTGGAAGTAGCATTCATGATAAACCCTGCCTCACCAAAAGTGGCTACAGTAGCAACTACATTGATAGGATTCATCACCATATTGGTATTGTAGGCTGTATTTTCTTTTTCTGCCAAATAATACAGCAGGATGGCAGGTACGGGAGTAACCTCACCGCACATAGGTGAGGTTTTTTCAGCAAACACCACACTACCCGCAGGTTGACCAAATTCGTCCTTAATGGGGTAGGATATTTCTCGTCCTACTCTGCCATCGTTACACCCCTGACCTAACGGGCTTACATCATTAATTACAAAAAGTCCTACTAGTGTAAATGGATTGACTCGCTGTAGAGGCTTTACAAATTGTTGCCCTTGCTCAGGTATATCTACCACATCTGTCACGGTGACACCAAAGTCATCCATGTCCATCCTTGCCGACCAGGAGTTTCGGTTTCTTACCGAATTAACAATAATCCAATCTGTATTTTTAACATCCCAAGTGAGCAGAGTAGCAATATCAATGGTTTCGCCGACAGCCTGTTTATGTAATACTCCTCGCTTAGAAAGCTCAATAATAGCCTTAAATGCATCTGTGAAATTAGTACCGTTTGTAAAGAGAGGAATATTGGAATCATTGAGTATTGCATAATAATGCATCAAATATTTACCATCTACCTGCCAAATGTTGCTAATGAGCAGATCCATCATTGTGGCAGCCTGATCATTGGGGACATCCAGTAAGTTGATGATACTCTGCACGTAATCACGGGCAAAATTACTCGTGAAATAAAGTACATTATTGTCGTAGGTACTCAAACTGATGTTAAATGCCCCGTCCTTTCTCCTTCTTACTTTCTCCTGGATGAGCGCAAGCAGTATTTTTTCCCGCTGCGTACTCTTGATCCGTTGAAGGTTTTCTGACCCCATGGCCACCAGCATTCCCGTCAGAACTTCGTGTTTAATTTTATTAAATTCGGGAATGTCTCCTTGATAAATTCTTGCCAGGAATTTATTAAAATAATCTGTGCTCATACCAGTGAGCAACTTTTTCAGGTAATCGTTGTATTTATACTTCCCTTGAGAAACCTTAAGTAGGTCATCAAGCAGACTTCTTTCATTTCGAATTGTTCCAAACCGGAATAAAGTTTTTAATAATGCCTCAATGCTTTTATCCTCCAGTTGGTTGAAATATTCCTGATGTAAATAAAAGATGGCTTCTAAAAAATCTTCCTTCTTCACATCGCCTGAGAATAGTAAGTTCTCTTGGCTTTCCACCTTACTTTCTACCTCCTTAAGCCACTTAAAATATAAAGTCCAAGCATCCTTTCTTCGCCAGAATTTTTCAATTAGTGCATATCGCAATTCGGGTTTAACACCAAGAAAATAACGGTTGCTAAGTCTCTCATCCAATTGACGAGTCATGGTTGCTTGAAGCACCTCAATTTGTGTAGCTGTACCCTCATTTTGGCAAATCAAATCCGCTATTTTCAATAGAATAGCCCATTTATGAGGTTCAGTAGCATAGGATTGATAGTTCTTATAAAATTCTCTCCCCTTAGCACAGGTTGCACAGGCACCAGGGGACTCAACCGAAATGGGTGTTTCCAGGTATCTCTCAAAATAATCAGGTCTCTTGCTTCCGATTGTACCATTGTGAGCAACCAACCGACTCTCGATTCCTGAAAGGTTTATTCCTGCCTTGCTCGGGTAGTAATAGGGGTGTTCGGTTAAATTTTGGTTGACAATACTTGTTTTGGCAGTACCAGAAAACAGATTGACGTAACAATCCAAAGAGACAGATTCCGTATATCCCATATGAACAGTCACTTCGGTATTATTCTTTGCTACCCCTACTGATCGGTTATCAGGATATCGAACATCTTCTGGTTTTTGCACCCCGGTCTCCTTGATATATCCTAAGAACCTTCCCGCTAATGATCCTGTACTCCATCTACCGCCTATGTATCGTTCTGGTCCATTGCTTTCGTTGAGAGTAAATGCAAATAGAGCTCCGTGTTTGTCAAATGTTACATCTTGTACCTTTTTAGGTAGCGTAATTAAATTTCCATTTGGGGTAATAAAATGGTATTGCGTCTGGGGTGCTACCCAATCATCAAATTTACCAGGTACGAGTGAAAACCCGGATAGGTATTCATATTGAGGAAAGAATGCGTTGGCATTATTACCTTCCTCACTCGCCTCCTCCTCGCTCTCCAGGAAGCCCAGTACCGTGGGCGGGTCTTGGATCAGGTCCCACTGGTGCTTGTGCAGCACGCGGGCCGTGCCGTAGTCCATCAGGTTGTCGGTGCTGCCTTTCGTTACACTGGGGTAGCGCTCCCAGGTATGCTGCAAGCGGAACGCCCCGTGGCCCAGCTCGTGCGCCAGGGTTCGGAGGTTCGGGGCGGCGTTACCCTCGCGGTACACAAACCCAAACTGGTGGCGCCGGGGCATGTAGCCTGATTTGCCCGATTCCGATTCGTTCACCACAAACATATAGAGGTCATCTCCGCTGTAGTCCGGTTCAGCTTCCTGAAACGTCCGAATAACCTCTTCCATCATTTCGCTGTAGCGACTATCCTCGTCTACGTCGTCCGCCAGCGTGCCCTCGTACCCCTCCACCGTTAGCGGGGCGTCTCGTACCTGCACCGTCCACGTAGTAAACACCGCCTGAAAGGTCTCGTCCAGATAAGCTTTAATAGCAGAGGCATCCAGTTCACGGACCTCCGTGTCCCCTACGGCCACCAAGTGTAGCGTTTTCTCCAGTGGAGTGTATCCCGCTATGTCTACCCGGCCCAGCGTTTGGCCCGTACCGGCGTGGTAGGCCTTTACGAACAGCTGCGTGCCCGCTGCCACCTGGGGCAGGCTAATGAACCAGCGGTCTCCTTGCCAGTTGGCTTGCAGCTCTTCTCCCCCGGCCATAAACTTCACACTGTCCTGCGGTACCGCCTGGCTCACCAGTTTCGCAATGAGGGGAGCAGATTGCAGCTCGTTGGTCGCCATCCAGGGCACAGGTATGATAGTGCTATCCCCATTCGCTACCGTGTACATCACGTTGTAGTGCAGCCGGTGGGCTTCGTGCTGGCGTTCGTCCCAGGCGTAGCCGCGGCCCGGCTCAAAAGCCACCACTACCTCCTCAA
>DMST01000480.1:3497-4148 GCA_003454975.1 Cytophagales bacterium | reverse complement strand
GTACTCTTTGATCCCGTTAGCGGCACCAACTATCGGGTAGACTTCGAGATCAACCGCTACGCCCCCGTAGACCGCATCAAGCAGGTATGCCTCTACCGTACCCTGGACCCTACCAAGGCGCTCAGCACCCGCATGATGGATCTGGTAGAAACGGTAGACCTGGAGGCCGACGGCCAGCTGGACGCTAACCTATGGCAGATCAGCGATGACTTTTCTGATCTTTCGTACATCCCCTTCGGCGAGCCCTTGTACTACCGTATTGTGGTCATGCGAGAAATTGAATACGCCGATAAGAACCAGCAGGTGGTCACAGACTACGTAGCCAGTGAGCCCAGCAAGATCCTGATGAGCAACCTGGTAGAAGTGACCGTACCGGATGCCCCGGAACTCAGCTATACCGCGTCGGGTAGCAACCCTACCCTCACCAACGTATCGCTCAGCTGGGACAAAACCTCCCACAACGGCCGCTACTTACTCTACAAGCAGCTTAGCTCCGGCAACTGGGAGAAAATCTACGAGGTCATCGTGCGCGACCCTTCCGTATCGGTCGACTTATCCAGTACCAGCCTGGGCTCCGGCGACCTCTCCGTAGCAGACGCCGATGGCAACCCCATCTACCACCGTTTCCGGGTAGACGTGGAAAACACCGGC
>DMST01000480.1:2808-3443 GCA_003454975.1 Cytophagales bacterium | reverse complement strand
GAGACTCAGGACGTCCTGACGATCGGGCAATAGATCAACCTCAAATCTAAACCGCAAGCCGGGGGCCCAGCCTCCGGCTTTTTTTGCTTTCCGCAAGCATTACCCTACAAGCCAACTGGCTGGGAAGATCTGAATGTGACTGACGTTTTTTAGGTTTGGGATCATGACCGGCATACCGCAGAGTCGTAGCCGATGCAGGTACTTCCGCTCCTCGCTGACCGGGCTTAAATTTCAGTAGAAGTGCTGCGCACTCATAGCGAAAAACTGGAGAACTTACCACCGCACGGTGGAGCCTACAGAAAGAGAAATACTCCTTGAAATGGAGCAACCTGTGGTAGATTAACGGCGCTATTCCAATCCCACGGTTTACTCTTTCATGATCCCCCCAAGCTCAATTCGCAAATAAGAATCAAAGCCCTCCGTTTTCAATAGCACCTCATCCTCGTTAGCCCACGCCATCGCCTCCGGCGAAAACGTATAGGAAGTATGCCGTGTGTAGGGCACCCCCTGTAGATCCAGCTGGACGGCTTGGGTGGCCCTCTCTCCGCTACTTTGGGTGCCCACCAGCGCGGTAGTACCCTCCGGCGACCAGGCCAAAGCGTATACCGCTTCGGCCATGAGGTAGACCTCTCCCA
>DMST01000480.1:1863-2763 GCA_003454975.1 Cytophagales bacterium | reverse complement strand
ACCCGCAACGGTACCAGCCAGTGAAACGCTTTTCCATCCTCAGCGTACTGCACAAAGTGCATCACCTGATGCGAGGCCAGGTACCCTGCCCATTGGTAGCGCATGGGGCCTTTTTTTCCTTCGGGATGGTCTAGCCGGATGAGAGAGCCGTCAGTGGCGGTAATTTTGAACCCTCGCTTGTTTTCTTGCAGCACTTCCGTACCTGGGCGGGTAGTATCCCAAGCCGTGCCTAGAACGGAGGTAGCAGCGGTATAAGCTGCGCTATCTACATCCGTGACTTCCCAAACGGGAAGCGGTGCCTGTTGCCACTCAGCAAGCCAAGCAGAATCGTACACAGCCATCACCGAGGCAAGGGCCTCGGTCACTTCTTGGTAGCTCCCATCCAGCTTCCGGCGCATCCAAAAAGCTCCGTACGAGGCCAAATAGAACTTCCAGTCATACCCAGAATCAAACATATCCTCGGGCACTTCCAGGTCCCAGCCAAAGGACCACAGGTATTCCCAGGTCTCCAATTCGGGGCCCAGCTCCTCTGGGTCCTCCTGATATTCTCGTGAATACATCGCATACCGGGTCAGCCAAAACTCTTGAGCAGAATACTCCTCAAATAGTCGCTTCGCGAGAAAGTACAACCGGAGGTGATCCCGAAACTGTTGCTGGTACAGCTGTTCCAGTGACCGACCGCCCAGGGCCATCTCCGAATCCAGTGCCAATACCGAACGAGCCATCCAACGGGCCGCCCCTTGGGGTATATTGTAGAACTCCTGGGACACGTAAGGCATCAAGTCCAGCCGCTTCTCTGTAGCCGGATACGGCTGGGTAAAGGCCTGCTGTGCGAGCCCCTGCAAGGTAGACCACAGGCCCTTGCTGTAGCCCATCTCCGCACAAAAAATGGAAGTTTGG
>DMST01000480.1:360-1845 GCA_003454975.1 Cytophagales bacterium | reverse complement strand
CGTTTGGTCCAGCCTTTCCAGTTCACGATAGAGGAAAGATTCGGAGCCCTCCCGCATCATCGTCCGCCAAATGGAGCCAGGAATATTGGGCAGAAGGGTTCCTAAATCGGGCTCCCCTTCTACCGTGAGGCACGGTAGCGGCTTGGGTGCTACTACTTCCTTCGGTGGCTCGGTGGTAGCCGGAGTTACCTCCTCTACTGGTGAATCTTCAGGAACCACCACCTTCTTACCGGACTGACAACCGGCCAACAGCCCCCACCAAAACAGTACTTTCCAGGCTTTCATAGCTATGGCATCAAGTATATCTCTCTACTAAACCCTGTACAAATTCGAACACCGTATCCACCAGTTCCTGAAAGGTATTGATAGAAGAAGTAACCAGCAGGTCTACGATTAAGATCATCGTCATCAAGACCATCATGGCTACGGCCCCCAGCACCAGCGCATAGGTATGATACTTTAGGTACTTGCGGTAGGCAACAAAGTGATACACAATCACCACCCAACTCAGCGGCACCAGGATGTACAACCCCGTCATGGGCGACACCTTGAAGGCCGTAAAAATGGCCGCCCCAAAGTAGATGAGGTTGAATTGCGAAAGGAACAGATGCGCCGTGGTATTGGTCCCTGTCAGCTTAAAATCACCCAAAAGATTGATGATGTAACACAGGACCACTACCAGCAAGATGCTTACTAAGAAGATAAGCAACGCCGAAAACTCCTGCGCCACCTGCACCAGCGGTTCGCTGTAGTCAGATATTTTGAAGAGAACATGAAAGGCAATAAACACAAACAGCAGCTTGAGGGTAGCCCGGGAGGCCCGAACCGGATCCAGGTACCTTCCCTCAGGTACCTCCTCAAATATCAGCTTACCGGGATGTAGAAAGTTCTGCACCGAGGTGCGCCAAAGGCGTACAAATTCGCCGATGGACTTACGAAATTGTGTGGCAGGCTCAGTAATATTGACCAGGGCTAGCTCTCGCCAAATACTTTTAGTCGAAGAATCAGTTGGGGCTACGTTGGAATTTTTCATACCCAAAAATAACGACCCTAGCCTACCGCTGCGACACCCGACCATAAAAATTGGAGGAAATACCAATAGGCAGCTTTTCTAGTTGAAGGGATTAAGTCTCGGAGTTTGTGCTCGCCCCCTATCGTTCGGCCAACCCATACCGTCGGGACGGTAAAACACGAGAGTTGATGGAGGATAAAAGCGAAGGGAAAATCCAAACCATTTTCCATTCCCTGACCTTATCTAGTTATGGAGCAGCTCAAAAACACCATGCGACAAATGATCTCGGTCACTGACCGGGAGCTGGAAGGCTTTCTGAAAAACGCCGTGGTAAAAACCTTTGCGCCAAAAGAAATTATGGCCCATCCCGGGGCTGTGCCCAACGAGATCTTCTTTATCAACCGCGGGCTGCTGCGCGTGCTCATCACGGATCAGGAAGGCACCGAACACACCATCCACTTTGCGCTGGAGAA
>DMST01000480.1:0-288 GCA_003454975.1 Cytophagales bacterium | reverse complement strand
AATCAGTTTATTGCCGACTACAGCAGCTTCATCCGGCAAGACATCTCGGTGCAAACCCTCCAAGCCTTGGAGGAAGTAGAGGCCGTGGTACTTCCCCGCACTGCCATTCATTGGGGCTATGCCAATATGCAGGATGGCCAAAAGATGGGCCGCCTGGTGGCGGAATACTATTTCATCTACCAAGACGAACGGATCAAAAACCTGTACGCCCGCACCCCCAAGGAGCGGTACGACACCATCAGCGAGGTCTTCCCCAACATACATCAGCGGGTACCGCAGCACATGATA
>DMST01000206.1:790-14946 GCA_003454975.1 Cytophagales bacterium | reverse complement strand
CATAGCGATGGCTACGGTTTCGTCCTTGGCGTGGGCCGCATTGATTTCGTCTTGAAGTGTATCGTTAAACATTCGCTAAGATGTTTTCGAGTTCTAATAAACTGTGCAAGTTGTGCGCCGACTGAAATTCATCAATCGACGGCAGGGCGGCTTGCATGCCGCGGGCCGTAGGCTCGTAGCCTTGCGTGCCCTTCAGGGGATTGAGCCAAACCAGCTTGCTGGTG
Source organism: Cytophagales bacterium (assembly GCA_003454975.1). Classification (GTDB taxonomy): domain Bacteria; phylum Bacteroidota; class Bacteroidia; order Cytophagales; family Cyclobacteriaceae; genus DMST01. The sequence goes on along the minus strand of DMST01000206.1, from coordinate 14,722 downwards.
CGTAGCCGGATTTTTTGCGTTTCCTGAGCCAGCAACTCCGGCTGCCCGTGGTCCAGACCATCGCTCAGCACGATGGTAATGCTTTTGCCGTTGAGAATGCGCTTCGCGTATAGGTTGTTAAAGTCCTCGAAGCATTTGCCAATTTTGGTTCCGCTCGACCAGTTGTCGGCATTCTGGCTCATCTGAAATAGCGTTTCGTCTAGTTGATCTTGCCGAAGGAATTCGGTGATCCGTACCAGCTTGGTACTGAACACGAAAGCTTCGATCTGTTTCAGATTGCTTTTCAGCGACCAGATGAATTTAAGCAAAAAGAAGGAGTACTTGTCCATACTACCGCTCACGTCCAATAGCAATATGATGCGGTAGCGTTCCATTTTGCGGTCGCGGCGGGCCAACTTGATGAGCGCATCGCCGTTGCTCATGTTATTTCGGATAGTCTTCCGAATGTCGATCTGTCCTTGCTTGGTGCTTTCCAACTTGCGCTTGAGGCGGTGGTTGAGCTGTTTGAGTAGCTTGTTGGCTAGCTCATCCAACACCTGTCTGTCGATGGCCGATACCTTGCTGAAGTCCGTAAACTTCAAGGACTCCACCGCGCTGGCCCCGGACACGTTCTTGGCTTCCTCTTCCTCCTTGGGCGTTTCCGCCCCTTGGGGTTTGAAGCCCATCATTACCAGCGAGTTGTTGCTTCGCTTGACTACGTTAGAGGTATTCTTGTTCTGAATCTTGTGGTTGTACGTATGCTTGCGCGTACCCCAAAACACCTGAAAGCACTTGTCGAACGTATCGTGGTCTTCGGTGCAGGTGCAGAACAACGCTTTTAGAGTATACTTAAGCGTGCCTTCGTCTCCCGCAAAACCCGCAGTAGCGGCTTGCAGCGCCTCTTGGCTATGGCTCAACCCAATACCCAACTCATTCTCCCGGCAGTACCGGGTGAAGCCGATGAGTGCTTCATCGAAAGAAGGGTAGTGTTTGAAATGTGCTAAAGCCATGTTAATTGACGATTGCGGAATGACGATTGACGAATGGGATTACGACTACAGGCGATGCTAGCGCGCACGTCACGTCCGAACAAGTTAATTTGCTGTTGTGATCTGAATGATGGCCGCCAGGCGGTGCTGATTTTCTTCCGCCTCGCCTTCTCCTTCTACCAATCGGCGAAACATCACCGACTTCTTCCACTTCATAGGTCTATCACTCATCCTTTCAATAATTCTTTTCTCTCTCGACAATTGGCGATGTTTTATTGCGGCTGGCCGGATATGTCCAGCCTACTAATTCAGGTAGCCAGTATTTTTCTGCGTTATCCAATCGTCATTCCGCAATCGTCATTCGTCAATCCATTACGCTTCTACAGCCTCTAGAACCTGCTCCAGATTCTGCGCCTTTACGGACTGTATGTCGGTTTCAGATTTTAGGATACAACCGAGGGTCTTCTCTATGAACTCGGGTGTAAACCGCTCCATGCCCAAGGCCAATAGCCCATCGCACCAATCGAGTGTTTCGGCAATACCGGGTGATTTTTGCAGGTTTTGCTCGCGGAAGTGCGTTACCAGCTTCACCAAGGTCAGCGCCACGTCCTCATTCATTACAGGGAATCGCTTTTGTACGATTTTTAGTTCCTTCTCGAAGTTCGGGTAGTCGATCCAGTGGTACAGGCACCGGCGCTTTAGGGCATCGCTGAGCTCGCGGGTGCGGTTAGAGGTCAGAATCACCACCGGACGGTGCGGTGCCTTTACCGTGCCCATTTCAGGGATGGAGATTTGAAAATCGGAGAGCAATTCTAGCAGAAAGGCTTCAAACTCCTCGTCCGCGCGGTCTACTTCGTCTATGAGCAGCACAGGCGCTTTGTCCGTAGCCGTAATGGCTTGCAGCAGCGGCCGCTTCATCAGGTAGTCCTCACCGAAAATGTGGGCTTCCTTTTCAGACGCCGAAAGGCTGCTTTGCTCATTGATTTTGATACTAAGCAGCTGCTTTTGGTAGTTCCATTCGTAAATGGCCTGGTGCACGTCCAGCCCCTCATAGCACTGCAACCGAATCAGGTTGGTTTGCAGGTGCGAGGCAATGATGTGTGCGGCTTCGGTCTTTCCCACGCCCGGAGGGCCCTCTAGCAACAAAGGCTTCTGTAGCTTCAACGTAAGAAGAAGAACCGTTGCCAGTTCTTCTTCTACTACGTAACCTAAGTTGTCAAATTCTGATATGATTTTGCTTACCTCAGGAATCATCCGCCAGGGGCTTAGTCGCTTTTCTTTGAGAACAAACCTTTCACGGCAGCACCCATTACCGAACCTGCTTTCAGGTTGTTATTGAATTCCTCTCCGGCCAGCAGCTTCTTGAAGTTATCTACGAACTGATCCATCAGGTGAGCGGAAACGTCATTGATCAGGCGAGCACCAAACTGAGCCAGGGTACCCTGAATGTTTACTACCATTTTGAAGTCCACATTCGCACCATCGCCCTCGGCAACCACCGCCCCGTTCATGGTCATTTCGGCAGAACCTTTTCCTTTGGAGTCCAAGCCTTTACCCACCAGTGTCATGGTGTGGGCGTCGTGGTCCATCTGCTCAATCGTAATCTGACCATCGTATTTGGCTTTAACGGGGCCAAACTTCAAGCCTACTTTTCCTTTGTAGTTGTTTTCGTCTACCTGCTCGGTGATTTCAGCACCGGGTACACAACCTGATATTTCGAGAGGGTTGCTAATACCAGCCCACACCTTTTCGATGGGCTCATCTATGCTAAAGTTTTTTGTGATGGTCGCTTCCATACGTTGACTGTATTTTTTGGAACAGATTCTCATAAACGAGCCCCACTAGGGGGCTCGTGTACTATGTCAACCTATTCTGTGAATGAACTGTTTGATTAGGCTTCGAACCCGGTGATATCTTTATCCAATACTCCTTTTTCCTTCAAGGCTTTGAATACTTTGTAAGGCGTAATGGGAATATCCAGGTGAGTAATGCCGTACGGACGCAGGGCGTCGATGATGGCATTGGCAATAGCAGGAGGAGCACCTACGGTAGGTGATTCGCCGATACCTTTCGCACCAATGGGGTGGTGAGGTGAAGGGGTTACCGTATGTCCGGTCTCCCAGTTGGGCGACTCTACTGCCGTAGGTACCAAGTAGTCCATCAGCGTACCGTTGAGGGCGTTGCCGTCCTCATCGTAGATGATTTCCTCGTACATCGCAGGGGCGATGCCTTGCGTCAAGCCACCGTGTACCTGCCCTTGAGCCACCATCGGGTTGATGATGTGTCCCGCATCGTCAATGGCTACAAAGCGACGTACTTTGATCTCGAACGTATCCGGATCGATGTCCACCACACAGATGTAAGCACCCGAAGGGAATGTCAAGTTGGGGGGATCGTAGTAATGTGTGGCCTCAAATCCACCTTCCATACCCTGAGGGTGGTTGGTGTAGGCGGCAAATACCAGCTCTTGGATAGTCTTGGCCTTCTCAGGAGCACCTTTTACGAACCACTTACCGGGCTCCCATTCCAGGTCGTCCTCGCTTACCTCTAGCAAGTAGGCCGCAATTTTCTTTGCCTTGTCGCGCAGTTTGCGAGCTGCAATTGCCGCAGCCGCACCCGCAGTAGGCGTAGAACGCGAAGCGTACGTACCCAGTCCGTAAGGAGCGGGATCCGTATCGCCTTCCTCAATCTGGATGTCCTTAGAAGGAATCCCCAACTCTTCCGCGATAATCTGCGCGTACGTAGTCTCGTGGCCCTGGCCCTGTGACTTGGTACCGAAACGGGCGATGGCTTTGCCCGTAGGGTGCACGCGAATTTCTGCCGAATCAAACATCTTGATACCCAAGATGTCGAAGTCTTTAGAAGGACCCGCACCTACAATCTCGGTGAAAGTAGACAGGCCAATACCCATCAGCTTGCCCTCTTTCCACTTGGCTTTTTGCTCTACCCGCAGCTTATCGTACTCAACGGTTTTCATGGCCAAATCCAGCCCGGCTTGGTAGTCACCGCTATCGTACTCCCAGCCTGTAGGCGACTGCCAGGGGAAGTCTTCTTTCTTAATGAAGTTCTCTGAACGAAGTTCTGCCGGATCTTTGCCTATTTCCAGGGCAAAACGGTCGGTAATCCGCTCGATGGCGTGCACCGCTTCCGTTACCCGGAAAGAACAACGGTAGGCAACACCACCCGGAGGCTTGTTGGTGTAAATCGCATCGGCTTCCATGAACGCATGCTTGTAGTCATACGATCCGGTACCGATGGAGAACATGCCCGTGGGGAACTTAGAAGGGTTGGCCGCGCCGTCCGTGTATCCATGGTCAGCCAGTACTTTCATGCGCGAAGCCAGGATTTTACCATCCTTGGTACCGGCCATCTCTGCGGTGATGTGGTAGTCACGTGCAAACGAGTTGGTGAGGTTGTCCGAACGGTCTTCGATCCATTTTACAGGCTTTCCAATCAGGAAAGTAGCTGCAATAGCGATTACGTAACCTGGAAATACGGGTACCTTACCACCAAATCCACCGCCGATGTCGTGGGCGATTACGCGGATTTTCTCCTCCGTCAGGCCAACGTGGCCCGCTACCAACGCGATCACCGTACGGATGGCGTGAGGTGCCTGGGTCGTTAGGTGTGTCGTCAGGTGGTTTTGCACCTTATCGTAGTCGGCTACAATGCCGCAGGTTTCAATGGAAGCCACGTGGATACGAGGGATGTGCATTTGCTCCTTTACGACTACGTCGGCTTCAGCAAATATCTTCTCGGTCTCCTCTTTCTGGCCTACTTCCCAGTGCCACGCCTGGTTGTCTTTCTGGCCTTCCTTGTCAGGGCGCAATAGCGGAGCGTCATCGTCTAGGGCTTTGAAGGGATCCACAATGGGCTTCATTACCTCATATTCAATGCCGGGCACGAGGGCCTCGCGTCCGTCGCGGGCCGCCTCGCGGCTGGTAGCGATGATGGCTGCTACCTCCTGGCCTTGGTGCATCACGGTATCAGTAGGCAGTACCATTTGGGTATCGCTCATCAGGGTAGGCATCCAGTGCAGGTTGTACTGCTCCAGGTCCTTACCGGTGATTACGGCTAACACCCCGTCCACGGCCATCGCCAGGTCCTTATTGATGTTTTTGATCTTGGCGTAGGCATAGGGGCTACGGGCGATATCCATAAAGAGCATGCCCTTCAGCTGAATATCGTCTACGTAGGTTCCTTTTCCGTGCACGAACCGGTCGTCTTCTTTCCGCTTTACGGAATGACCCATTCCTCCAATTTCTTTCGAAGTCTTACACTGTATCATGTGGTAAGTGGATTTCTTTTAGGTGAGTTATTCAACAAAAACGGGTTCGGTAGAAGGCAACTCATCACCGCGCAACTTGGCACCGGCGTATTGTACTGCTTTCACGATGTTGTTGTAACCGGTGCAACGGCACAAGTTACCGGAGATGCCCCAGCGAATTTCTTCTTCGGTAGGGTTGGGGTTGTTTTCCAGCAACTCCACGCAACGCATCATCATACCCGAAGTACAGAATCCGCAGTGCAGGCCGTGATTTTCTTTGAAGCCTTCTTGGATGGGGTGTACACCCTCCGTGGTAGCCAGGCCCTCCACGGTAGTTACATTTTTACCATTGACTTGTACAGCCAATATGGTGCAAGATTTTGCTGACTTGCCATCGATCAGGATGGTGCAAGCCCCGCAGCTAGAGGTGTCACAGCCAATGTGGGTGCCGGTTAGCTCTGCAATTTCACGGATAAAGTGAACCAGCAAGGTGCGCGATTCTACCTCATGGGTGTGCTCCTCGCCGTTTATAGTAACGGTTATTTCTTTGGTCATGGTCTTTTAGTTAGGCCTGGGCGCGTTCCAGGGCTTTGGCGATCATTTTCTTAGTGAGCGAGCGAATCACCCGACGCTTATAGTCAGAGTCACCCCGCAGGTCGTCAGAAGGGTTGCAGTCTTCCGAAGCCATCTGTGCAGCCTCAGCAATAGCAGCAGCATCAATCACCTTGCCTACCAAAGCAGCCTCGGAGCGTTCGGCGCGCATTGGCGTAGGATTCACATTGGTAAGACCGATTCCGGCACGGGTACATACACCACTGTCATCCAACTCCAAGGCTACGGCTACTCCGCCGGTAGCATAATCACCTACCTTACGCTCAATTTTGCTGTATGCATTGCCGAATTTTCCTGCAGGAACGGGAATGCTAATATTGGTGAGGATCTCTCCTTCCTGAATGGCCGTCATGTAGAAGCCATAGAAGAAGTCATTGATATCCACCGTGCGTTTTTCTTCCGCATTGGTGATTTCTACAGACGCACCCAATGCCAGCATAACTGCAGGTTGGTCATTGGCCGCATCGCCGTGCGCCAGGTTACCCCCTAGGGTACCAAAATTACGCACCTGAGGATCAGCAATCAGCTTGGCTGCATCCGTGAAGATGGGAAACTTAGACGTTACCTCTGCATTATGCTCTAGTTCTGCTTCCTTCACCATGGCGCCAATATGTAGGCTGCCATTTTCCATGGAAACAGTGTTGAGACCAGGTATACCTCCTAGGTCTACCAAATGCTCTGGCTCTGCAAACCGCAGCTTCATCATGGGGATGAGGCTGTGGCCGCCCGCCAGGATTTTGGCCTCATCTCCCAATTCGGAGAGAAGCTTGAACGCCTCATCCAAAGTGGAGGGGGCGTGATAATCAAAATTTGCCGGAATCATAGGCTACAGATTAATTTCGGTTTTCAATCTTTTGTGTGTTGGACGACACTATTTAATATGACCTCTAGGGTATATGAATTGTTTTGCATACTTCGGTTTGGCAACAACTTATTTTGGTGATTTAAAGTATAATCACAATTTATAGTTGTTAATGTCATCTGTTGCAGATTTTAATCAGTCTAGATTAGCTTGGCTGGATGAGTGTTTTTTCGGAAATTCATTGCTGCATCACGTGCGTTCTTTGTCCTTTCTCTACGCGTTGTTTTACCTTTCCCCATAATATATTGATGAAGGCCATCAAACTTCCATTTGCCCAAATAGCCACAAATAAGAGCCCTGAGCCCCACGAATAATAAGTAGGCGATAGCAATAGTTGGTGGGTACCCAGAATGAGGAACGATCCTACCAGGGCAATTGCCAAGGCGAACCAAGTCCTTATTCCTCGGCGGTTGAGCAGGATCATGGCCAGAATAACCCCCGCCAGTACCAAAGGAATGTAGGAAACCCAGTTGTTGGACTGCCAGTACATATCCGGGCCACCACACATAGTAATGGCGCTGGTATAGGCCATGATGCAAAAGGGACATTTGGGTAGGATAACCACCAATAGAAGACTCGCTAAGGACGTACCTGATTTAGTAGCCGACTTGGTCTGCTTCTTCTTTGCTGGGGCACAAGAATTGCAATGGTCCATGCAATCGGTGGTTTTCGTTAGAATGGTGTTATAACACACGATTGCGGGAAGGGTTTCGCCGCTCACCAAATTTTCAACTTAGCTACTGATAATCAGCCTAATAAATTTTCGCAATTCAGCGATGAAGGTTAAATCCACCCTCTTTTTTTGAGCTTTTAGAGGATAAATGAATGCTGGGTTGTTGATAGGCTAAAATCTATTTCGATACCAGCTTGCCCAATGTGCTACTACTACTTAGCAAATTCGCCAATGTGCCAGAGGACCCCCGCAGGATCGTGCACGAAGAACTCATTCCCCCAATCGTTTTCCACAATATTTGGGCTAATGCGAGCAGTGGGGAACTGCTCCGTAAGCTTCAAGGCTAGCAAATCATCTCGGTAGGAAGCCAAGTGTTCCACTTCCAAAAACAGCATAGTATTATCCACCCAGTCCTTTACGTAGTAGTCTTGCAGGTAGAAGCCAAAGGCTCCCTGCCGGAAATAACTCATTTTAGGGGGCAGGGGTATCTCCTCCCACCCCCAAGCCTTGTAGAACTTACGAGAGAGGTCGTAATCTTTGGCCCCGACAAAGGCACGAACAGAGCGGATGGGATTTGGCATATCAGTCGCTAGAAGCAAAAGGCTTTTCGAATCTAACTACCTACGGGCCTATTCTGACCAGCAGGGTTATTATTTCCCGATACAAAATTTACTGAAAATATTCGCCAGCAGGTCATCCGTGGTAATCTCACCGGTTATTTCACCCAGATAGTGTAGGGCCTGCCGGATGTCCATAGCCAGAAAATCACCGGTTACGCTAACGGCCAAGCCTTCCAATACCTTGCCCAGGCTGTCGCGGGTGCGTAGCAGACTATCGTAGTGGCGCACGTTGGTCACCAGTGTGTCTCCGGTTCTAAAGCTATCCAGCTGGGTTTTGGCAAGCACCAGCTCCTTGAGCACCTCCAGGTGCTCTCCTGCTTTGGCAGAGATTAGGGCAAAGTCACCGCGTTTTTCCAGTGCCTCGCGCACCTCCTCGGAGGCCTGATCGATCTTGTTCCCGATAGGAATAAAGGGGATGCCCTGGTTTTCCAGCCGATTTACCTCTTGCAGGATCTCCGTGAGGGGCTCGGCCTTCAAGTCGAACAAATATAGAATTAGGCTGGCCTCCTTCATCTTGGCCTGGGTGCGCTCTACACCCATGGCCTCCACCGTGTCGGTGGTTTCGCGCAGCCCCGCGGTGTCAATAAACCGGAAACTCACTCCGCCCAGAATTAGCTCATCCTCTATAAAGTCACGTGTAGTACCCGCAATGTCGCTCACGATGGCCTTTTCCTCCTGCAGCAGGGCGTTGAGCAGCGTGCTCTTACCCGCATTGGGTTTGCCAGCAATTACGGTAGGTACCCCGTTCTTGATCACGTTGCCTACGTCAAAGCTGTCAATCAAGGCCTGGATCACCTTTTGCAGCTCCTCTACCAGCTGACGTAAGTCATCCCGGTCGGCAAACTCTACGTCCTCCTCGCCAAAGTCCAGCTCCAGCTCCACCATGCTGGCAAAGTGGACCAGCTTTTCGCGCAGCCGCTTGATCTCTGCCGAGAAACCGCCCCGCATCTGCTGCATGGCCGCCCGGTGGGCCGCTTCGGAGTCCGCTGAGATTATGTCCGCGATGGCCTCGGCCTGGGCCAAGTCAAATTGCCCGTGTAGGAAGGCCCGTTGGGTAAACTCACCTGCCCGTGCCGGACGCGCGCCCTGCCGAATCAGCAGTTTGATGATCTGCTGCGCCAGGTACGGCGATCCGTGACAGCTGATCTCGGTGATGTTTTCTTTGGTAAAGCTCCTCGGCTCCCGAAATACCGACACCAGCACCTCGTCCAATATGCGCTCTCCGTCCCGGATGGTACCAAAGTGCACCGTATGGCTCTTCACCTGCGTCAGATCCTTGCCGTGAAACACCTGGTTGGTCAGGCCAATCGCCTTCGGGCCCGAAAGCCGAATGAGGGCAATGGCGCCTACACCTTGGGGAGTGGCCAAGGCCACAATGGTATCCTCTAAATCCGTCCGAAATGCCATGGAGTGTCAACCGCTTTTGAGGGAGTAAAATTCGCATAATTCTTGGTTTCTCGCACGTTTCTACCTAAACCCTGGTGAAGGTAGAGGGTGCTTACTGTTCGAAGCTGGAGTCGGGCTGGCTTTCCAGTTCAAAATTCGAATTCTTGTCCGCTATCGATGATTGTTTTTTTACTCCTGTATTCTGACCTCTGTTTTCTGTTTTCTTTCTTTTCTATTCAACATTTATAATTGCACCATGCAGTCAGACGAGCAGAACCCCTGGACCACCAAAAGCAAGCGCGAGGTATACGACAACCCCTGGATACAGGTGAACCACCACGAGGTAATTACACCCAGCGGGGGTGACGGTATCTACGGGGTGGTGCACTTCAAGAATAAAGCCATCGGCATCATCCCCATCGATGAGAACGGCTATACTTGGCTGATTGGGCAGTACCGCTACACGCTCAACGAGTACTCCTGGGAGATTCCCATGGGCGGTAGCCCGCTCCACCAAACGCCGCTAGAGGGCGCGAAGCGAGAGCTCAAAGAAGAAACGGGCATGACGGCCGATAAGTGGACCGAGGTGATGCGCATTCATACCTCCAACTCTGTTACCGACGAAGAGGGCTTCGTCTTCCTGGCCGAGGATCTTACCCCCGGTGAAATGGAATGGGACGACACCGAGCAATTGAAGGTGTGGCACCTCCCTCTTTCCGAAGCCCTTCAGCTATGCGACGAGGGCAAGATCACGGATGCCATTGCCATAGCTGGGTTGTATCGGGTAGCCAGAATGAGAAATTGATGCCCTTAAGGTTCCCAGGCCTTCGTACCTAGTATGCCCGATTGGGGGGAGATATCCTTGCCTAAAAAAAATTAAATTTCTTTTAATGGGGTAACTTGTCTTGTTTGGCGGAGATGAATCAAGAATTAAACATCGTAATTTTTCGATTATCCCTTTTCTTAGTCAGATGAATTTTTGGGCTATGCAGATGAATATGCCCATAAAGGCATTTTGACGTTGTTTTGACCCTAAGATTTTTCTGTTTTCAAGTGTCTGCTGGATGATGATTGGCTATTCAGAGGCCTTGGCAAAAACGCTGAAAATATTCTTATTCGTGGTATTAATTGGATAATTAACCGCGTAGATATGATATTGATTGCTGAAAACAGATTTGGTAGGGCCGAGTATGATCCGAATCTTAAACATGTATTTTACACCTTTACTGGGCGAATAAATGTGGGCTTGGCTAAAGAGGTTTGTAAAAAAGTAATCTCATTTTCAAAAGATCACCCAGTCAACGCCTCCATGGCAGACCTCTCTCTGGCTACTGGTACTTTCACGGGTCTGCAAGAATTTTTAGTGTCAAGCTACTTTCCCGTCATGATCGAACGAGGCCTTCAGGGGCATGGCATCGTATTGTCAAACGACATCTTTACCCAGTTTGCGGCTAAATCCTTGGTGCAGAAGATGGGTGAGTTCACCATTCATACCTTTAAGAGTGCACAAGAAAGCAAAGAGTGGATGCAAGAGATTACCGGCCTGCGGCAAGCGAGCTGATTTTTCTCTAGCCCCCTTGAACGTAGAGCTAGTTTCCCCAAGTGGATGAAACTAGCTCTATTTTTTTGTGTTTACTGGCTTACGGTAAGTCCACTTAAATCACCGGTATTTGCTCTTAAAATTCTGGGAATGACGTCGATGGAAATGTGATCTTAGGGGATGGCCTCCCCTACTAAGGAAATTTAATGTGTGGGAGCCGAGCAAAGTGAGGCCTGGTGATTTCCTTCGTCCAAACTCTTCAACTTAGTGAGGTAGATTGGAAATCCCACGATTCGGCTGAATACAAGCAACTGCTGAGGTAACTGTGGAAAACTAAGTTCAATATTTCATTTTAATTATTTCGAATTCCCCAAAATCCAGGAGAGTTAATTCCTGCATTCTCATGTATTCCATCCTTATTTATGAGTATTTTTTCAATAGTTATAGGCGAAATTTAATGCCTTAGGGGGAAATCAGGTATATTGAGAGTAGGTTAAAGTATGTTTATACTTATTCGAAGATGCATAAATTGGAACTCTTGAGTTAGAATGACTTTTTATGATGGTACGGAAACCTTCGATAACGAATACCCAAATATTCACTTGCTATTCCTACAAAGGCGGTTCGGGGAGAACGGTGGCTGCAGCCAATATTGCAACAGCCTTGGCTAAGCAGGGTAAGGGCGTCTTAATTATTGATATGGATATAGAGGCTCCTGGATTGCAAAATGTTTTTGAGGTCACTGAAACAGATAAATACCGAAAAAAAAGAGGGATTCAGGATTACTTAAAGCTGCACATTTCTTTAGAGGAACTGAACGATTTAGCAGTTTTTGACTTAACCAACGGGTTTGATACTCCCTCCGCCTTCTCTTTTCCACACGGTGGAAGTCTCCGATTTCTTGCTGCTTCAACTCGGACAACTAATGTATTATCAGAATTGAGTGAGCTACCTGAAAGAATGGAGGTGCTGGTAGATTATTTCGCAGAGAGGTATAATCTAGATTATATCATAATAGATGCCGCCAGTGGTATCAGAGAAGCTTTTACGCTTGCATTAAATGTAACCAATGTATTGCTTGTGTTTTTTCGTTGGACTAGGCAGCACCTTGAAGGGACCATAAAGATAGGAACCTTGCTTGAAGTCATGAATGAAATGGGTGGAACGCCCAACTTACAATCCTTCAAATTGATTGCAAGTATTGTGCCTAATGAGGAAGAACTCAGAGTATTAAAAAATAAGGAACTTGCGAACGCACTGTTACAGATCAAAAAAGAAAGCAAGGTTCTATTGGAGGAAGAGTTAGACGAAGCAGGAGAACTCTTTTATGAAATACCGGAGGTATTAGAACTGAAGTGGCGTGAAAGAATACTTGTGGCTAGTAAGGGAAACACTCCGTATGACGTGATCGCTAAAAGCTTGATGGAGGAGCAATAATTCTCTCAAAACTGAATCAATAATTTTCTAATAGTATGTGGAACCCTGGTCTAGATAATAATGATAGAACTTTGATTGAAGTTTACAATAATTTTTTTAATCGTTACCATCAAAATGACATTCCTTGGCAAGTAAAGTGGGTAGAGAACCCGGCCTATTGGTGCTCACTAAAGGGATCCGTAGATCTATTTTCTCATGATTGTATCCATATTCTTCTAGGAATAGGAAATCGCCCAGAGGAAGAAACTTTTGTAATTGGAATGACCATGGGTTCTCATCCTAAATTGGGGAAATGGGAAATAAACATTTATCGTATTTTATCACAATATTTTTATCCTAAGGAGTATAAGTTCACGCGTCAGCACCTTGATATGTATGATATTGGAATATCCACTGCCCGAGCCATGGGAATAATGAACTTGAGTACCATGGATTTTAGAAAATGTAAAGGATGGAACCTTGGAGATTTAAGGAAAGAGATAAAAGTCAATGTAAATACCTTGAAGGATATTTATTCAAAGTATTATCCTAGTAGGTCGATGTAATCAAAATTCATGACATGATTCCTCAAGGAGGTTTCTAGCTTCAATCATTAGCTTCTGGTTTTGGTCGTAATTAGTTTTGGTCCATAAATAGTTTGTAATAGCTCTGCCACATTTTGAGCAATATTCAATCATAGGTCGAATTTCACCAGAGTCATAGTTGATATTTTTACCATTCATTCGACGATCATAGTATAAGGTTAAAAGCATATCTAAATCCCCAAAACGCTTCACTAGTTTATTTCTAATAAAGGATTCAATATCAGAATATGTTTCATTATTTGTTATTTCTCTGATTTTCAGCTGAATAGAATTGAGTTCCATATTCCAGCTGACAAAGGCGGCATCGTAATGCGCTTTTCTAACCATTATTTCTTCAATGGGAGCGTTCCTTTTAAATGCTGAGGCTAAGAGTTCAATTCTTGTTTTTCTTTCGAAGATTAAATTGGAAATCTCAGTTACTCCTTGACGCCTAATGGTTCTTTTCTCTTCACTTTGCTGTCTTTCAATTACATTGGTCTGAACTTGATTTGTTATGTAGACTCCTAATAATCCACTGATTATAAATCCAATCAAGACTAACATCAGTTCCCAAACGATTTTAGAAATTCCTTTTGTAGAAGAGATGCTTTGTAGTTCTTCTCGTATTTGATTTCTGATTAATTCGTCCTGGACAATCTCTTTCGTTTCCATTTTTTGAATATTAATACACTACACTAACATACATTTATGGGCTAAAAATTTTGGCTAAAGACCTTTTGTCATCCAAAAGCGCATAAGCATTTTTATCATGCTTGTGCGAGCATATGGAACCATTGCGCTTTCTTAAATCCCAAACAAATTTGCCTCTATAGACGAAAAAAAAATTCAGGGAAAACCTTGATTTCCCATCCCCAAAAACTAGTAACTGTCTATACCCGATATATCAAACACAAGAGATTATTATTCTCCTATTAGTGATTAAGGTTGGTAGATAATACATCTTAATTTAGATGCCCTACCTTTGCCGGGCTATGCCCGAAACC
>DMST01000206.1:0-766 GCA_003454975.1 Cytophagales bacterium | reverse complement strand
TCGCCCGAAACCCCCATTACCCTCCGAGAACACCGCATCAAGCACCTGACCTTGGCCGCGCCCGTAATGGCGAGTCAGCTGGGGCAGATCAGTGTGGGGGTGGCCGATACCATTATGGTAGGGCAGTTGGGTACTACGGATCTGGCGGCAGTGGGGCTGTGTGTGAGCTTGCAGAGCCTCTTTCTACTTTTCGGGATTGGCATGAGCTACGGCATTACGCCGCTGGTAGCCTCGGCCGATGGCGAAAATGCCCCAGGAAAAGCGTGGTTTACCTTGCGACACGGGCTGCTGGTGTGCATTGGGACGGGGCTGTTGCTGGCCGCAGGTGGCTTTGGCTTGGTGCCCTTTATGCCCCATATGGATCAGCCACAGGACGTGGTCGTTCTAGCGCAGCCCTACTATCAGGTACTGGCCGTTTCGTGGATCCCAATGATGGTCTTCCAGGCCTATAGGCAGTTTACCGAGGGTTTGAGCTTTACGCGGCAGGCCATGAATATTGCACTGGCGGGCAATCTGCTAAACATCGGGCTGAACTACGTGCTTATCTTCGGTAAGCTGGGCATGCCGGAGTACGGGATTATGGGTGCCGGATACGCCACCTTGATCAGTCGGGTTTTTATGGCGATTGCGATGGCGGCCTATGCCCATACTCATAAGCGGTTTGCGCCCCACCGAGGCAGTGAAGGAAGCAAGGGCTGGTCCCGTGAGGGCTTCCGCTCTATGCTGAAGATCGGCTTGCCTGCGGGCATTCAATATACTTTTGAGG
>DMST01000504.1:11409-12901 GCA_003454975.1 Cytophagales bacterium | reverse complement strand
CTGTATCCTGCTACCCACCCCAACCCCCAGCCCCAGCCAAAGTTTTTCTTCCTCACCCCATCCGATACCTTGGAGGCCCCCGTGGTGTTCGATGAGTTGCTTTTTAATTTCATGCAGGAAGACAGCATGCATGAGTACGGGGCGGGCGATTGCTTTGGCACCGTAAGAAAATACTCTTCTAAGGCCTGGAGCCTGGCTTTTGATTCATTGAGCTGTGGAGAATATGGGTATACCCACACCGTTTATTTTTTCGATACCCAAGGGCAGATATTGGCGGTGCAGACCGTTGGGTCCAGCACGATCTTCGAAAACAGCCTGGGGGTCACCTTCTTCCTTTTAAGTGAGCAAATCATTGACTTTCGGCCAGAGATCCCCCGCCACTGGAGTAGGGTGGATACTGCCCTTGACTATGACGATAAGTTTATCGTGGCTCCTTTTGCGCAAGAACCATTGGAAAACGTTGATTCCGTTTATCAGGAGTTATTATCCAACCTAAAGGGTGCTTGGGAGATGGATCTGGACTATTGAGGAGCAAGCTCCCCTATGAGAGCAGAAAATCAACCGCAAACTGGCACTGCAGCTCGATGGTATTGACCAAGGGTGTGTCTACCTCCATTTGCTCGAAAATAAGCGGAAACTCCGTACAGCCCAGAATGATGCCGTCGCAGTGTGTGTAGGTTTCGGCTATCTGCCGGAAGTAGGACACATACTCATCGGCCATTTGCCCACCGGAAACAGCGGATTGTATCTCCTGGATGCGCGCTCGCTCCGCCTTGTTAGGAATGATAACCGACACCCCTACTTCTCGCAAGGCATCGGAAAAGAAGCCGTCTTCCATCGTGAACCGAGTGCCCAGCAGCAGCACCTGCTGCATACCCTGCGCCTGCACGTAGGCCTGGGTCAGCTCCAGTATGTGCGCCACGGGGATGGACAACCCCAATTCTGGCCGGATGATATCCAGTGCTTTGTGCAAGGTGTTGTTGCAGAGCACTAGGAAATCCGGTTGGTAGGCCAGCAGTTGCTCCACTTCCGCTTTAAGCAGCTGAGGAATCTCTTCCCACCCGTGGTGGTAGCGAGACTTGATGGCGTGGTAGTCGATGTTGTGCAGCACCAAAGGGCAGGAATGATATCCGCCCTGTCGGGTCTGGTACAGCTCATTGAGCCGGCGGTAGTAGTACACCGTAGAGGGGTAGCTGGTACCACCAAGTAGGCCTAGTTTTTTGGTCATTTTCGGTTAGTCTCGCTGGTACGTTTCCCGTACTACATTGCCGTTGGGGTCCTCAAATTCATACGTGTACATGCCGCTGGCATCCCACGAGTAGCGGACAAAATACAGGCTACGGTCTAGCGAATAGGTGAGCATGTAGGCATTGGGGCCGGTGCTTTCAAAGCCGGTAATGACCAACTGACCACCCAGCGGGTCGGTAGAAGGCCGGGCGCCTACCGTACGGGGCTGGGGGATGATCTCGTACACCGTGTTGTTGCCATCCTG
>DMST01000504.1:9924-11366 GCA_003454975.1 Cytophagales bacterium | reverse complement strand
GTTGCCATCGGCAGTCTCGGTAAGCGTTACTTCGCCTACTAAATTGGCCATAAAGTAGGGGTACTCGCTCACCGTATGGTATTGGTAGCCACCCTCGTCGTTGTAGCGGCCCAGGTTGGCATCTAGCGGTTCGGTAGTCTCTCCGTAGATGGGAAAGCCATCCAGCGCATAGGCCACGGGGTTGCCGGTCCCGATAATGGCCTCCAGATGCGTGGGGGGTATGTGGTAGTGGTAGTCATCGGCCCGGCCGGAGTGGCCGCCCCATTGGTCTAGCTGACCGCTGGCAAGGGCATCTACTCCGGCGTTGGTCATGGGGTGGTACAGCGGTACCCCGTTTACGGCAATGCCCGTAGCATTGCGAAAGAATTCATTCTCTACCGGCGTTACCTCACTGGCTACTACCGGCTGTAGCGGAATCTGAAACCGATTGTCTTCTGCAAAATCCTGATCGATGGGCACCTGCTGTTGCCAGTTGGTGATACCTACCATCATGCTGTGCTCGGCCAGGCCGTTAGAGGTGAAGTAGATCCACTCTGCGTCTGCGGCTACGGATACATTGGCGAAATTATTGGCAAGATCCGACAAGAAATCTGGATCGTTGGCCGGCACCTCGTCGCTATGGCCTGGCTCTAGCTCCTCCATAGGGTCGCAGGCGGTAACAAACGCCAGCAGGCTAGCCAAGCCCAGACCTAAGGCCAGGTAGGGCTGGCGTTGCTGCCTGAGCAGCGTGACTAAAGCCAGCAGTAATAGACTTGCCGATAAGAAAAAGGCTAGCCGGGTAGGGTTTACCATAATCAGCGGTCGGTCTACCTTTACCCCTCGGTTTACGTACACCGTTTGTTCGTGCAACGCCTGTATGTGTTCCTGATGCTTGGGCGAAAATTGGCTAAAGGCATGGGTAATCAGCTCACCAGTAGGATTCAGTAAATGAACCTGATGGTTTTCGTATTTGATAAATTCGGCCAGTACCGGTTGGTTATTTACCAGCCAAAGCTGGGCTTGGCCGTGCCCTCCGTCATGGGCCAATAAGCTGATGGGAAGCAGTAACAACAGGATAGATACGATGTGCAACTTCATGAAATCAAAATCCCAATAAAATTCGACTTCTGTTGCCTGAAGAGGATTATTTTCCCAATTGAGCTTAGGGATTGCATATTCTAAGCCTTGAGCATTCTTATATCCCCGCCAAAGGAAGAACGGCAGTTTTATCGACCAGCCTAATTTTCCAAGAAAATGGTGGCTGATCTCTTTGGGAAAACGCGCTATATTAAAGCCCCAATACAACCGCTAAGCTAATCATGAGAATCATCTACTGTGATAGTGTATTCGACCATAAAACGGTAGAGCCGGACTACGAAGCAGAGCGGCAGGCTGCCCTGCGCGCTGGATTCAGTACCTCGCTCATCAGCTTCGAAGCACTAACGGAAGGCAACGCCTCGGGG
>DMST01000504.1:2554-9876 GCA_003454975.1 Cytophagales bacterium | reverse complement strand
AGGATCCAGAGCAAAAAGAAACCGCCCTGTACCGGGGCTGGATGCTAACGCCTGCCCAATACGAGCGTCTCTACCAGGGGCTCTTGCAGAAAAACCTCGTGTTGCCCAACACGCCGGAAGAGTACCGACATTGCCACTATTTGCCAGAGTCTTACCACCGCATAGCAGCAAGTACGCCTACCTCTCGCTGGACCACGGACCTGAGCCCTGAGAACCTCGTTGCCCTGGCAGCGGAGTTCGGAGACCAACCCATCATAGTGAAGGACTACGTGAAATCTGAAAAGCATCACTGGGATGAGGCTTGTTTCATACCCAATGCATTGGACGCAAGCGAGGTACTGAAGGTGGTCAATAGGTTCCTGGAACTGCGGAGCGATTCGCTCAACGCAGGGGTGGTCTTTCGCCAGTTCGAGCACTTGGAATATTTGACGGAACACTCCCAGAGTGGAATGCCCCTGACTATGGAGTTTCGCATCTTCTTCGCCCAAAAACAGGTACTACAGGTGTACCCCTACTGGGACGAAGGAGCGTACGGAGATACCCTGCCAGAGATGAATGAGTTTACCTCGCTGGCTCAAAATATCGATAGCCACTTTTTCACCATGGACGTAGCCAAGAAGAATGCCGGAGGCTGGATGGTGATGGAACTGGGTGATGGGCAAGTGGCAGGTTTGCCCGACCTGGCAGACCGAAAGGCATTTTATGAGCGTTTAGGAGAAATTATGGGCTAACTTTCCCCTTCGTTCAACTTTTAACCGTCCTCCAGTTGATTCAACCCACCTCCTCTTTCGAACGTATTCCGGCCCTTGATTTTTTGCGGGGAGTTGCTATTCTGGGTATCCTCTTTATCAATGCAGAGAATTTTGCCTATCCTGACTCCTTTAGCCCTTGGCGGAATGGGTTTGAGGAGCCTCGCGACTATACTACGCGGTTCTGGGTGTACTTTCTTACCCAGGGCAAGTTCTACAACATGTTTGCCCTGTTGTTTGGGGTGGGTTTCTACATCTTTTTGGACCGGCTGGAGAAAAAGCAAGCGGGCCTAAGGGCCATGGACATCTACGCCCGGCGCTTGCTGTGGCTGTTCGTGATTGGGGCGGTCCATTATTACTTCGTGTGGGACGGTGACATCCTACACCACTATGCCATTTGTGGCTTTTTGCTCTTCCCCTTCCGGGCTATGAAGGGCCGCAGCCTGCTGGTGGTTATGGGCCTGCTCATGGCATTACAACTGGTGAAGGCGTACGACCTTACGCTGCGGCGGCAGGGCTGGAAGGTAAATTATGAAAGGTCCTTAAGCCTACCGGAAGAGGAGCGCACCGAAGATGATGAGAAAAGGATTGCTTTCTGGGAACGGCTAACCCAGCAAAAGGCTCCGGATACTACCCAGGTGCCGCCCCGGAAGGAGACCTTCCTCCGCGGATTGCAAGAGACTTACGAGAGCGCTGGGCTACACAAAGGGGAGGTGTTCCACCAGGGCCTATTGTACCCCACACTCCTGATTATGCTGGCGGGTATGTTGCTGTATCGGTCCGGTATCTTCCACAACTATCGGGCTTGGAGGTACTACTGGCCCGTGAGTTTGACCGTGCTTGGTGTAGGGTTGTTGGTCAATTACTTGCGGTTCTACCATTGGACCTACCAGTACTTTGACCCGGTAACCAATATCTGGAAGGGCTGGCTATTTACTTTCCCTAAGGAGCTGCTGGGCCTGGGGTATATCCTGTTTTTCAACGGGGTGTATCAAAAGCTCTTGAAGACAGCCCGGTTCAAGATCATCTCCAACGTGGGCAAAACAGCCCTCAGCAATTATATCCTGCAGAACATCCTCCTAGGGCTGGTTTTCTATGGCTACGGCTTGGGCCAGTTCAACCATTGGTCTCGGTTTGAGGTGTTGGGCATCGTAGCCTTGATCTGGGTGATTCAGCTAGCGCTGAGTGCGCTCTGGTTGCGTAAGTACCCGCAAGGGCCCTTGGAGCGGCTTTGGCGGCGACTGACCTACCGGAGTTTTGAGGAACCAAAGGCGGTAACTAAATAGAACCGATGAATTTTTTAACCAAGAATTATTCTCCCTTGTCAAATTCGGTGTTTTTCCTCAAGGCGGACTGCCAAACGGTAGCGGATGCGTTATTGGAATGGCAACAAGCCTTGCGGATCAACAGGAGAAGAAGACTGCGCAAGCGGGAACTGAAGGGGGAGTTTGAGGCCAATCTGCAGGAGTTGTTACCCATCAATGTGGGGGAAATTCGGCGGTTTTTATTTCATAAAACCACCGGAGAATGGACCGCCATGATCACCAATACCATACTAGGTACGGACGGTTCTGCCCCAAGTGTATTGTCGCGGCAGCTAAGGTGTGAGATGGTGCGAGCCACCCATACTGACCGTGGCACCATTTTCAAATATCATGACCCCACCAAATCAAAAGTGGAGGAAGAAACCCGGGTGGTTTCGGCCCACATAGAAAGCCGTTGGGAGTTTTCTGAATACGGGCCTCCGTTACCCTTTGAAGACACCGCCCGTTACAAAAACCAAAGGAGAATTAAAGACCGGATCAACTTGGAGGTATTGGTAAAGTACTTGGCAGCACTGGGCATATTCTATGATAGGGAGGAGTTTTTTAACCCAGAAGAAGAAGTGAAGGGCATTCTGATTTTCAAGAAAGAAAGGTTATATAAAAGTGATCGAAGCCTAACGCTGGAACAAGCACAGAATTATTACGATAAGTAACGCCCCTGTCATTAGACCCTCTCTTTTTATTGGTCGCTGAGAAATTGGAGATGCTTTTGTGCCTACACCTGGGCTCTAGATCATAGCCCCGCAAATGCAATCTCCCCGGAGGTGTATACACCAAAGGGCACAAACCCAATCCAGCCCCAAATGGCTAGATAAATAGCTACCCCTATCCAAAATCTGGACTGGCGGTACCGGCCCAGAAAGGCTAGCCCTAACATGGCAAGGGTACCTACGATGAGGCTCCCCAAGGCAAAGTAAAAGAGCAACTGCCAATGATCCGTAGCAGTGGTGCGCGCAATGGAGTCGGTGAATTCAAACCAAGCCAGGGTAGGTGCCATCAATCGGCCGAGAAAAGCCAGCGCTGCTGAAACCAAGGCGAGGATCCGAAAAAGCATCATCATGCGCTGTGGGCCTGATGTGGGGTATGGGCTCGTAGACATAAAAGTGGTATTAGGACACGCAAATTAACAAACCAGGGCCTTTTCTGACACGCAGGGCGTGGAGTATCGACCCAATAGCTGGAGTTCCACTAAATTCGAGCGATGTCCGAGAATCATAGGCTTTCACTAAGCCCCTTTCCAGGGTCATGCATTCCTCCTTGGTAAATGAACAGTACAGAAACCCTTCCCAGGTAGTGGGCAGGGGTTGCCCGGAAACGATGGATCTACCGTCCAATAGGCTACGCCATAAGGCCTGCACTTCCAGGGTGCATCGCGCTTCGATCCGCTCTAGCTCTTGGTGGTAGTTATCCACTTTCAGCATAGCGGTATCAGGGATATGGCTGATTTTTCCGGGTCCTGCATCACAATACCACCCAATGTACAACCTGACCAAATTGTCAATGGTATCCAGAGGCCCATCCTCCCACCAGCGTGTGAGGTCCTTCACCTGCTCCAGGTATTCCAGCAGTTGGTAATCGATATCCTCGGGGTATTCCTCCCCAATAGCCTCATACCAGCGGTGCATTGGCTTGATATCTAACTGGATGGCGACTTTCAAGTCTCCCTGAGGTACTTCCTTCAAAGTGACCCGAATTCCCATGCTGGCTTACTAGGATAATCTACTTCAGATCCATGGGCGCCACGCCCATTACTTTTACCCACTCGGCTACCGGAAGGGGCCGCCACTCGGCTACCGTAAATACCTTGCTGAAGTACTGGTACAGTGGTTCGTCCAGGAGAATGAGCTGCCCATCGTTGCCTCCATGGACCAAGTACACCCGCTCCGGCAAGGCTTGTTTGGCCAGCTCGGCGTTCAATATTTCGGCCAGCCGCTGTACGGCTTCTCCCCAGCCGTAGCCACGAAAGTTCTTAAAAATGATGTACTCCGTACCGTTGAGGGTGATCCGGTGATTGAGCCATTCGTTCTCGGCATCCCAGGTTTCTTCGTGATGGTCTACGGTCAACTGCAGGCCTATCTTTTCGAAGGCTGGCTGCATCATGTCCAGCATTTCGGTGAAGCCCCCTGCTTCAAATACGGCCTCACCGTCACACAAGAAATACCGGTAATCGTAAGGGACAAAAGTCTCCTCGTCCCAAGTGCCACCCCACGCCCCTTCGGGGTCAAAAACATCCAGATGGCTCTGTTTCAGTTCCTCCACCAGCTCAGGATCTGCAAATTTGAAATAACCCAACGAATCGAGGCCTTTCACAAACGCTTCCGCCGTCATGTGCTGAACCGGGCCATATTCCCTGGCGGCCATAGTCGTAAGGCCAATGCCAATCACCAACAGTGCCAGGATGTATCTAGACAGATTGTAGCTTCGGCTCAAGGGTAGTGAATTTGTCATGGGGTGCGGGGCAACGGGTAATTTTCAAAGTTACATTCGCAAAGGCGGCAACGAAAGGTAATCCAGTCCCAAAAACGATCTACTTCCGCTTCTTCTTCGCTTTCATATTCTGAATCTTATCCCCCTTCCGAATGGGCTTCTTATAGGTCTCTTTTAGCTGCTGCCGGTAGCTCTTTCGTTCGTTCGGTTCCTTGCTGTTCTTGGCCGATTTCTCGTGAAAAGCCGCTCCCTTTTCCGCCTTGGCCTTGGCGTGTGGGTTTTCCACATACTCCACCGGTTTGTCTTTCTCTTCCGGAGTTAGCTGGCCCGATACCTCTACCGCTTCGGGAAAAGCCTGCTCAGGGATGGTGTACTGCATCAGGCGCTCAATCTCCTCCTTTAGCGGCACCTCCTTCTCGGTGTATAACAGTACGGCCTGGCCCTCCTCTCCGGCCCGGCCCGTACGGCCTATCCGGTGGATGTAGTTTTCAGGGTAAAGCGGGACATCAAAGCTGATCACGGTACTGATCTTCTCGATGTCAATACCCCGGGCAATCACATCCGTAGCAATCAGAATCCGGCTTTGGCCGCTAGCAAAGCGCTCGATGGATTTCATCCGGTAGTTTTGCTCTTTCCCAGCATGGATGAGCGACGTCTCCGGCTCAAAATCCAATGTTTCGAAGAGGCGGTCTGCGTTGGTTTTGGTGCGCACAAACACCAGCACCTTGGGGTAGGCCTCCTTGTCTCGCAGCAAATGGTTGAGCAGGTTGGCCTTGGTGTAGAAGTTGGGTACGGCGTAGCAGGCCTGGCCGATGGTCTCCAGGGGGGTACCGCTCACGGCCATCGTTTTCTTCACCGGATTGTTGAGAAAGTCATCCATCAGTTCGTCTACGTAGGTAGTCATGGTAGCCGAGAAGAGGATGTTTTGCCGCTTGGTGGGTAGCTTCTCAAAAATATGCTTGAGCTGCGTTTTGTAGCCAAAATCCAGCATGATGTCTACCTCATCTACTACCAGCTTTTTGATGGACTTCAACCGCAGTTGGTTGGAGAGTGCCAGATCGTATACCCGCCGGGGCGTTCCTACCAGTATGTCGAGGCCTTCGCCCACCGCCACCTTCTGCGTCTTCATGTTGTTGGTACCCCCGTATACAGCCAGCGTACGCACGCTCACATAGGCCGTGAGTTTCTCTATCTCTTCGGCTATTTGCAGGGCCAATTCGCGAGTGGGCACCAGAATAAGCACCCGGGGATCCCGCTGGTCCGAAAACTTCAGTTCTTGCAGAATGGGTAGCACGTAGGCCAGGGTTTTACCCGTACCCGTTTGGGCAATACCCACGTAGTCCGCCCCCCCCAGGATGGTAGAGTAAGATGCTTCCTGAATGGGCGTAGCGGTTTCAAACCCCAAATCATCGATGGCCTTCTTCAGTTGCTTCTTGATCTTGAACTCTTCGAACGTCTTCATCTGGCAAAGGTACCAAGAATACCCTGCATGGATGGACAAGCCTTATGGGAATCGGTTGGGTAGGTGGGCTATCGCTTTGTTTTCTTAAAAACCATGGCATCCGTGAAAAATGAGGCAAGTCTGCCGGGTGCGCTGGCAGCGCTCGACCTGGAATGCATTCATCAGGCGATATTCATTTAATCTAGATTGAGAATTTAGGGAACAATATTCAGGCTGTAGCTATGCTGGCTTGATATTCAAAGGCCTCTATTTGTACCACTCGTAGCTGTTCCGGATATCGGGTTTTACCACCTTGGGGGTAGTAGTTGCCTTTACTTCTTCCATTTTATCCATAAGCTCATCAATGATTTCTGGGTCGCTTAACCCACTAAGCCATTGGATGAGTGCGAGTTTCTTTGCTTCCTGAGATTCTGCCATACGGTAAGGTACGAAGGAAATGACCAGGTGGGCAATCTTCAACGCACCAGTATGGCTAAAACAAATCTTGTGAGTCAGGATGCATTCTTCAAGAAGGAAAAATATCCCAGCTTATGATCAAGGAGTCTGTTCGGGAAGGCCATAGGAGCGATTCGCCAAAGTCAACGTTAGGGTTTGACCCGTCGGTTTCTCAATGGTAACCGAAACCTCATCCTGCTTCCAGGCTGCTTCTATGGATTGGCGGAGGGCGCAGGTATCCGACATTTCTGATACGGATTCACCATTGATGGCTACCACCAAATCGCCCACCGCTACGGCTGCCCAAGGTGCATCAGGAACGTCCCAAGCAACAGCGATATATGGCCGGCCCTGGTCATACCCTATCGAGACACCATGCGTATGAAATCCGCGGTAGGGCCGATCATTGCGACGGAAATAGAAGGTCTTTCTTTGGTAATCCAGGATTACATCAAAATAGTTAAGGAAGTAGCTACCGATGACGCTAATGTCCGGGCTTTCATCTATCAGAATGGGGGCTAGCTGCAGCCCTCCGATCTGAAAAGGCTGTTCTGACTGGTGGAGCAAAACTTGGGTGGCACTTACTTCCCCTACGCTGGTGGTATATCCTCCGCCACGGCCCGCCAAAGCACCTGCAGTATGGATGTACTGTAGGTTCCCTTTCTTGATCGCCACCAGGGTGTTATCCCCTAAATCAAACATCATGGTAGACTGGTAGTCATCCTTGAAACCTGCGGTAAGCACGGGTATCTTCTTTTTCTTCCATAGTTCTAGCGGCACCGACTCAAATTCTGCTTTCAGGTCGGCGGATAGTCGTGGAGAAATCTGAACCGTATGGGCCGTTAAGTACCAATCGAATTGCCGAATAATCTGCCCCCCTACTATACCGCTTATTCCGGCGCACTGAAGGCGCTCGAAGAGATG
>DMST01000504.1:0-2525 GCA_003454975.1 Cytophagales bacterium | reverse complement strand
AGAGGATCGGCCTGAGGCACATAAATAAATTCTGCCTTTGCAAGCTCATAGCCCAGCATTTGGATGTCGATTTTTGTTCGGGCTGTGGCGTATTCTTTCTGTCCGGCACCATCAGTCACCACATGCTTGATGGATGTAGTTCGGTAGCCTTGGCTGATGGGTAAGTAGAGGTAGTTTTTTTCAGAACCGGTATCCAGGATAAATCTCCTGGCCTCGGTTTCGCCCGGTAAGGTGAGGGTAATGATCTTTTTGCCTTGCCAATCTTCTAGGGGAAACACCTGCCCATAGGAGTTGGCAGCCCAAAAAGCGGTAATCATAAAACATACTATGCATTGACGGCACCTCATCATCTCCCTGATTTACTGAACTATACCCTGTAAAAATAAAGGGCAGCGACTACTTTGGTAGCCCTGCCCACGGAAATTTGGAGTACACTGCGCATCAGTAACGGAACACAACCCGCTTAATGTTGCCATCTTTATCGTACACTTCTTTGATATCCCATTTTCCGTCGCCGTCCACATCTGTTTTTACTACGTCGCGGCCACCTAGTACTGCTTCTTTCTGGGCAGAAGTCATAGCAAAGAATTCAAAATTGTTCATAGTATGTTATGTTTTTAGTTTTGATCAAAGCTATTCCTTCTCACGGAAACTATTTTTCCGTAATATGACTTAATTTATATTTTTTATCTACACGACTGTATTCTATAGAATGCCCAAGATCCCGTAAATCATTAATCATTTTTCTAATCGTTTTTTCGCTGCATTGAAAGGTTTCTACCAAATCATGTGGAGAGCAGACGGCTCCTTTTTGAATTAGCTCCAGCAAGTAATCAAGCCGCTTAATGTACGTAATACGGTCCATGGGCAGTTTTCTTGTTGTGGTGGTAGGTCTTTCAAAGAAATCAATCACACATATTAGGGCACGGTTGTTAGGTTGTTAGCAAAACTAAAATAACAGCAAATTGGCATTTTGCAAAAGTTAACATTTGAATATTGTATAAAAATACAGCCATTAGTAAAATGCAAAAATGCAATTTGGTTATTATTCTTTATTGCAATAAGCAATCAGTATAAATCTTGAATAAACAGCCACATGACTCATAGATTAAAGAGAGCAACTCAAACAAAACCTGCCTGGGAATAATGCCCAGGCAGGTCTACCTATGCTCACAAAAGCATCTTGGCCTACCCCTCCTGCTTCAGGGATTCCGCCGGATTTACCCGCAAAGCTTTCAGGATGTGGTAGCCCGTTACCCCCAGGCTAACCCCAAGAATACCTACCACAGCCGCCACGTAGATACCGCCGCCCATGGACACCCGATACGTGAAGGTGTGCAGCCAATACTGTACTCCCCAGCCAGCCAAGGGCAAGCCTACCACCAGGGCGATCACGATGGGGTAGCGGTACGCACGGAACAAGTTTCCCAGCAGGTGCCGGGCCTCGGCTCCCAGAACTTTACGGATGCTGATCTCCTGAGTACGCTGATGAACGTGTAGTGAGAACAGGGCAAAAAGCCCCATACCGCACAGCAGCAAGGCTACGAAGGAGAAGAACCGAAATAGCTGCGTGAGCTGCTGCTCTTGGGCATACATGGCCCCGATAAATTGGTCGAAGTAGCGAAGCGAGAAGGGGGTATCGGGGAAGTAGGTAGCATACGTAGTCTCTAGAGTTTTGGCGGCAGAAAGAGGGGCTTTCACCAGCAGGGTGCGGGCCGCCTCGGGCCCATACAGCAGCACGATAGGCTCTATGGGGTTGTGCAGCGACTGATGATGGAAGTCCTTCACCACGCCAATTATCTCCCGCCATTCGCCGTAGTAGCCAATGTACTGGCCTAATGGATTTTCCCAACCTATGGCCCGAGCCAGTGCCTCATTGATCATAACCGTACCGGAAGCATCCTGTGGGCGAGTGGCGTCAAAATTTCTGCCCGCCGCCAGCGGTATGTCCAAAGCTTCCAGGTACTGATGGTCTACCCGGTAGATGTCGTACACCTTTTCTACGGTCCCTTCCGGCCCTTTCACCTCAAACAGGTCCTTACCATTTTCTTCCCCGGGTAGGGCACCGCCCCCTATCAGGGCTACGCGCTGCAAAGAGGCCTGCGTTTGCAGTGCATCCCGTAGCTGTACTATTTGGCTGTAGGTGTCTTCCTCCCCTTCGGGCAAGCTCACCATCATCAGTTGTTCTTGGGCAAAGCCCAAATCCTTGGACCGTAGGTAGTCTAGTTGCCGCCCCATGGCGAGGGTAATTACTAGTATGCTCGCGGCCAGGGTGTACTGAAAACCTAACAGCACTTGCTTGAGCAGGGGCAGCCGCGAGGAGGTAGAGGGCACCAAGGGTTTGGCAAAGGATAGGTAGGCCCCGGAATAGCTGGTACCCAAAAAGCCCAAACCTAATAGCGCTAGCACCAGCAGCAGGCCCCAGAGCGCCATGCCGGAAAAGGTACCCGTGCTGAACCCGCTGAAGGCCTCATAGTAGGGGCGCAATCCGGCAATAAGTAGGACCGAGAGCCCCACCACGAGCG
>DMST01000472.1:2753-5160 GCA_003454975.1 Cytophagales bacterium | reverse complement strand
ATACAGAAGTAAAAATAAAAGGCCACTTCAACGATGAAGTGGCCAAAAAATGGGATTGGTGGTTTGGGGTTACACCGAAGCGGCTCTTTCCGCCTGCTCACGCTCTATCCGTTCGGTGATGTCTATGATGATCCCGTCGATAAAGGTGATGCGGTCATTGGCGTCGTAAACGCCTTTGCCCTTCTCTTCTACCCAAATCAGGGAGCCGTCACGTTTGATCATCCGGTACTCGATGTTCCATTTCTCCTTGTTGGCCAGCGCCATTTCCGTCTCTTGACTCACACGCGCCAGGTCATCGGGGTGAATGATCTCGCCAAAGCTTTTATTCTTTTCCAGGAAAACACTGGGATGGTAGCCAGTTACCACCTCCACGTTTTCGCTCAGGTATACCTTAGACCATACCTCGTCGTGCTTGCTTCGGTAAATAACCCCGTCTACGTTTTCAATGAGTGACACAAACATATCGCGCTGCTCGCTGGCTTCGCGCATCTGCCGATGAATCTCCTCCTGAGTCGCTTCCAGTTCCTCTGCGTTTTGACGCATTTCTTCTTCCTGAGCCCGCAATTGTTCGGTAGATAGCTGCGAGTCTTCTAGCAGGCGGGTGGTCTCTTGGTTGATTTTTACGGAAGCGATGGCTGCCCCAATGTTCTCGCTTACTTTCTCGAAGAAATCAATTTCGTGCTCCTCCAGCTCCCGGAACGAGGCAATTTCAATGACCCCGTATATCTCCTCGTTGCTCATCATGGGCATGATGGCCAGATAAGAGGGGGTAGCATCGCCCAGACCAGAAGATACCTCCGTATAGTCCTGGGGAATTTCCTTCAGGATAATTTTCTCGCGTTCGCGATAGGCCTGCCCGGCCAAACCTTGCCCCGGGCGGATGGTCCAGTTCAGGAACTTCTTGCGGTCATAGGCATAGAGTCCGCGCATTTCCAAGGTTACATCATCCGGATCGGTGTTGTTCACAATGAATATGCCCCCTTGTGTAGCCTCCAGGTAGTGCACTAAATGGCGAACTACATGGTCGCAGAGCACATCCAAATCCTTGTTGTGGGTACGGAGAATGTCCGAGAACTGGGCAATACCTTCATTGAACCAGCGTCGCTTTTTATTCTCTTCGGCCACATTGAGCAGGCTTTGGCGCATATCGGCCAGGGAGGCCCCCAGAGAGCCTTCTCCGTTGAAGACCGAGATATCACTTTCAAAATTGCCTTTGCCTACCTGCCCGGCAAATTCGGTGATCTGCCTTAGGTTGCCTACCAACTCCGAAAGGCTACGGATAATGGTATTGAGTTCATCCCGACTGCTGGGGATGTCTTCGGGCAGCTGCCCGTTGGCAATTTCCCGGATGTGATACTTGAGCAGCCGGATCTTATGCAGAATGCGGGTAATAATGATGGACCCAAAAGTGGCAGCCAAGAGAATGGCAACAAAAAAGGATACCCAGGATATGCGGTTCATCCGCCGGATGAGCAATTCCCCTTCCGAGGCTTTGCTGTTTTTGTAGGCCAGAAAACGATCCATCAACGTTTGGAAGGCAAACCGGAGATCTTCATGAAAATCAGAAGGGGCAGGGATATCCAAATCATTGGTCACGATAGCACTTTGTTGCTCCATGAGGTAGTCCACCTCATCCGTAAACCAGCGGAAGGCCAATTTAAAGTCCTTCTGCTCTCCCCAAATCTTGCTATACGACTCTGCCGAATCCTTTAGCGGTAAAATGACATCATTCCAGGCCGTGGCGCGGAAATCCTCAGAATTGAAATCAGGGCTACCCAAATACGTATGCGTGCGTTCCACTTCCAGGACAATCTGCTGAATCAGCATGATGGATGGATCAATGGCACCAATGATATAATCCCGTTCCGTAGAAAGCCGTTTCCACTGCTGGTGGTTAAATAGAACTACACCGGCAGAAATGAACGCCAGGATCATAAATCCTCCAGTGAGCCTACCCTGAATGGTATGCAAATCGATCCGGAAATAATATCTAATGCGAGACCAAAGTTTGCGGAGCATAAGAATATTCAGTTGGAATACGTATAGACATCACAAGATAGGAAAATGTGGAAAATCCACATGCCTAATGTGGTGATGGGGGAATCATTCCTGTGCGGCGGCTCTTCGCAGCCGGTCATTTATGGCTTTGCCCAGGCCTGTATCGGGCACATTCTGAGCCAGAATCGTACGCACCGACAGCTGATCTAGCTGGCGTAGCGCACCAAAAAGATTTCGGGCGGCTTCGTCCAGATTACCCGCCTGGCTCAATATAAGTTGGTTCTCTTTGGGAATACGGTCATCTTTTTCCTGAAAGGCCAGGACGCCGATTTGCTCCGGGGCTAGCTCCCTCAGGACCTCCTCAGGGTCCAGGAGACGCAAGGGTACCGAGGGGGCATAGTGGCTTTTC
>DMST01000472.1:405-2722 GCA_003454975.1 Cytophagales bacterium | reverse complement strand
TGGGGGGCAGCCGGGTTGGAGCTACTGTGGGGCTTTACCCGTAGGGGCTGGCCTGCGGCCTCTTCCAGCTGGGTAAGGGAGAGCCCGCCCAGCCGAAATACCGTTAGCTGCCCTTCCTCTAACCCTACAATGGTGGATTCCAGGCCTACTTGGGAGGGGCCACCATCCAGAATGTAGGGGATTTGATCCCCCAGCTGATCGCTCACGTGAGTGGCCATGGTGGGGCTTATGTACCCAAAGGGATTGGCGCTGGGGGCTGCCAGGGGGTAGTCTAGCACGGAAAGCAGCTCCTGAGTAAGGGGGTGGCGGGGCATCCGTACGGCTACATTGGGTAGCCCGGAGGTGACCAGATCGGGGATGATGGGTTTACGAGGAAGGAGCAACGTGAGGGGGCCAGGCCAAAAGGTCTTCGCCAAACGATGTAAGGATTCTGGAAAATCCTCCACCAATTCATTTAGATGATCCCAATGATAAATGTGAATAATTAAAGGATCGAATGAGGGTCGGTTTTTTACTTTGAAGATGCGGAGCACCGCCTCCGGGTCGGTTCCGTTTCCGGCTAAGCCATACACCGTTTCGGTAGGGATACCAATTACCTCCGAAGCGTCCAACCACCGTTTGGCCTCCTGAATATCTATACCAATGTGCGCCATGGTGCCGCAAATTGGGTTCAATTTTTTTAAGAGAAAAGGATATCTATCTTTAGCTAAACACTAACTAACCGTAAACTCTTAGGTCTTATGAGCCGTAAAACTCGAAATCTACTCCGCATCATTGCCATCGTGATTGTGGCAATATGTACACTGATGAAGTTGGATATTGTTGAGATTCCAGCATTGAGCCCCCACACGTTTTGGCTGATGCTGGTTAGCTTCATTACTGTACTGTTGGTCTCCAAGTAGCAGCCATTGGTCGAATTCCCAAGGAGGTTCTCCCTTCTTGGGAGTATATAGTAACAAAGAGGAAGCTTATGTACGAATATTTTGCAGACGACGAGTTGTCGCGAGAGATGCGAATTTTGCTCGAAGAGATGAACTCTCTATTGGAACTACTTAACCGAAACTTACAAGAAATTGATCGGAAACTGTCTTCTATGGTTTTCGTGCCTTCACCTTCGGGAGGCAATGAGGTATATCTATCTCCAGAATTGGAGTTGGTAGACTACCTGGAACAGATGAATTGACCTGAAATTGTTGCGGGAGGGGTTTTCTGGTAGTACTTTAGCCCTCATTAATTGTTTCACCTCTCTGCTTGCACAGAGTCTTGCCCATCGGTTCCGGTGGGCATTTTGTTTGTCATGGAATCTCGCCCGGTAGCGGCCCCCATCGGAATTTTTGATAGCGGTATCGGTGGTCTCACAGTAGCCCACCAAGTGCAGCGGGCCCTGCCCCAAGAATCACTCCTCTACTTTGGCGATACCGCCCATATGCCCTACGGGGATAAGTCGCAGGTCACCATCCAATCGTATTCCATCAAGATTGCTCATGCCCTGCTGGAAAAAGGTTGCAAAGCCATCCTCATCGCTTGCAACTCTGCTTCCGCAGCCGCCTATGAGCTCGTGCGCGAGTACGTGGGTAGCAGGGCCCGGGTATACAACGTTATCGACCCGGTAGTGCAATACACGGCTCAGCACCATGCCGGTCAGCAAGTGGGCCTCATCGGCACCAAACAGACCATAAGTTCGGGATTGTTCTCGGCCAAATTTGCGGCCACGGCCCCCAGTGTGAATTTGAAACCGCTGGCAACGCCCTTACTGGCACACATGATTGAGCAGGGGTTCTATAACAACTCGGTGAGCCAACACATCATCCACAGTTATCTGCAAGACGAAACCCTGCGGGGGATCGACTCTTTGATTCTGGGCTGTACGCATTACCCGCTCATAAAGGAGGAGGTAAGCACTTTTTTTGAGGAAAAGGTGACCATGCTGGATACCAGCAAGATTGTGGCCGAGTTTCTGCGAAAAGAGCTAGAAAAGGAGGGGCTCCTGAACGATGGCGTTCCAGAGCCTCCTCAGTTCCTGGTTTCAGATTTTACGGCCTCCTTTGAAGCTTCAGCCCGTCATTTCTTTGGCGAACCCGTGCATTTAGAAAAATACCCCCTCTGGGATTAGGGTCTGCCCATAGAGGTGGGGTTCAAGCCTCGAAAGCACGGTTCTCTTCAGCCAACTAGTTGAGTAGGGGCGCACCCATTCCAGGCCCGGAGATGGAATATTGGCCTATTCTGCCACCTCTTCTTCAGGGGCGAGCAACTGTTCCAGAATCTCGATGGCGGCCTTGGCAATGACCGTGCCTGGGCCAAATACGGCGGCCACACC
>DMST01000472.1:0-328 GCA_003454975.1 Cytophagales bacterium | reverse complement strand
TAAGGGATCACTCCACCGGCTACCACCATGATGTCTTCCCGACCCAGAGCCCTGAGCGACTCAATCAATTTGGGTAGCAGGGTTTTGTGGCCTGCGGCCAAGCTGCTGGCTCCCACAATATGTACATCGTTCTCTACCGCTTGCTGTGCGGCTTCTTGCGGGGTTTGAAAGAGCGGTCCAATATCTACATCGAAGCCCAGGTCAGCAAAGCTAGTCGCAATGACCTTGGCGCCGCGGTCGTGCCCGTCCTGGCCCATCTTGGCCACCATGATTCGCGGACGACGCCCTTCCAGCCGGGCAAACTCATCGGCCAGGGCATGGGCTTTCT
>DMST01000448.1 GCA_003454975.1 Cytophagales bacterium | reverse complement strand
AAGAAGGTGGGCCCGGCATGGGGGCTAACTACGGCCACGGCAAAGTCTTGCCCGGCCATAGTACCACTAAAATCAACGCGGTAGATGCGGTCAGCATCTTCATAATATTGGTCGTAAGACAGTTCGTGCTGTACGTACAGCACCATAAGCAACACACTGGCGATACCAATGGAAAGGCCCAAAACGTTTATAGCCGAATAGAATTTGTACTTCCACAAATTCCGGAAGGCTACTTTGATGTAATTGCGGATCATAATTATAGTTGTTGTGTGAGTTCGTCCTTGGGGTGAGGAGTGCGATAATTTGGCCGAAAACGCAATTCCTCGAAGTTGTTAGTCATTAGATGGGCATTCGCCAAAGGATGTTGCACCCCGGCGAGAAAAAAATCAATTTCTTTTGACTAAAGGCTGTAGGGAATAGGGATTAGAGCGGCGGCGAGGTCGCTACAAATAAAAATAATGCCTATTTTTCTAAAAAATATCACACCTAAATGATGAGTGCAGCACACATTCGCAAGGGGATTGTAGGGAGTTTTCTTCTCCTGTTACTGGCCGTAGCTCCGGCTCACGCCCAAAAGCAATTCGATAAATTTCAAGATAAAGCGCAAGCCGCTTATGAAGAGGGGAATTACAAGGCTGCCCTCAAGTTTAATGATAAGCTAATCAGCAAGTCTACTGCCAAACTGGGTGCTAGCAACTCCTATTTGCCTTACGCCTACATCAACCGTGCGCAGATTCTGTTGGACAACGGTATTTTGGTAGAGGTAGATACTACGGTAGGTACTGCTCTGGATATGAGTGCGGCCATCTTTGGGGAAGATTCGCAGGAGCATGCTGCCATACTGCTGAAGGCCGTGAATGTGATGTTGGATTTTGGTCAAATATTGAAGGCTAAGGAGTTTCTGGACAAATCACTACACAATGTAGAAGGTACTGCTGCCTATGAGGAGCTAAAAACGGCTTATGTGCGGGCCGAAGCTCGGGTGTTGATGGAACAGGGATATTACCGGGAGGCTCTCCGGTTTATTGATCAGAAGCTGCCTGAGCTGCAAGGCCTTACCTCTGAGACCATCACCTTTAAAGATCAAAATGGACAGACTCAGTCGGTAAGCCTGACGAAAGACGAGGCCCAGCGCAACTTTCAAGAGTATGCCCGCTTGCTGACCCTGAAAGGCAATATCTTCCGGGAGCAAGGAAATTATACGAGCTCTGACTCTGCGTTTATCTATGCTGAGGCCTGGATATTGGCCAAGCTGAACCGGAATGACCGGGTAATGGCCGAGAATGTATACTGGCAAACCCGGATGCTGGATGACAACGGGGCCATTGGTTTTCCAGAGCAAGGGTACGAAAAGGCACTGCGAATTCTGTCTAAGAGTGCCCACCCGGCACACCGGATGTTTGTGGACATTAACGAGAGCTACATCAAATACCTGATCCGAACCCGCGAGGTAGTAAAGGCAGGTAATCTTGAACGACTGTTTGAAAAGAATAACCGCAAGTATTACGGACAACGTAGCTTCAACTACATCCAAACGGCAACCTTACAGCTAGAAAATGCCTTTGTGGATGGCAACTTCAAACGGCTGGAGACCAATACGTTGAAGCTCATCGGGGCTACCCACATTATCCCTTCCAACCACCCGGTAGTGGTGGAGTGGCTGGACTTCTTGCACAAGGTGGCCGTAGCCGAAGGGCGATATGATGATGCGAAAACGTATCTGGAGGGTGCTTTGAACCTGAAGGAAGACCTGTATGGGGCAGAAGCACCGGAGTATCACGCTACTAAACTGGACTTGGCTCATTTTTACCTGAAATACACGGATAACCTGGAAGAGGCTGCTCAGATATACGAGGAGAGTTATTGGGGGGTAGTGTCTAAGGAGATTACGGTGGGCAACGTAAAGTACCTGGATTATTTGGCTGATCTTGCGGAACTGTCCGAGCTGCAGGATAATTATAAGCTGGCCAGTGAGATGGTTGACCAAATGGCGACCATTGCCCGGACGAAATACGACGATCAGGATATTGAATACGGAAAGGCACTCACCCGAGTGGCCAGCCTACAGCTGAAAATTGGTGAGTATAGCAAGGCTTTTCAGAACCTGCTGAAGGCCCAAGAAATATTGGAAGAATTCAAGGGCAGAGAGCAGATCGTGTACCTGGCACAAAATCAGGAGGTATTTGCTCGGTTATACGCCATCTACGGTATGTATGATGAGGCCTCTGGAGAGTTGGCCTTTGCCAACCGCCTGCGGAACAAAGCTGAGCAAACGGGCGAATCGCAAAGCATAGAGTCACTGGATGACTTAGCCATTCTGTACGTACAGATGGGGTTGTACACCGTGGCAGAGGACTTGCTAGAAGAGATCTTTGAGATCAAAAATAACCTGTACAGTCAGGACAGTCGTCGGCTGATTACCCCGATTACGACTTCCTCTCAACTAAAACTGATTCGTGGTGACTACAGCGACGCTGAAAAAGGAGCACGACGCGCGTACCAGATGGCTGTGACCTCCTACGGGGAAGAGTCTACCAAGATTATACCTTCGCTATCGCTCATTACGGATATCTACGTGGCGATTGGTGACTATGAGAAGGCAGAAGACCGATTGCGTGAAATCATCAGAATTCAGGAACGGGAATTTGGCCGCAACCACATCAATGTAGCCTTGGCCCTGGCAGAGCTAGGGTTGGTGAAATTCTACATGGAGGAGGATTATCCGGAGATTGAAGCCCTGTATGAGGAGGCCCTACAGATCATCGAAACCAACATCAGTAATGTGAACCCCAACTACGCATTGGTGTTGCAAAACCTGGCAGGCTTATACATTGCCACGGACAGGCTAGGGGAGGCCAATGCTGCCCTGGAGCAGGCACAGGCCATTTGGGAGAGTCGCCTGGGTCGCCGGAACAACATCAACTTGGCAGACATCTACCTCTTGCATGGTGATATTTACTATGCCGAGTACAATTATGACGATGCTACTAAGCTGTATAACAAGGCCTTGCGCCTGTTTGAGAAGTTCTTTAGCGAGGAGCACCCCTCCTTCGTTCGTACGCAGTCGCGACTAGCGAAGGTGTACTACATGAGTGGAGACCAGCGCAGGGCTAAGAATACCATAGAGCAGGTATTGAATAGCTACAACAGCTTTATCAAAAACTACTTCCCGGCCCTTTCGGAGCGGGAGAAGGCCAAGTACTGGAATACCATCAAGGCGGACTACGAGTTCTACAACACGATGGCAATCACTATGCAGGATCGGTATCCTGAGCTGGTGGAGAATATCTACAACAACGCCCTGCTCACCAAGGCCCTGCTGCTGAACTCCTCCATCAAAATGCGGCAGCGCATTTTGAATAGCGACGATGCGGAGCTAAAGCGGCAGTATTCCGAGTGGCTGGAGAAGAAGGAACTGCTCACTTCTATACTCTCCATGAGCCAAGAGGAGATTGAGCAAAACAACCTGAATCCGCAGCAGCTAGCCAACGATGTGGAACTGCTGGAGAAGGACCTGAGTGAAGGATCGGAAGCCTTTGCGCAAGGATTTGAAAATGAGGAGGTAACCTGGAAAGAGGTACGGAAGGCGCTGGGCCCTGGTGAGGTGGCCATTGAAATGGTACGTTTCCGTTTCTTCGACCAAACCTTTACCGATTCAGTGATTTATGCGGTCATGCTAGTGAAGGAGGATTCGCGCAAAGGCCCGCAGCTGGTACTGCTCAACAATGGGGCGGATATGGAAGGTGATTATCTGCACTACTACCGTAACAGTATCAAGTACCGCCTTACTGACCGGTACTCCTACGATATTTTCTGGAAACCTATTCAGGATGCCGTGGGCACCGCCGCCAAGATGTTTGTGTCTGTGGATGGGGTGTATAATCAGATCAACGTAGAGGCCATCCCCACCGGAGAAAACCGGTACGTGATCGATAATAGCAATATCATTCTGATTTCGAACACCAAGGATATTTTCCTAAGCACTCTGCGTGAAGACAACAACGCAGAGAAGCAAAATGCGGTCATGTTTGGCGATCCTGAGTTCTATGTGAGCGCTACTGACTACAACCCCAGTGGCAAGATTAGTGATTTGCCAGGTACCCGTGAAGAGGTAGAGGAGCTGAAGCGGTTGCTGGCCGAGCAAGGGTGGGCCACGGACGAATACGTAGAGAATATGGCGACCGAGGTGCAGGTGAAACAGATGGAGAACCCGCGGGTATTCCATATTGCTACCCACGGATTCTTTGAGCCGGGCAAGGATATTGAGCAGCTGCCGGGTGTGTCGGTAAGTGAGGCGGAGGCCTATGAGAATCCGCTCCTGCGCACAGGATTGCTACTATCGGGGGCTGGTAATCTGCTGGATCAAACCGATTTCAACTTCAACTTGGATGATGGTATTCTAACAGCTTATGAGGCTATGAATCTCAACCTGGACTACACTGATCTGGTGGTGCTGAGCGCCTGCGAAACCGGTTTGGGTGAGATTGAGATTGGTGAGGGGGTATACGGGTTGCAACGGGCTTTCTTAGTGGCTGGCGCCAAATCGTTGATTATGAGCCTGTTTAAGGTGCCTGATGAAGCTACCCAGAAACTCATGGTGAAGTTCTACACTAAGTGGCTGGAGACGGGTGATAAGCGTCAGGCGTTTATAGAGGCCAAAAAGGAGATCCGGAACGAGTTTCAGGAGCCCTACTACTGGGGAGCCTTTGTGATGATTGGGATCGAGTAGAAGCCACAAATCGAGCAGGTGAGTAACTGAGCGTCGCGAATTGTCTTCTCGTATCATCAATATTTGCATAGAAAAAGCCTAGGCTACGCCC
>DMST01000505.1:21116-23563 GCA_003454975.1 Cytophagales bacterium | reverse complement strand
CGAGCTTCGCAACCAACAACTGGAAGCAGACCGTGCCCAACGGCAGCTTGCTTTGGCCCAGCAGACGCTGGAGGCGGAACGCCAGCAAGCGGAGCTAGCCCGTCTGGAACAGCAACGCAAGGAGCAGCAGGCCGAACTGGAACGGCAAGCGGAACGCCAAGCCCAGCAAGAGGCTATTCAGCAGCAAGAACTTGCCACGCTGCAAGCCAAAAACGAAGCCCAGACGGCGGAGATAGAACGGCAGCAGGCCGCCCGTCGATATGCCATTATCGGTGGGATTTTGGGTCTTTTCGTAATCTTAATTCTGATCATTAGCTTCCGGCTGAAGCAACGAGATAACCAAAAGCTACAGCTGCAGCAGATGCAAATTCAAGAGGCCAACGAGGAGCTGCGTGCCAACCAGGAGGCCTTGGAAGAAAGCAACGATCAGCTGGAGAAGAAGAACAAGAGCATCACCAGCAGCATCACCTACGCGCAGCGTATACAAGAGGCCATGCTGCCCAGCCAGTTCGTGATTCGCGAGCACCTACCGAACTCGTTTATCCTCTTCCGCCCACGAGATATTGTATCGGGTGATTTTTTCTGGTTTGCAGAAAAAGATGATCACATCTTCATTGCCGCGGTGGACTGTACTGGGCACGGGGTACCGGGGGCCTTTATGTCCATGATTGGTACTCAGTTGCTTAACGATTTGGTGAACAAGCGCGGCCTGCGTGATAGTGATGCCATTCTGGATGAGCTGCATGAGGAGGTGAAACGCGCCCTAAAGCAGGAACAGACACAGAACAATGACGGTATGGATATGGCCCTGTGTGTGATCCATAAGGATACCCACGAGGTGCAGTTTTCGGGAGCAAAAAACCCCCTCATTTTTGTGCGAAATGGTGAGATTGAGCTGATTAAAGGTGACCGCTACCCCATTGGAGGTAGCCAGATAGGCCAACGCAAGCCGTATCAAAAACATAAACTGGAGCTGGATAGCGAGACTACGTTCTACATATATTCGGATGGATTCCAGGACCAGTACGGCGGACCAGATAACCGTAAGTTTATGACCAAGCACTTCCGTGCTTTACTCCATCGTATACATGACCTGCCCATGCGCCAGCAGCAAAAAGAGCTGGAAAAGGCCCTGGAAGAATGGAAAGGTCAACAATCTCAGGTAGATGACATTCTGGTAATGGGCTTCCGACTACAGCCGAAGGTCGCTGGTCAAAAAGGAAAGGAAGATCAGGACGAACGCGCAGCCTAGACGAGGCCGACCTACTTTTCCGTAAGATCTTGACTTTTCCTCTAGAAGGTTGTGCTTTTATAAACACAGCTATCGTCGGGATAGAAAAGAGGCTCATGCCCCTAGCATGGCCTATTCGGTATCGTCACCTTCCTCTCTGCTTTCACGCCATCGGCGAAACGCGTCGTCAATGGACTTAGACGTCTCGTCTATCACCTTGTCTACCTCCCGGGTGATGTCGTCCATATCAGGCATCGCCTCCTCAATTACCTTCCGTCGCTGGTCCAAAATGCGCTGAATGGCCTCCTTCGTACTGGTGATGGCCCGATCGAGTTCCTTTTTCAAAGCCTCATTGGCCTCCTCCTTCTGCTGTTCCAGGTCCTCCATTCGCTCTTCCAGGCTCTCAATCTGCTCATCTAGTGATTCTATCAGTTCCTTGCGTGCTTCGTCTGCTAGTTCACGAGCCGTGCTGCTAGTGCTATCCGAGGGACTGTTTCCCGGGTTTTCACGGGGTACCAATCCACATTGGGACAACATGGAAAGTAATAGAATACAAAAAATGGGCGTACGCATACAGAAAGAATTTTTAGCAAAATACATAGGCTATTTAAGTAAACGAAAAACCGATCCATGTTGTATAGCCTCAGACCGACTTTGGCAGACATTCAAAAATTGAATATCTTCCTACACTAACCTCCATTTTATGGTTCGCTGGATCCCATACCCCTTTTTACGG
Organism: Cytophagales bacterium; assembly: GCA_003454975.1. Classification (GTDB taxonomy): domain Bacteria; phylum Bacteroidota; class Bacteroidia; order Cytophagales; family Cyclobacteriaceae; genus DMST01. The sequence goes on along the minus strand of DMST01000505.1, from coordinate 21,596 downwards.
TTCTCTCTAGCACTCATAATCGGTATTCTCTTGGGTATTTGGTCCACAGAAACACCCATTCAGTTGCTATGGGGGATCGTAGCTTTCGGACTACTGAGTGTGCTCTTGGGTAAATATTTATACTCTCGCGGTGCCTGGGCCGGAACATTTGCTGGGCTAAGTGGCCTTGTAGCCTTGATAGCCATTGGTTGGTTGTATACGGAGGCTCATACCCCCAACCGGGAAGCAGGCCATATCAACAACGTCTCTGCATCGATCACCCACCTGAAAGGAACTATCATTTCTGCCGAGGAAGAAAGGGCTAATACCTGGCGAGCGCGATTGGCCGTTTCTCACGTCCGCACGGATAGTGGCTGGCTACGAGCCCCTGGTACCGTGGTGCTCTACCAACGAAAAGATTCCCTACACCAGCCTCTACGCTACGGCAACGAACTCTTGGTGGCTGGCATTCCCCGACGAATAGAGCCGCCTGGCAACCCG
>DMST01000505.1:16220-21075 GCA_003454975.1 Cytophagales bacterium | reverse complement strand
ACCCCAGTGCTTTTGATTATCGTCGTTTTATGGCAAATCAAGGAGTTTACCATCAGCTTTTTCTCTCTGGTGAAGACTTAGTATTGTCGGGTCATTCCCCGCCCAATCCGATAAGGGCATTGGCTTTACAAGCCCAACAGGCCTTCGCCGATCGGCTGGCTGAGGCCATCACTCAAGAGCGGGAACAGTCCATTGTTTGGGCTTTGGTACTGGGAGTAAAGGAGGGATTAGACGCGGAGACGCGGCAGGCATATGCCACCGCAGGAGCCATGCATGTATTGGCTGTATCAGGCTTGCACGTAGGAATCGTATATCTGATCTTTCTCAAACTACTGGGTGGCCTCAGAAGGCGTCCGCTGGGGCGATGGTTATTCGCTCTTATGGTACTTATCAGCCTATGGAGCTTCGCTTTTCTTACCGGACTTTCTCCTTCCGTGATGCGTGCTGCCACCATGTTCTCCTTCATGGTGCTGGCCCAAACTACCCAGCGCAAGGTGAGTACCTACAATACCTTGGCGGCTTCGGCCTTCCTGCTACTGCTCGTCAACCCTTACCTCATCACATCGGTAGGCTTTCAGCTTTCTTATCTGGCGGTATTCGGCATCGTGTATTTACAGCCGCGCATTGCCTCCTGGTGGACACCTAAGCACCGGGCTATGGATTGGGTATGGCAGCTTACCACTGTTTCGATAGCTGCGCAAATCGCTACCGGGCCCCTGGCAGTTTATTATTTCCATGTATTTCCTACTTACTTTTTCCTTTCCAACCTGTTGGTGGTACCGCTGGCAACTGTCATTTTAGTAGGGGGGCTATTAGTTCTTGCCTTGAGTGTTATCAGTATTCCACTTTCTGATTTGATAGGCCAGCTTTTAGAGTGGATAGTTTGGGGAATGAACGAGGTCATATTTGCCTTGGAGCAGCTTCCAGGCAGTAGGATTGTCGACTTGGTTCTAACGCCTACACAGGTGCTGTTGCTGTGCTTAGGTTTCCTGGCGTTTTTGGCCTTCTGGGAATTACGCAAGTTTCCGTATCTATTATACACGATTGGTTGCTGGGGCGCCTTGGTCATCATCGCTCTGGGGATCAGCTACCGGTGGTCCTACCAACGCGGTTTTACGGTATACGACGTTAATAATTCCTCGGTACACAGCCTCTATTTGGGTACTCAGCGTACTCTGATTTGGGAAGGTGAGGAAGGTTGGAATGCCGACGACTATGGTTTCCAAGTTCTGCCTTACGAGCAATCTTTAGGCTTTCGGCCCACTACCCGATCCACTCTTTCAGATAGCACGCTGTGGCACACAACAGGCCCCTGGCGCGTATGCCAGTGGCAGGGGAGATCGGTGGGCTGGCTAAAGGAACCGGCAACCTTTTCGCAAGCCCAATTCCGTCCCCTTCGATTCGATTACTTGATTCTAAGCCACAATGCCATCCGCCACCTGGAAGACCTACCGCAAGGATTGGAACCGGGGTTGCTCATCCTGGACAGTTCGAATAAATCGTATATTGCGGCGCGCCTGCAAACGGATGCAGAAGCCCGGGGTTGGGCTGTACATTCCGTACCTCAGTCGGGCGCTTTCACCGCAACCTGGTAACCATGGAATTTGTCACCTACGAGGTAGAAAACCGCATAGGGTACATTACCCTAAACCGTCCCGAAAAACGTAACGCTCTCAGTCCCCAACTCATTTCAGAACTCCAACAAGCTTTTACCCGTGCCAGTGAAGATGCTACGGTGAAAGTAGTGGTGCTCAAAGCTAATGGGAAAGTATTCTGTGCTGGTGCTGACCTGGCATACATTCAAACTCTACAAACAAATACCTTTGAAGAGAATCTGGAGGACAGCATGCACCTACGGAATCTGTTCTATAAAATATACACCATGGGCAAGGTAGTCATTGCCCAAGTACACGGACACGCGATTGCGGGTGGTTGTGGACTAGCTTCCATCTGTGATTTTGTCTATTCGGCTCCTGAAGCCAAGTACGGCTATACGGAGGTGAAAATCGGTTTTATCCCCGCCTTGGTAAAGGTATTTCTGCTCCGCAAATTGGGCGAAACGCGGGTAAAAGAGCTGCTACTATCCGGAGATCTCATCACCGCCGACCGGGCCGAAACCATTGGGCTAATCACCGAAGTAGTGGCTGCCGAGGAATTGGAAGGAAAAGTAAACCAGCTAGCAGAGCACTTATGCAAACAGAACTCTGGCGATTCCATGGCCTTTACCAAAAAGATGATTGCCGAAATACCCTGTATGTCTATTGAGGATGGCCTCAACTATGCAGCCCAGCAAAATGCACGGGCCCGTGCCACTGAGGACTGTAAAAAGGGCATTGCTGGGTTCCTGAACAAGGAGTCCGTAACATGGTAAGGTTCGCCTACTCCGAACAATACTTTTATACCCTTCCAGATAACCACAAGTTTCCCATTACCAAATACCAGTTGGTAAAAGAACAGCTGTTGTATGAAGGAAGCATTGTGCCCGAACAACTGATTGATCCCGGGCTAGTGGAAGAAGAAGACGTACTCCGGGTACATACTCGGGAGTATTGGGAAATGATATTGTCGCTTTCGCTACCCCAGAAGATGATCCGCCGGATCGGTCTGCCGCTCAATGAAACCAGTAGGGGTAGATCTCGGAACAGTGTGGCCGGTACCATGAAGGCTGCCCAGTGGGCCCTGGAGTCTGGTGTGGGGATTAACCTGGCGGGTGGTACCCACCATGCCTATGCAGATCGTGGAGAGGGATTTAGCTTGCTCAATGACATGGCTGTCACGGCTCGGCACCTACTGTACCATCGGCAAGTTGCCCAGATCTTATTCATAGACCTAGATGTGCACCAAGGCAATGGCAATGCGGTACTGTTTCAAGGCGAGCCTAGCGTCTTTACTTTCAGCATGCACGGTCAGGATAACTATCCCATCCCCAAGGAGGTCTCCGACCTGGACGTGGGCATGCCCACCGGGACTGGTGATGAGGAATACCTATCTACCCTGGAATATCACCTAGATCGGCTTTTTGCCGAGCTCCAACCCGAGTTAGTCATTTATCAGTCGGGGGTGGATGTGCTGGCAACGGATAAATTAGGGAAGCTCTCGCTTACCCGAAGCGGGTGCAAAGCACGCGATGAGGCTGTCATTGGCCGCTGCCATAGTTTGAGCATTCCTTTGGTAATGGTGATGGGTGGGGGGTATTCGCCAAGTATGGTAGACTTGGTAGAAGCCCACGCCAATACTTTTCGGATGGCATTGCAATACTATCAATTAGGCTAGGGCACTACTTCTTACCGTACATTTTTTCCGTAAGAATATTCCGGAGCTCCTGAATGGTATTTACGTAATCCTTCTCTTTCCGTCGCATCTCTTCTTGGGTGGCTTGTAATTCCTCCACGTTTTGCCGCATTTCTTCCTCTTGCGAGCGTAAATCTTCTGCCTGTTGCTGGGACACCTCCAGAAGCTTGCGTGTATTCTCGTTGGTGTGTAGGTTCTGCAGGGTAGCCGCTACAATGGTGGCACTTTCTTCTAAGTACTGAATGGCAGAGGGTTCCAGTTTTTCAATGGAGGCGATCTCGAAAACACCTTCAACCTGGCCATTGGTTACCATGGGACAGATAATTACCTGGCGCGGTAAGGTACTTCCCAGCCCACTGGAAATATGGATGTAATCTTCCGGCAAATCATCCAAGACGATCATCCGTTTGCGACCAAACGCGATCCCGATCTGACCATCGCCCTGGTCAATACGGTGGGGTAAGTCATCTTCCCGGCTCAGCGCATAGGTGGCTTCCCGGTTCAGATACACCTCTTTGGTCTTGCTATCTTCTGTCCGGATGTATAGTACTCCCTGAAAAGCGCCTACTGCGGTAACCCATTCTTTGATCAAAGGGGGAAACAAGGCTTCTAATGTGGGAGCTTCTCTTAGCAAATCATTGATCCTACCCACGGAGCTACCTATCCAAGCACGTGCCTGTTCATCTCTCCGCGCTTCCTCAATTTCTTGAAGGGTCACTTCCAATTCCTTCTGGTGAGTATCGAGTGCTCCTTTTTGTTCTTCCAACTCCACGAGTAAGGCCCCATTGGCTTGTTCCTGTTTGAAATTCCGGAACACGAGTAAAAATAGAAGGAAGGCGGCTGTTAACAGCGCGGAAAGCGCTAAGACAAATTCGAAAACGGGTAGGGTAAAAATACTTCGGTCATAGTCCGACTCAAATGCTCGATTGTAAACGGGTAGTGCCATGGTATTGGCGATGATTCCCCCTACGGAAATAAATAGAAGTAGTCGCTCCCGGAAATCGAAAAGCAGCCAGGGGATTAGGATCATGACGGTAGTAAATACCACAAAGGAATTGGTAGATGGCTCATCAGCCCCCACGGCAAATCCTTGGATGATGGCAATCAACACGGAAGGCGCCAAGGATAATATGGTTCGGGATAGGCGATGATACCCTAAGCGAATTAAGGCTAGGTTAATGATAAATACCAGATTGGCGGCCAGTGCATAGAAAACCAAGGGTGGGAAGAAAAAAGCATAGGCCAAGGCGTAGCCACTAGCCATGACCAGCCCTATCATGGCAATTTGATTGGCCATTCGGATTCTGCCCTGAAGATATTCAGGCACGTCCGTGTTTATACCATTTTCGCTTAACCGGGAAATGAGGCTCATTGGGTGATCCTTGAGCACCGAATATAGAAAAATGCCCCATACGAGTCACCACATCTATACAAAACACCGAATTGAGATCGGTAAATGGTATAGATTATTCGTTGAATCACGGAAAAAGCAAACGATAATCTTAGACTGGTAGGGCTTGAAGGGTAGGCGACCCCCCTGGCGAAACATAGAGAGGATGGGGAG
>DMST01000505.1:1963-16154 GCA_003454975.1 Cytophagales bacterium | reverse complement strand
CCGGGCGTATAAGTCTGCCGGAACTACCCGTCGGGTGCCTTTTCGCCAGCTAGTCAAATTCATACGGTTAGCCTTCAGATCGTTGAGTAGGCAGAGTAGATATTCTTCCGTAGCCATTCCATAAAAGGTACCCTGATGATGACGATCTTCTTTGTCCAGGATCTGTTGAGTAAAGGACTTGGCCAGGGCCTCTTGAATTTTTTTGCCAGGCATAGGGATATAACCAAAGATTAGCTCTCCTAGCCAATAGGCTCCCAATTCTGAGGTTACTGTAACGGAAGGGCCACGGTTGAGTCCCAAGAGGGCAACCTCGGTTAGGCCCGGAGGCAGCATGCCTCTGTAAAGAGAAACAAGGCCCGATATACTTTGAAAATGAGATTGAATCTGTGAAGAGAAAAACGGAAAAGTAACTTGATATCCGGTGCCCAATACTACGGACTCCGCTTCAATGGTTTTGCCAGAACGGAGTTCTATTCCGGTACCTGTGTAGGCAATTACCTCCCCGGCTACCGGAATGATTTTCCCCTCCTTGAGTCTTGAAAGGTAAGTAGGGATGGTGGTTTCGGCGCCTCGGTCTTTCACCAAAGCACTCACAATTTCGGGTAGCGGGTCCTTGGTTGTACCTGTTCTCTTTTTGCGCCACCTACTTTTGGCTTTCGCTGTTGCATTTTGAATTACCTCTGGCCTAAACAAATGAACCAGGGGCGTGCAAGCTTGGGAAGCCAATTGTGCAGCTACTTCCATGGCTGAAGGTCCTTCGCCAACGACCACGGTTTTTTGGGCAGCTAAGCTTTTGGGATTACCCAAATTTGCGGTGTGTAATACCCGGCCTCCTTGTTTTTCAAATTGTGTTCTCCGAAGATACTCCGGCCAATGGGGCTGCTGGCAAGAACCACTGGCTACTACCAAAAAGTCTACCTGTTCCTGTGTTGGATTCCCACCGGATGTTTGTAGGGTTAAGGTCCAACCTCCCGTTAGAGTTGGGGTTGCATGAATTACTTCGGTATTGAACCGGATAGCTCCCCTCAGGTTATGATGGGCCACATATCTAAGAAGATAATCTTGAATTTGTTCTGCTGCAGGGAATTTGGGTGCCGACTTATCAAAAGGAAAATCAGAAAACGCGAGCTCTTCCTTGCTGGTATGGGAAGTCATGCCGCCATACGATTGAGGACCCGACCAAACACCGCCAATCTCCCCAGATCTCTCGTATACCAACACCTCTGCTCCGTACTGCCGAAGCGTTTTGGCTGCTACGAGTCCACTTATGCCACCACCAATAATACCAATCTGCATGGTTGAGTGATTTTCACAATACAAAGAACGTATGCTAAAGCCGAATATCATCCTTAGAATATGGCTGTTATGTATTCTGGTAAGAACAATGAGTAATTGGGCGCAATAGACAAGAATTTGGCATCATTTTTCCTAGGAATAGGTGGTATAACCAATCCCACTGCCATGCGCACGCTTTTCCTTATCATCGCGGGCTTGTCTCTTGCCCAAATTTCCTTGTACGCCCAGAATGGGCAAGAACGACGGCAAAACCGTTTCGAGATCAGGACCGGGAAATCACAGATACAGCAGGATGGGGAAGAACTTGAAGCCTTTGAACAAGCCTTGGGTCAGATCCCAACCTTGCTCAGGCAAGGGAAATACCAACCTTGGGAGGAAATTCACTGGTATATGGTAGATGCTATGCAGCGTGAGGTAGACCAAGGTTGGGAGAAGTACCGATGGGCCCGCTACGAAACGGGGCTGAGCTCCCAAGAAGTACGATCTGAACGCCGGGAAATGGGCCGCAATCACATAGATAAGGTTTTAACGCAGCATGATAGGCGCGATGACCGACGAGATATCCGTCAAGATCGGCGAGATCTTCGAGATGATAAGCGAGATCGGCGAGACGACCGTAGAGACCAAGAGGCCATCCGGGAGCGTACTTTGCGTGCGGAGCGCTTATTGCTAGACTATAAAAGAATTACCCAGCAGGATATTTCTCAGCCTAGGGTGCAGCAGGAATCTTTCAGGGTATTAGAGCAGTTCTTGCAACTGATGGAGGTAGATCTAGTAGCTACCAAACAAGAGTTGCGGGAGGACCGTAGGGAAAGGGGAGAGGATAGAAGAGAACGGAGAGATGACCGGCGCGAGCGCAGGGAGTTATATACCGGAGGGTAATTCCTATTCGCACACTTCTTTGATATTGGCGAGACCCTGCTCGAAATCACTACCCATTATGGAACCCATAAAAAGCCCCATGTATCGTTGCACGGGGTTTTGGTCCATCTTACCTTGATCGCCCCAGGTTAATCGCACACCTTCGGGTACTTCTTCAAAATGGAACCAACCTTCAGTGGACTCATTGCTCACCTCAAACTCCATTTTGTACTTAATGACTTGGCCTTCTACCACTTCCGTAAACTGCATCATGCCGCTACCCATGGTTTCGCTGGTCCAATGTTGCCAAGCACCCTCTCCGGTGGTTTTATCTGAAAAATGCACCGTCATTTCATCGTCCGATTCAGACCAGGGGCTCCAAGCCTCCCAATGGCGCATATCTTGAATGGTATTGAATACTGTGTCTAATGGAGCGTGTATCAGAATAGTCCGCTCTACTTGATAAGAGCTCGGCAGCATAAAACCGACAAGTGCGAGCAGCGTTATTAAGCCAAGAAGACTGGTAACCCCAATGATGATTGGGCGATAACGATCCATATAAAACAACTTACATTACAGAGGAGGCATTCCGCAAAGCAACTCTCCTGAAAACCCTTTACGACTATTGAAGCTAACGGTGAAGCGAGCCCCTAGGGTTGTGATTTTAACCACTTTTCGGTCTAAGGGGCAACATTCCTATTTGAAATATAAAAAACATACTCAATAGAGCCAGCGAATACTGCCTTTCTATACAAGGCCTAATGGCCCATTGGCTCAACAATACTAAATCGGCTACCTTGCTTTTGTGAATTGGCTTTCCTTTGGTTGGTGGGTATTTCGAAACCGAATGCCGAACTACACATTTCGGGATTTTGAGCAAGAGCGCTCCTACCATCTTGGCCTCCCATCCCGCAAGCTGCCTGGCTGGAAAAGATGGTTGGCGCCTTGGGCCCACATAAAAGATAGTTTTACAAGCTCCTCTACCCGTTATTTTGTTAGGCCGGCCCCACCGGCAGTTTATGTTCGCATTCCTAAAGCGGCCAGTACTGCAGTGCTCAGTACCTGGCTACCTCAGATGGCGGTTGGGCTTCCGTCGCTACCATCGGATGAGGAACTGGAGGCTTATGCCCACCGAATGGCAGTAAGCGCTCTTCCGGCTTCTGTCCAGGCTTACCCTCGCTTTACGTTGGTGCGTCACCCGGTGCGTCGCTTTCTTTCCGTATACCAAAGCTATTTTCAGAAACCGGATACCCCTTTCCCTTTTTCGCACTACTTGTGGGGTGTGCTGAGGCCTGGGATGTCCTTGGATGAGCTCATATCTGCAGTAGAGCAAATTCCAGATCGATTTCGCGACCCACATTTGATGAGCCAAGTACGCTTGATGGGAGGGCCTAAACACTTGCCCCTGGTAAAACGGTATCGGTTAGAAGAACTCACCCCCAGCACGGTATTGCCTGAAATAGGGCTACCCCTTCCCCTCCGAAATGCCTCCGGTGCTATGCTTTCGATTTCTCAAGAACAGGAGCAACGGATCCGGGCTCTTTATCAAGTGGATCTGGAGCAATTGGGGTATACTGACTAGGCTCTCAACTGCCGACGTAGATTATCGCAAATCACCGCCGTGGCTGCCGCGACATTTAGGCTTTCGGCGCCTCCAAATTGGGGAATATGCACCTTTTGAGTAACCAAAGATGCCAACGCTGGAGATATACCGTTGGCCTCGTTGCCCATCAAAAGCACACCCTGCTCTGAGAAAGAAAGTTCATGAACATTATCGCCATCTAAATATGCACCATGAACCGGGCGTTGTAGTTTTGGCAAGAAATTAGCCAAGTCTTGATACCATACCGTTACCCGGGTGAATGATCCCATGCTGGCATGGAGCACTTTGGGATTGTAAAGTTCGGCGGTGGTAGGCGAGCAAATTATCTGCTGGAAACCGTACCAATCGGCAATACGAAGCAAAGTGCCCAGGTTGCCTGGGTCCCGGATATCGTCTAAGGCCAGTAACCACGGTGCAGTAGGTAACTCGGTAGGGCGTTTGGGAATGGGAGCCCAGGCAATGCCCGCTTTGTTGGAGGCAAAGGTGCCTGCTTGTACGAGTTGGGCTTCAGTTGCTGGGAATACTTCCAGTTTTGGGCGTAGCCCCAGGAAGGTCTGGCACTCTTGCAAGAATGCTTCGGTAGCCGCCAGGCCAGCCATAGGCCAGTCGGAAGCCAATAGTTCCTTCACACTCTTGGCACCCTCCACGAAAAATAATTGCTCGGAGAGGCGGTTTTTCTTTATTTGGAGCGATTTGAGGAATTTAATCTTCTGTTTGGACAGCATGAAGCGCAAGGTAGGGGCATTTTTTATAGGGTGGATACGCTCGTGCCTGCTTTTCCTTCCCTTTTTTCTAGGAAGCTGTATTGGGGTTCGGTACTTAGAACATCAAGAGAGTATCCTCTATTCCCAATCAATAGACGGCACGGATGAGGTGGATGCTGATGATCTAGACAATCTGTACCGCCAAGAACCCAACAGCCGACCGCCTCTTCTACCTTGGGCTCCTTATGTTGCTATTTATCAGTGGGGATTAAACCGGTATGATCAGGAAGCCTACCGACAAGAACGGGCGGAACGCCGGGACTATTTTGATTCTTTACAGCAGACGGTAGCAGACCAGCCTAGGAAACTCAAACGCGTTCAAAGGCAGCGATATCAAGCACTCAACAAACTAGATAAATCCATCACGGAGGGCAATTTGGCTATGCGCTGGGGAGAACCGCTGGCTGTTTATGATCCCAATCAGACGGCCTATACCGCGAAACAGATGCAACAGTATCTTTCCAACCGGGGCTATTTCGAGAACGTAGTCACCTTCCAGGCTAGTACTAACCAGCGACTCACACGGGTCACCTACCAAGTACAAGAAGGGAAACCATACAAGATTGACAGTCTGGTCTTAGTAACCCGGGACACGGCCATTGCTGGGTTAATCGAAAAATATGAGGAGAACAGCTTGCTGAAGATTGGAGACAATTATGATTCGGATGTAATTGAGGACGAGCGCAACCGGATTGACGTGCTACTGAAAGACCATGGGTACTATACCTTCAGCCGAAATTACATCTACTTTGAGGCAGATACCTCCTACCTAGGTGACCGGAAGGTGGTTATTCGTACGCTTATCCGTACCCCCGAAGGGCAAGATCATCATAAGGTTTACACCATAGATTCGGTGATCGTTACTACGGATGCCAATATAGCGCAACCCGGTACAAGGCTAAGGGAGCGGTCTAATGGTCTGGTTTACCAATACTTTGAGAAGGAGTATGCAACACGTATCCTCGATCGACGAATATTCCTCTACCCCGATAGCCTGTATAGCCGAAGCAATACTCTAAATACTCAGCGGCAGCTGGCTAATTTGGACAACTTCAAGTTTATCAACGTGAAGTATGATACTCTGGGAGGCGAATTCATTGCCCGGGTATACATGAGTCCGCTACCCAAACGGCAAATCAGCGATGAAATCGGACTGCTGGTAAGCCAAGCCTTTCCCGGTCCCTTGGTCAACGTCACCTTCACCAACCGGAACGTGTTCAAGCACCTGGAAAACCTCCAAATGACGGGTAGGTTCAGTATTGAAGGAGTTCCGCAGGGTGATACCACCACCGGCACTAGTACGGAAGCCTCTGTGAATGCTTCCCTGTTTTTTCCTCAGTTCCTTATACCCGGAGGCGAGCAGTTTAAGCAGAGGCTCGGGTATGCTAACCCGAGAACCCGGGCCCAGATCGGGTATGCATTCAACAACCGACCTGAGTATAACCGGACCACGGTCAATGCTGGATTTGTCTATACGTGGGAGACCCTACGCGGAACCCGGTACTCGTATAATCTTTGGGACTTGAGTTTGATACAGACCCAGGACATTGCTGAAAGTTTTCAGACCATACTTGACGAACAGGCGGCACAGGGCAACAACCTTCGCCGAACCTTTGAACCTTCTTTGGTGAGCAGCATGCAGGTTTCGGCTACCTACAACTTTCTAAAGAACCCTACTAATGACCTGCAAACGGCCTATTTGCGTGTGTTTTTAGACATGGGTGGCACTATTTGGAACGTGATCTCACCCACGTCGGTCATACCCGAGAGTCTGGGACTGGCTACGTTTCAGTACCTCAAATTCAACACGGATTTTATTCGGTATCGCCCATTACGAGACAACAGTGTACTTGCCTACCGTTTCAATATTGGAATGGCCGGATCATACGATCAGAGTAACCCCGTGCTGCCATTTGAGAAATACTTCTTTGCAGGGGGGAGTAATAGCATCAGAGCGTGGAGCCCCCGACGTCTCGGTCCTGGTAGCTATCGGCAAGAGGATGATGATGGTAACATCCAGTTGCAATTTGATCAGCAAGGCGAAATTCTGCTGGCCAGCAGTGTGGAGTGGCGGCGTAATATTTTTGACTTTATCGACGGTGCTTTGTTCGTGGATGTAGGGAATACCTGGACATTCCGCGAGGAGTCTGCCCGGCCTGGGGCCAACTTTGAGTTCAATCGTTTTTGGAATGAGTTTGCTGTAGGTATGGGGGCTGGTATTCGAGCAGATTTCTCGTTCTTAATTCTTCGCCTGGATGTAGGAGTAAAAACTCACGATCCGGCCTTTCCCATAGGTGAGCGGTGGTTCCCAAGTGAGTATCCATATAACCAACCGTTTATGGTGAATAACCCTGCATATACTCTCAACTTAGGAATTGGCTATCCTTTTTAAGGCCTTCCTATAGGTAGGTTTGGGATTAGAACACAAAAAGCCTGACCGAAAACTTTGATCAGGCTTTTTGTTAGTAATCTGGATCTACCAGAAATTAAAAGTATCCGGGTCAGGCCCTAACCGTCTCCCCTTTTCTAAATGACTTATTCTTACCATTTCTTCTTCTGAAAGTTCGAAATCGAATAGATCTGCATTGGACTGAATACCTGCTGTGGAAACTGACTTGGGGATAACAACCACCCCTCTTTGAATAAGCCAACGCGGGGCTACCTGTACAGCTGATTTTCCATGCCGTCTTCCTAGGGAAATGAGTTCTGGGATATTGGTAACCTCCCCCATCATCATAGGACGCCATGCCTCTAGTACAAGGTTATGTTTTTGTGCATACTTCAAGAGCGCTTCCTGCTGAAGGTGTGGGTGCATCTAAAGTTGATTCACCATAGGCATTACTTCAGTTGTTGCCATGAGGTCCTGCAAGTGGTGAATCTGAAAGTTGCTAACACCAATGGATTTGATTCTGCCCAACCGATACAGTTGTTCCAACGCCCGCCAGATTTCTTTATATTTTCCGACTACTGGCCAATGAATGAGGTAGAGATCCACGTAGGCAGTTTGCAGTTGCTAAAGGTTTTTGGCGAACGCCCGGAAGGTAGCTTCATAGCCCTGATCCGCATTCCAAACTTTTGTGGTAAGGAATACTTCCTCTCATGGGATTCCACTATTAAGCATGGCATTGCCTACGCCTTGTTCATTGCCGTAAACCGAGGCAGTATCGATGAGCCGGTAGCCATGACTACCGAATTCTGAAAGAGAGCGTTTGGTGCACTTTAATTACCCCTTCTTTTTTCCTTTGGGCCTAACGTAAACTAGCTTCTCCACTTCTGCTACCGTTTCGCCATCAGCATTGACTACCGTGGTGTGAAAAGTGAAGTCTTTTTGTCCCGCATCGGCCTGGGCTTTTACCTCAGCTATTTGGTTAGGGGTAAGCGAAAACTCTGCGGTTACGGTGCCCTTTCCTGGTTTCCGAAACTTAATGGTAGCCGCCTTGTCCCAAACAATATAGCCTTTTCCTAGGCCTGCCAGTAGGATAAATACAAACCACGGATCGCACATGGAATACAGCGATCCGCCAAAATGGGTGCCAAATAGGTTGCGGTTGTAAAAACGCTGGCGCAGCTGAACGCGATAAGTGAGTCCGTCGCTACTTTGATGAACCATCCGGATGCCCGAGAAGAAATACGGTGCATACCAGTTGATTAGGCGAATCATTCTTCGCTGACTGAACAGCGCCATGCTTACCGTCGATTTCCTGCAGGTTTACGACCACGGCCACTGCCCGAACGTCCTCCACGACCTCCGCCGCCACCTCGGTTGCCTCCACCACGACCGTTATGGCCTCTACCCCGGCTGCCACCTCGGCCTCCGCCACCGCGTCGGCGGCTGCCTTCGTCAAAGGGAGGGCTATCGCCAATCTCGGGGGGAATGGCTACTTTCTGAATCTCCATCTCGATCAAGGACTCAATCTTGAACAAGTCTCGTTGTTCATCAGGAGCTACCAAGGTAAAAGCCACACCTCGTGAATCTGCACGAGCAGTACGGCCGATCCGGTGTACATAATCCTCCGCATCGCGCGGTACCTCGAAGTTGATGACCAAGGCCACCCCCTTGATGTCAATACCCCGTGCCATGATGTCGGTGGCTACCAATACGGTGTACTCACCACTTTTAAACTGCAATAGGGCTTTCTCACGGTCAACCTGCTCCAGGTCTGAGTGCATGGCCGTTGCCTTAATGTCCAGGCTATTCAGTTCACGCTCCAGATCCTTTGTAGACTTCTTGGTACTGCAAAAAATGATGCAGTTGGGGACTGACTTTACAGAGAGTAAGTATTTTATTAGCTCTACTTTCAGCCCTGTGGGTACTGAAAAAGCAGCTTGTGTGATTTTCTCAGAAGGTTTGGAAATGGCAATATTGATCTCTTCGGGCTCCACCAATATTTCCTTGGCCAACTCTCGAATTTTTGGTGGCATAGTGGCCGAAAAGAAGAGCGTTTGCCGCTCCTTAGGACAATGACTGATAATCTGTCGGATATCCTCCACAAATCCCATATCCAGCATCCGGTCAGCTTCGTCCAAGATGAGGAATTGTAGCTGGCTGAAATCCACATAGCCCATGCGCAGGTGCTGTAGCATCTTACCTGGGGTAGCTACCACCACATCCGAACCACGCGTAAGTGCCATCTTTTCCCGCTCAAAGCCAGCACCGTCGCCACCACCGTAAATCGCCAGATTGCTTACAGGTGTAAAATACGAGAATCCTTCCATTGCCTGGTCAATTTGTCCGGCGAGCTCTCGTGTAGGTACTAAAACCAAGGCCTTGATTTTGGGATTTTCTTCCTCAGTACCTGCATTGGCTTCGGTAAGCAAATGAAGCAAGGGAAGTAGAAAAGCGGCGGTCTTACCCGTGCCCGTTTGGGCACAACCGATCAGGTCGCTTTTACTAAGAATGATGGGGATGGCTTGTTCTTGAATGGGGGTAGGAGTGGTAAATCCCATGGCATCTAACCCGTCTGCCAGACTAGGGGTCAGATTGAAATCAGCGAATGTTGGCAAGTTGTTCCGTCGTTTACTTATTAGTAGTCCGTTGCGAAAATACCAATTAGGGACCGGATTAACTAACCCGCTGGTTAATTGGCGATTAAATAGACTTGGAGGTCGATCGATGGGTTACCATCCGACAGTAGACCTAACACATAGTTTAATAGTGCCACGCTGCAGAATCAACATTTGGTTGCTTCTAAATAATTGATGCAGGGGTATACTACTATTTAATTGTCGGTACACCCCATCTCAATCCCTCTTCTGAAACAATTTGTCAACCTTCAGCACCCTATGCCAACCGATTGTATCCCTATTATCATAGGGAAAAATCAATCAGATTCCTTTTCTTTACATAGTGGATGAGGTCGACACCCAATGATGTACGTCCCACTTCCTAATCAGACCAAACGCAAAGTACCCATAAAACCAATAATTATGTCACAAATGCGGCGCACTGCTTACTTAGCCTTTCTTGGTAGCTTACTCATGGTAAGTGCCCTCCAGGCCCAAACCCTCAACGAAACCCAAGGTACTGGATCCGGAATCAACATTTCTTCCGGTGACTTTAACACTCTGTATGGAGATAGTACCGGTACTGCCCTGACTTCGGGATCTCAAAATACTATGATTGGTTACCAAGCCGGTCGATGGAGAACCAGCTCTGAATCCGTAATCATCGGTTATCAGGCGGGTTACAATATGACCACCGGATTTGATAACACGGTGATTGGTTGGCAAGCGGGCTACACCCTGACCAACGCAGGTGACAACACCTTTGTAGGTTCAGAAGCCGGTGAGTTCAATACTTCTGGGTACGATAACACCTTTATTGGAGAAGAAGCCGGAGCTAACAACACAACTGGGTATGAAAACACTTTTGTGGGTGAGGATGCCGGACTTAGCAATACTACCGGCTACAAGCAGACTTTCATTGGTAATGAAGCGGGAATTAGCTCGGACGTAGGCTACCGTAACACCGGTTGTGGTGAGGAAAGTCTTTCTGACGTAGATGATGGTGATCACAACACCGCTTTGGGTGACTCTGCGGGTATTGATGTGGGAGATGGTCGTTGGAATACTGTAGTGGGTGCCGCTTCTGGGGTAGCTACTGAATGGGCGGACTACAATACCTTCGTAGGAGGCATGTCGGGCTGGGATAATAACCGGACCAACTCTACTACCAATGCCAACCGCAATTCCTACCTTGGTTTCCAAGCTGGATTCTCGAATCGGGAAGGGGAAGACAACGTAGGTATGGGAGCCTTCTCCGACTTTGACAATACCAACCGTAGCCGCTGTACCTTTATTGGTGCAGACATCACCCCAAGTAACAATGACGTAATTGGCATCGGTTACCTGCAGTTCCTGGACGGACAATACTCCGTAACTATCGGCCAGAGCAGCGATACTCGCGCCACCGGAGCCGTAGCCATCGGTTATGACTTCACCATTCCTTCGGCCGCTCAATACTCTATAGCTATTGGTTACCAAGCTGATGTTAACGAGAACAACTCGTTGGCTCTCGGTTACCAATCAGTGAACAATAGCGAAGAGGCCGTAGCCATCGGTTCCTCTTCCAGCATCACGGGTAACCAGTCCATCGTAATCGGTGGTAGTGCTGCCGCTACTGCTACCAACTCCGTAGCTATTGGTTACCAAGCTTCGGTTAGTACCGACAATACCGTATTTGTAGGTAACGCTACCACCACTAGCATCGGGGGTACCGCTAACTGGACGGCTACTTCTGATGGCCGGATGAAGCAAAATGTAGCGGAAAACGTTCCTGGTCTTGACTTTGTAAACCAACTGCGTCCGGTAACTTATAACTACGACGTACTGAGCATGAAAGCTAAGCTGGGCCAGAGCGGCATGGACGAAGCTACTGCTGAGAAGAGCGAGTTGACGTATACTGGTTTCATCGCCCAAGAGGTGAAGGCTGCCGCTGACGCTATCGGCTATGACTTTAGTGGGGTACAAGTACCCGAGGACGAGAATCAGAGCATGTGGGGTATCCGCTACGCAGAGTTTGTGGTTCCTTTGGTGAAAGCCATTCAAGAGCTAAGCGCTGAGAACCAAATTCACACCGACTACATCGCTCAGCAAGAGGTTCGCTTGAACCAGCAGGATGAGTTGTTGCAGACGCAGCAGTCTACTTTACAGAAGATGGAAAGCCGTCTGTTGATGTTGGAAGCCCAGCTAAATGCTCAGGGTGCTGCTTCTAACACGGTAACTACCTCTGCTTCTAAGGAGTGATCTGAAATAGAGTAAGAAATACTGGAAGCCTTCCTGAGATCGGGAAGGCTTTTTTTGTGCTTATGTTCAGCTAACAACTATTAAAATTAGACTACAGGTAAGCGATCAAGTTCCGCCAAAGTGGTTGGTATTTTGATATTTCAGGGGCGCTTGCTAATAGTGGACTGGACATTGACCATTAAATACCCGGATTTGGGTGTGACGATAGTTGTCCAAATGGAACTAGACAGAATAAGCCTCATAGTGAGGCATATGTTCAACTATCAAACAACCCCAAGTAATGGCTTACGATTTTGAAAATCTGGTAATTAAAGGTGGCGGCGTTCGCGGTACGGTGTACCTAGGTGCACTTGAAGTATTATCTCAAAGAGGAATTCTATCAAATATCAAGCGTGTGGCAGGCTCCTCTGCGGGTGCCCTCTCAGCTCTACTAGTTGCTTTGTTTAAAGACGATTGGAATACACTTAATCAACAAGCTCGTTCTTTACATTACCCTTCAGTCCCTGATCGCCCACGTAGTACAGATTTCGATCCCCCATCTATGGGTAAACAAATTCGAGATCTATATTACCCTAGAGGTAGCTTTAAGGCAGGTCTTGACAGTCTTGTAAAAGGAAAGATTCGTGATGAACCGGAAAAGGGGTCTGTACGATTGTTACTCCACAGATATGGATTGTACACCACACACTACATTCGGCAATGGGTCTTGGATCAGTTGGGAAAAAAAAACAAACTTAGCCATACAAATTATAGTGAGACCACCACGTTTCGCCAATTACGGAGTGAAGGTATCGAGCTATCCATTACCATGACCAACCTACCATTGAGTCAACCTATGATTTGTAATCACTTTGGCCAACAGAATGAGAACTTGGATGTACGCGTAGTAGATGCAGTAGTAGCATCCATGTCTATTCCTCTTTTCTTCACGCCTCTGGTGATCCAAGGCGGGTATTACAAAGGCGTGTGGGTAGACGGTGGTATGATGAATAATTTCCCAATTACGCTTTATGATAACCCGGATGGTACCCCAAACGGCAAGACACTCGGCCTTTTTGTTTACAGCAAAACCCGAGCTGTAAAGGAAAACTATTGGATTAAAGACTATTTGGGAGGGATGGTGTTCTCACTTCTGGAAGCACAAGACTACGCCTTCCATAGTAGGCCACAGGATGTAAAAAGGACCATCCAAATAGATGATACAGGAGTAAGTGCGGTGGATTTTGACATTACACAAAATGATTCCAGATATCAAAAAATGGTAGAATCTGGAAAGAAATCAGCAAATGAATATTTAGATGGACTGGGTTCCGTACCCTCCTAAATTCAAACTTGTCAACTCATCTGTTCTTGCCAAGGGTAATATTTACCAATCCTGATCAGTATAAAAAAACCACCCCGCCAGAAGCAGGGTGGTTTTGCGTGGTTTAGATTTCCGGGCTGCGGCCCGGATTGGTTTAGTATTTAGTGATCATCATATTTCTGTGGGCTCCGTCTACCTGTACCCGAACGTAATATACGCCCGATACCAGGTCGCGAAGCTGTAGCTCAAATTGGTCTGCTGAGGAGCGGTTGATAGTTACCGGAACCTCTAGCCCGCGGGCGTTGAATACCGTCAGCTCAGCCTCTGGATGGTCCACCAGGAAGTCCGCACGGATGCGCAGCATGCCTTCGGTTGGGTTCGGATAGGCCACCAGCGTTTCCAGCAGCTCGTCTGAGATGCCCGTTACGGCATCCACCTCAATCACCACCGTAGTTTCGGCTGTGAATTCTCCGTCTGTAACCTCTACGGTTAGTACATACTGCGGAGTGGTGGCTGCATCCAGCAGGTCGGTATTGGCAACTGTCACCTCGCCAGAGGTGGCATCGATGCGGAAGGTGGTCTCACTGTCTCCGGCTACGATGGCGAAAGTGAGCGGATCATTATCCAAATCGTTGGCCGTTACGGTACCTATCACGGTCCCATTGGGAGTATCCTCCAGGATGGTCGTATTGAATCCGATCATCGTAGGCACGTCGTTGGTGTTGGCTACGGCTACCGTGAAGGACTGGGTATCCGTAGCCCCGCTGGCATCGGTTACCACCAGTACAACCTCGTGAGTACCTACCTCATCGTTCGTCGGACGGCCTGTCAGTGTAGCGGCACCTGCTCCACTGGGATTCAAAACCAACCAAGCAGGCAAGGTGGTTGCCGTTATGGTCAAGGTCTCGTTCAGGTCATCGTCGGTAGCTGATACCGAGTAGGTGTACACTACTTCCTGAGTAGCTGCCGTTACCGGCGTACTGGTGAAGACGGGGATGTCATTCACGTTGGTTACCTCAATAGTGAACTCCTGCGCAATCACATTACTTCCCTCATCTGTAACCGTCAAGCGGACTGCATTGACCCCGACGTCGGCATCGTCTGGAGTACCCGTCAGGG
>DMST01000505.1:1340-1888 GCA_003454975.1 Cytophagales bacterium | reverse complement strand
GCCGGTTCCATCGCCGTTATCGGTCAGTGTTAGCCAGCCAGGTAGCAGGGTAGAACCCAGCGTCAGCGTCTCGTTCGTATTCTGATCCGACACCGTTACTACATAGTTGTAGGCAACCTCCTCTACAGCCGCTGTTACTGGTGAACTAGTGAAAACTGGCTCATAGTTGAACTCATTCACCGTGACGGTGGCCGTAGTGCTGGCACTATTGCCGGAGGCGTCCGTCGCCGTCAAGGTGACCGTTTGCTCGCCCAAATCGCTGACGGTGAAATCCGTCTTGTCTAAGCTAAGTGTAGTCACCCCACAGTTATCAAACGTTCCATCGTCTACCTGGGCAGTGGTTAAAGTAGCGTTACCACTCTCATCCAGGAATAGATTGACGTCCTTCGTGATCACGGTCGGAGCCAGATTGTCTACCACGGTTACCATCGCCGTAGTGGTGGCAGTGTTGCCGGAAGCATCCGTAGCGGTTAGCGTTACGGTTTGGGTGCCTACATCGTCGCAGTCGAAGGCGGTTACGTCCAAGCTCAGGCTTACCGAACAGTTGT
>DMST01000505.1:268-1237 GCA_003454975.1 Cytophagales bacterium | reverse complement strand
CCTTCTGCGCGAGTGCTACTGGAGCTGTCGAGTCAACTACGGTAACGGTAGCCGTAACCGTGCTGGAATTACCAGAGGCATCCGTCACGATAAGCGTAACCGTGTTGGCACCTACGTGACTACAATCAAAGTCCGTTTGATCCAAACTAAGGGAAGCTACGCTGCAGTTATCCGCTGAGCCGTTGTCGATGTCAGCCGTGGTGATGCTGGCCGTATTATCGCTATCCAATGTTATGGTTACATCCTGGGCTACGGCGGTAGGTGCGGCATCGTCTACCACGGTTACGGTGACCGAAGTACTATCCGTATTGCCAGAGGCATCCGTAGCGGTCAAGACCACCGTTTGCGCACCTACGCTGGTGCAGTCGAAGCTGCTTACGTCAATCGAAGTCGTGAATGAACAGTTGTCCGAAGTCCCATTGTCTACGTCGGCTGCCGTGATAGTGGCCGTACCGTTGCTGCCAAGACTCACCGTGATGTCCTGCCCTACTACTACGGGGGCTTGGTTATCTACTACCGTGATGGTAGCGGAAGTTGTGGCAGTATTGCCAGCCTGATCCGTCACTGTCAGGGTTACCGTATGGTCACCCAGGTCGTCGCACCCAAAGGTGGATTCGCTGAGGCTGTAGCTGAGGGTACAGTTGTCGTTGCTTCCGTTGTCTACCGAAGAAGCGTCCACCGTGACGGTACCGTCGCTACCCAAGGAAACTGTAAGGTCTTGGGCGAGTGCGTTGGGCATCATGGTATCCAGCACCGTGATGGTAGCGGTGGCGGTACTGCTGTTGCCAGCATTATCCGTTCCCGTCAGGGTCACCGTATTATCACCAAGGTTCTCGCAGTCGAAGGCGGTTATGTCCAGGCTCAAATTGAGAGAGCAATTGTCCGTACTACCATGATCCACGTCGCTTGTCGTGATACTCGCATTTCCGGTGCCGTCCAAATAGACCGTCAGGTCTTGGGCCACTACGG
>DMST01000505.1:0-197 GCA_003454975.1 Cytophagales bacterium | reverse complement strand
GTTTCGGTCACCGTTACGGTGGCGGTAGCAGAGTCTACGTTGCCTTCGTTGTCCGTCACGGTGAGGGTCACCGTATTGGCGCCCACTTCAGCACAGGTAAAGCTGCTCAGGTCGAGGGTCCGGCTGGCAATACCGCAATTGTCGGTGCTACCACCGTCAATATCTGTCGCGGTAATGGTAGCGTTGCCACTACCGTC
>DMST01000381.1:12220-12360 GCA_003454975.1 Cytophagales bacterium | reverse complement strand
GCAGGGTAGGGTGGAGGGCTGAGGGCGGGGCCCATGCCTTGTACCGGATGCCCGCTACGTACTCTTCGTGGCGTCCTGTGGGCTGCAAAGGAATCCGCTGCTCGTTACACAGGATCGCGTAGCGTTCCGGGTTGAGGCCC
>DMST01000381.1:5638-12151 GCA_003454975.1 Cytophagales bacterium | reverse complement strand
CGTTCCGGGTTGAGGCCCGTCACCTTTATTTCCAGGCGTTCTACCGAGGAGTCTACAAAGCGGGCAGTACCTGCGCTGGACATCTCTTCGCCCAGCACCTGCCAGGGCTCTATGCCGGTCCGCAAAGTCACCGTCATGCCCTTGTGCTGTATGCGGCCTACCATGGGGAAACGGAACTCGAAGAAGGGCTCCAGCCATTCGGCATCAAAGAAATAACCGTCGGCTTGCAGCTGCTCGCAAATATCCAGCAAATCCTCCTTCACATAGTGGTGTAGCATGTACTTATCGTGTAGCTCAGTGCCCCAGCGTACCAGCTTGCGTGGGTAGGGCTTGTGCCAGAACCAGGCCGTGAGTGTGCGGATGAGCAACAGCTGAATCAGGCACATTTTCTCATCGGGTGGCATCTCAAAGGCCCGCAGCTCCAGAATACCCAAACGGCCCGTGGAACTGTCGGGTGAGTACAACTTATCGATGCAAAATTCGGCTCGGTGGGTGTTGCCCGTAAGGTCTACCAGGAAGTTGCGCAGCAAGCGGTCCGTTACCCAATACGGAGGCGTACCGCCTTGCTGTATTTGCTCTAAGGCAATCTCCAACTCGTACAAGTGATCTGCCTTGCCTTCGTCAATCCGCGGTGCCTGGCTGGTGGGCCCAATAAAGGCCGAGGAGAACAGGTACGAAAGTCCGGGGTGGTTCTGCCAGAAGAGGATAAAACTCTTTAGCATATCGGGCCGGCGCAGGATAGGGCTGTCTGCCGGAGTAGTACCCCCCAGCGTAATGTGGTGCCCTCCGCCGCTACCAATGTGGCGGCCGTCTAACATGAATTTCTCAGTACCTAGTCCCGTCTGGGCAGCATTCTCGAACAGAATGCTGTAGTTGTCCATCACCTGCTGCCAGCTTTTGGCCGGGTGAATGTTCACCTCAATCACGCCCGGATCGGGGGTAACCACCAGCTTCTCGATGCGGTTGTCTCTGGGAGGCGCGTAACCCTCCACGATGATTTGCACCGAAAGACGCTCGGCAGCGGCTTCTACAATTGCCAGCAGCTCCAGGTACTGCTCTATGTAGTCTATGGGTGGGAAGAAAACGTACAACTTGCCATCACGGGCCTCCACAGACAGCGCCTGCTTGATGGTATAGGTGCGGTACGTAGGCTCGGTAGTTTCCTCTTTTTCCTTCTTCTTTTTTACCACAAAGAAGCCCTCTTCTTTCTCCTCAGCTTCGCCGTTGGTATACTCCTTCGGGTATAGCCAGCCTTCGGGTGCCTTCCGAATGGTCTCGGCCTGACTCTGCTGCTGTTGCTCTATGCGTTGGTGGAAGTCGGGCAGTTCGCCTACCGACTCAAAGGGGCTACGCTCTACCTCTTGTGGCCGCTGTGCGGGTACCATGTAGGGTAGGGTGTCCAGCGGCATCCGAAGTCCCATGGGCGAGTTGCCCGGTATCAGGTACATATGTTGATTACGGAACTCCCAGGCGCAACTCAGCCAGCGGGTCATGCTATACTCCCACTTTAGAGGCAGAGCAAACCCTACGGGGTTGTTCAATCCTTTCCGCAGCACATTCGAAAGCGTTTTGCGGTCCAGTGAGTCATCCATATTTACCCGCATGGGGTCAATATTAAGCGGGAGCTGGTTTTCCTTCCAGAGGTAATAATATACGTCCTCATAGGCCGGTTCTATATTCTCATGAGGCAGCCCCAGCTTACCCACAATCTCCCGCATCAGCCCTTCGGCCTGCTTGAAAGTATAGCCGTAGTCGGCATTGGGATCGCCAAAGGCTTCCGGGTTCTTTACCAAAGGCAGGCCGTCCTTCCTCCAGTATACGCCATATTCCCAGCGGGGTACGGGTTCGCCCGGGTACCACTTGCCTTGCCCTATGTGCAGCAGAGGATTGCTTTGGCCCAGATCCTTGCCCAATCGGCCGGCTAGTGCAAAGGCCATGTTGCGCTTGTCTGCGCCATCCGCATCGGTATTCCACTGCTCGCTCTCCATGTCGCGGGTAGAAACAAAGGTAGGCTCCCCACCCATGGTCAGACGTACATCGCCTTCGGCCAGCTTTTCGTCTACATATTCTCCCAGGGCCAGTACCTTTTCCCATTGCTTGTCGGCGTAGGGTTTGGTGACCCGGGGGTCCTCGTGGATGCGGTATACATTGTTGGAGTACGAAAATTCAACCTCCGCTTTGCTGGTAAAGCCCGTAATAGGGGAGGCACTGGAAGGCTCTGGCGTACAGCAAAGCGGTATGTGCCCCTCGCCCACAAAGAGACCCGACGTAGCATCTAAGCCTACCCAACCCGCACCGGGTAAGTAAACCTCGCACCAAGCGTGCAGATCAGTAAAGTCTGACACCGGACCGGAAGGGCCGTCTACCGACTCTTTGTCTGGCGTAAGCTGAATGAGGTACCCAGAGGCAAACCGGGCCGCTATGCCCAGGTGACGCATGGCTTGTACCAGCAGCCAGGCAGAGTCCCGGCAAGAGCCCAAGGCCAGCCGCAAGGTCTGGTCTGGGGTTTGCACCCCCGGTTCCATACGAATGGTGTATTCTATCTCTTTGTACAGCTTTTGGTTTACTGCTACCAAAAAGTCAATCGTATCCTGATGAAACAGAGGTTTGAGGTTTTTTACCCACCGTTCCAATCGCTCGCTGGAGTCCGTGACCTTCAGATAGGGCTTCAGTTCCTTTTTCAGATCATCCTCATAGGTGAAAGGAAACTGCGTGGCACTTTCTTCCAAGAAGAAATCAAAAGGATTGATCACCTTCATATCGGCCACTACCTCTACGTCCACCTTGAACTCCCGCACCTGATCCTGAAAAACCACCCGCGCCAGGTAGTTGCCAAAGGGGTCCTGCTGCCAATTGATAAAATGATTCTCCGGCGTAATCTTCAGCGAATAACTCAGAATACCCGTCCGTGTATGTGGAGCAGGCCGCAAGCGAATGATTTGGGGCGACATGGTCACCGGACGATCGTAGGTATATCCGGTGCTGTGCTTGATGGCGGCGTGAATTGACATGGTACTTAAGAATAAGGATTAGGGAAACGACTCTTGGCCAGGGAAATCAGCGAAGGAGTCAGACTCAATGTGGATTCAGGAATCTCATCGTTCACCTACTCTTGGGCATGGGTACAGTCACTTGTATGCGGACATGCAGCTAAGCAGGTGATCATGTTATTCTTTTGTTAAAAAATTGAATCTCAGACTTTAAGCCAAAGCGGCTTGCTTTGGCATTAACCTCAAGGTAAGGCATTCGTACTCTATTTCCGATATCCGATTCTGGGATCGATTTAAGATTATCAGAGTCTGATATTTTACGATTGTGTCGAATTCGCTACTTTCCAAATGAAATGGTTCGTTACCGGGTAATGAGGTCCGTTTCATGCCCCACCGATTGTCCTGGGCAAATAATATTTCCTTTGGTGTTTTCTTTGAATATTTCACCTCTTACCACAAAAATACGTTGCTGACCCTCTTCCCTCGTTTTACCGCATTGTTAAGGAAATCCGGCACATCCTGGGTGCATGTCGCAACAAATTTTTGGCCTAGGTTTTTACCCACTCAAACCCCAAAATAGCCTGCTATCTTCGCCCCCAATTCCCGCCTAAATTATGAGCATCTTCGAATCATATTCGATCCCCGAGAACATCCTCGATGAGGTTTTCGATGGAGGTCATGAGCATATAAAGGACCCGTACCAACGGATAACCTCGGTATTCAATACCCTAAGCCAAGAACAGTTTACTGAGCTAAATGAGCTCATCAAGCTGTCCTTCTTTAACCAAGGAATCACCTATCAGGTATACGGTAAGGACACCACCGCCGAGCACGTATTTCCGTTTGATCCCTTCCCGCGCATCATCAAGAAGCAGGAGTGGGAAAACATTGAGAAAGGGGTTCTTCAGCGGAGTCGGGCGCTCAACCTCTTTCTGGAAGATGTCTATTCTTACAAGCAAATCTTCAAAGACAAGATCATCCCTTCGGAAATGATTTTGAGCTCGCAGCACTATGTGGAGGATATGGTAGGTCTGCGGCCCAAAGGGAACATTTTCTGCCACATCAGCGGTACCGACATCATCAAGCACCGAGACAATAATAATTATGTGCTGGAAGATAACCTGCGGTCTCCCTCGGGCGTAAGCTACGTACTCAGCAATCGCGAAGCCCTCAAGAAGGCTATGAGCGATATTTTCCAGAGCTACCCCATACTGCCCGTTTGGGACTACCCCATCTTGCTACTGGAGATGATGAAATCCGTGCGGCCGCAAGACTTCGACGAACCCGTATGTGTGGTGCTCACCCCTGGTATGTACAACTCGGCCTACTACGAGCACATGTTCCTGGCACAGCAAATGGGCATAGAACTGGTAGAGGGTCGCGACCTGGTGGTAGAAGATGATTTTGTGTACATGAAAACTACCAACGGGCTCATCCGAATCGACGTCATCTATCGACGAATCGACGATGATTTCCTCGACCCTGAGGTGTTCAATAAGGACTCTCTGCTGGGCGTAAAGGGCATTATGCGTGCCTACGCGGCTGGCCACGTTACCATCGTAAATGCTCCAGGTACGGGTATTGCCGACGACAAGGCAGTGTACCACTTTGTACCCAAGATTATCAAGTACTACTTGGACGAGGATCCTATTCTGAATAACGTGCAGACGTACATCTGCGAGAATCCTAAAGAGATGAACCACGTGTTGGAAAATCTGAAGGATTTGGTGGTGAAGCCGGTAGACCAAAGCGGAGGCTACGGCATCTGCATTGGCAATAAAATGACCAAGGCGGAACTGGCCGAGTTGGCCGATAAGATCAAGGACAATCCCCGGCAGTTCATCGCTCAGCCTATCATGAGTCTTTCCACGCACGCCACCTATATAGAGAGCGAGCAGGAGTTTTGCCCCCGGCACGTAGACCTACGCACCTATACCTTAATTGGCGATGACTACGAGTTCGTACTGAAAGGCGGGCTCTCTCGGGTGGCATTGAAGAAGGGCAGCTTGATAGTGAATTCCTCGCAGGGCGGAGGATCAAAAGATACTTGGGTAATTGACGAATAAAAACGCATGCTTTCCAGACACGCAAGCTCGCTCTATTGGCTAGGGCGATATCAGGAGCGGGCCGAGTACCTAGCTCGCTACTTACAGGTAAAATACTTTTCGTCCATGGACTCCACACAGCTGGAGTACCGGGATTTTGCGCTGCATTCCATCCTGTTTATGTCTTCGGGTGTGGCACCTGAAGAGGAAAAAGCGGACGAGGGGGAAGTACTGTGGGAGGTCTCTCTCAATCCAGAATCTTCTACCTCTATATTCTCTTACATCAAAGAGGTGCGCAACAACACGCGCGGAATCAGAAATCTGATTTCCAATGAGTTGTGGGAAAGTGTCAACAAGAATTATCACTTCGTCAAGAACTTCAACCCGGACTACCTCCAGACCCGGGGCCTGTTCGAATTCACCCAAGGAATTCAGCAGAACCTTTCCATCTTCCATGCCAAACTGGATAGTACCATCCTGCACGACAACGTGTGGTCCTTCATCAAGCTGGGCATCTACATGGAACGGATCTACCAGATCACACGGAGCCTGATCAATACCCTCATTGATATCAATGCGCTTACGGGAGACAAGGAGAACCAGACTATAAGCAGCTATCAGTGGATTATTACCCTGAATGCGCTAGAGGCAACGGACATGACCCGGAAGCTATTCAAATCGCAAGTGCAACAGAACAGCGCCTGTGAGTTCTTGATGACCAATCTGGATTTTCCCCGTTCCATTTCCTTCTGCTTTGCCCAGGTAAATGAGTTGGTGAAGAAGATCAAGAACTCCCCTGAGCAAGTCAATTACGACCGTAACTCTCTGGAATTCAAGGGGGCAAAACTGGCGGCTTTTCTGAAGTACCTGGACTTTGAGGAGATAGAAGGTACGCTGGATCAACTGCTCAATTATGTACTGCAAGAGGTAATGGAACTCAACGACAGCATTCACCGGGAATTCTTCGATTCTTAACGGAAATCTGACGCTTGTTCGCGAGATTGCGATTCCAAATTTGATCACATGACCTATTGCCTCGGCATCAAAACTCAGGAAGGCCTAGTAGCCCTCGCAGATACCCGGATTACTTCCGGAAGTCAGACGACCACCTCGCGAAAAATCACAACCCATACCATCGGCCACAACAGTGTGTTTCTGATGACCTCCGGGCTTCGCTCGGTACGCGACAAGGCCGTCACCTACTTTGAGGAAGCCCTGGCGAGTGGCAACTTTCAGTACGAGAAGATGTACCAGGCCGTCAATGCTTTTGGACAGATTCTTCGGCGGGTCTCTGACGAGGATCGGAACGCCCTTTCGGCCTCGGGCTTGTTCTTCAACCTGTACACCATTGTAGGAGGTCAGCTTCACGGCGATGCCAGCCACAAGCTCTTTCTGCTGTACCCGGAGGGCAATTGGATTGAGATTGGCGAGGCCACACCCTTCACCATTATTGGCAACACTGGCTACGGGCAGCCCAT
>DMST01000381.1:3280-5595 GCA_003454975.1 Cytophagales bacterium | reverse complement strand
TAACCGGGCCATCACCTACCAGAGTAGCTTGCGCTATGCGCTTAAGACGGGGCTCCTATCCTTCGATGCCACGCGCGTCAGCGCCAACGATGTAGGATACCCCATAGACGTAGCCATCTTCAAGGCCGGTTCATGGCAGATTGTAGAGCAACGCTTCGATTACGAAGACCTCAAGCACATCACCGAGTCTTGGGCTGAAATGCTAAGGCAAAACGTGAAGGATCTCAACGACGAGTGGATGAACGCTTTGTATATCTAAGCTTTCTTGGAATACAAGGAACTTCAAAAGCCCGGATATCTTCCGGGCTTTTGTGGTTTATGGAAATGATCGGTAAGACCGAAGAGTCGCTGCCGTTGTAGCTCTTTTGCTCTACAGAGCCCTGGTTTAAGTTTCAGAAAAAG
The DNA here is from genome assembly GCA_003454975.1 of Cytophagales bacterium. Taxonomy (GTDB): domain Bacteria; phylum Bacteroidota; class Bacteroidia; order Cytophagales; family Cyclobacteriaceae; genus DMST01. The sequence continues at coordinate 5,193 of DMST01000381.1, read as the reverse complement.
CCCTGCGGACTCATTAGGTCAAAGGGATGATTGATTCAAGAACTCTAAGACGAAAATTTTTGGTCTAAAGGTCTATTGGTTACTCATCTTCTGTACAAACTCCAAGGGCACCCCTATTTGTTCAGCAATCTCTTGGTGGGTAAGGTCCGTATTTTGTAAAGCCATTTTTACAGCAATAGTTAATCCTTCCTCTTTACCCTTCTTGTAGAGATAATCAGTGGCTACGTCGTATGTAATGGGCATGGCTTCTACTTTCTTTTCGGTGGCAGTATCTAATTTACGTAAACGGCTCAAGATCATCAACTGTTGTATGTACCGTTTGAGTGTGGCTTCATCGTGGGTGAGTAATTGCAGCTTAGATAAAATAGAGCTTATTACTCCATCGGCCTCCTCAGGAGGGAAGTCCATCAAGATCGCGAGAACAATCTCTTCAGGAACTTCCGAAGATAGAGAATCCACCGCCGCAAAATCCTTGATGTTGTGCAGATTAAATCCCGTAATCCACATTTCCTGGGGTAGCTCTGTTTCCATGGTAGGTGGTCGCTGACCTAAATACACCACATGTTGCCTCAAGGGTAAACGGTACTTGCGTATCAGCAATCCGGCATACTCCGCCATTCGGAATCGCATTTCCTCTTCGTTGGTGGACTGAAATTCCAAGTGCAGAATGAAAGTGGCACCGTTGGTATCCGTAACCCGCTTTACAAAGTCCGGTTGCCGTTCCAAAGTTGCTGGCAACTTCTCTGGTAGGTCTTCCGCCTTCGCAATACTAATCCCCAAGTATTTGGCTGCTAAAGGGAGCAGTAGTGCTTCTAAGTTCTCTTTTATGATAATATCATAGTCTCCCATTCGTCAATTCCTAATACGTTCCCTCCGAAACTCTCAACTTCACCGCCTCTTCCATGCTCAGCCCCTCGATCTTCGTCCGCAGGTAGGTATACAGGTCCAGGTAGAGAAAAGGACGCCGCTGATAGGGGTTTTGGGCGATGGTTTCCAGCCGGGTTTGCAGCTTGCGGAAGTGGGGAGTGAGTTCGTCACGGTTCATGTACACAGACTCCTTCAGAAAATCCATGACCGCCTTTTGCACGTCCTGCATGTGCTCAAACTTGAGTAAAAAGCGATATACACTGCGGATCTGCGCGTCTACGTGGTCGCGGTCGCCCAGCTCGTAGTGGGCAATCAGTTTGAGCAACCTGGCAAATACCTGAATGTCTTCGCGCAGCGTGAGCTTGGGCGAATTCACGATCCGCTGCAGGTACTTGATCGCTTCCCGGTATTGCCCTTGGGCAAAGTAAAGGCAGGCAAACTGATACCAAAAGGTGAATACCCGGTGTTCGTCTACCCGGTCCTGATATTTGACGAGTTCCTGCTCAATGTGCGGAATGGCCGCCACCCCCTCGGCGAAATTGGCCTCCAGGAAATACATGTTGATCCGGGCCAGCTCCGTATAGATGAACGCGTAGATGCGCCCATTCTCATTGAAATCCTCCTTACGTTCCTCCACTATCTCTTCCAGCAGAGCGAAGTACTGATAGAAGCGGGTACGGTCCATGTTGTAGTAGAGAACCGAAAGCAGGTTGTGTAGCCCCTTGATGAAAAGATCTAGCTCCAGGGTCTGGAATTTTGGGTGGTCCAGGAACAGCTGTACCCACCGCTTAGCGTACCGGTAGCATCGCCGCCAGTTTTGCAAGGTGAAGTGGCACCAAACGTAAGCCTGGGCCTTGTATACCTCCCCGAAGAAGGAGAGCTCTGTGGAATCCTGTGGTAGGCGCTCCAAAAAGTACTGCTCCACATAGTCGTACTCCGTTTGGTTCTTTACGTGCCCCATACGCAAGTACAGGCCGTACATCTCCAAGGCCAGATCACTCCAGGCCTCATCGGCCTGGTATCGGCTGCGGGTCTCCTGTCCCCAT
>DMST01000381.1:0-3238 GCA_003454975.1 Cytophagales bacterium | reverse complement strand
TGCGGGACTCCTGTCCCCATTGGATCAGCTCCGTAGCACGCTCCGCATGGCTGCGGGTAATGTGCCGCGCCTCTATCATTTTTTCAAACTCCAATACCTCCATCAAAATGCTTTGGCGGTTGCGCTGTATAGCCAGAACTCGGGCTTTCGCCAGCTGGTCCAGGCTCTGCAAAAAGAGGCCCTTTTCGTAGAGTACCGTTGCGAAGTCCAGCAGCTCCCGGAGCTCCAGATCACCTACCCGTTTGTAGAGCAAACGGAGACTGGCCAGTAGCTGCTGATAGAGGTGTGCCTTTAGGTTGCTCAGCTGTCTTTTATTAACGCCATTTACTTTTTGGAGTAGTGCCGCCTCATCATACTCAGTTTGCGCATCCAATGCCGTGAAAAGTGCCAAAAACTTCAACTCCTTTTCCCCACTATTTCGAGTGGCATATAGCCGAAAATTCCGTTTCTCGGATTTACTCATTGACTTTATGAGCTGAAATAGTTGTTGTGTTAGGGGCTTAGACATCGGATTTCAATCAGTGGCAAATGACTGTTAATCAGTAGCTTGGTATTTTTTTTTAGTGTTTACACATCCCAGCGGGTTCCAAAAATTGGTTCTCAATCCTGCGTGTAAACCCCAACATTAGAGGAAAGGCAATGAAAAATCAAACGGCCTGCGGATACTATTGACAGGATTGAATTTGGAGAAAATGTCCTTGGTTGGCATCCTGTTTTTTGAGTCGGCACGCATAGCAAAATCATTTTATGGATTCGAATAAGGTATATATTTTTGACACCACACTCCGCGACGGAGAGCAGGTCCCTGGATGTCAGTTAAACCTCAAAGAAAAACTTCACATTGCCCATGAACTAGAGAGTCTAGGGGTAGATATTATCGAGGCTGGATTCCCTATTTCGAGCCCAGGAGATTATCAGGCGGTAGAGCGGATAAGCGAAGAGATTAAAGATGCTACCATTTGTGCTTTGTCACGGGCAGTACCCAAAGATATTGAAGTAGCCGGTGCGGCCGTAGCTCGCGCGGCTCGTCCTCGTATCCATACCGGTATTGGTACTTCCGAGAGCCACATCAAATATAAGCTGAAAACCACCCAGGAAGATATCCTGGAGCGGGCCAAAATGTGTGTGACGAAGGCGCGTAACTACACCGATGATGTGGAGTTTTACGCTGAGGATGCAGGCCGGACGGATAACGCCTTCCTAGCGAAAGTAATTGAGGTAGCCATTGCTGCCGGTGCCACGGTGGTCAACATCCCTGATACTACGGGCTACTGCCTGCCTTCGCAGTACGGTGAGAAGATCGCGTACTTGAAGAACAACGTTTCCAACATCGATCAGGCTATCATTTCTACCCATTGCCACAACGACTTGGGCTTGGCAACTGCTAACTCCATTGCCGGGGTAATGAGCGGTGCCCGTCAGATAGAGTGTACCATCAACGGTATTGGCGAGCGTGCGGGCAATACCTCTTTGGAAGAGGTGGTGATGATTATGCGTCAGCATCCTGATTTGAGCCTGAATACACGGGTGAACACTCCGCTGCTCAACCGTTTGAGCAAGGTGGTGAGCCAAACCATGCGCATGCCCGTACAGCCCAACAAAGCCATTGTAGGGGGCAACGCCTTCGCCCATAGCTCCGGCATCCACCAAGACGGGGTGATCAAGCACCGTGAAACCTACGAGATCATTGATCCGGTAGAAGTGGGGGCTGGGGGCAGCCAGATTGTACTCACTGCGCGCAGCGGGCGTGCCGCTTTGCGCTACCATGCAGAGCGCTTGGGGTTTCCCTTGACAGAGTCGGGTGAGCTAGAAGAGGCGTATAAGAATTTCCTGCACCTGGCTGATGCCAAGCGCAATATCACCGATGAAGATTTGATGACCTTGCTGGAAGCAGTATCGGTATGAGTAAGACCATCATAGATAAGATCTGGGAAGCACACGAGGTACGCCAGCTAGAAGGCGGTGCTGCAGTGCTTTATATCGATCGCCACCTCATTCACGAGGTTACGAGTCCTCAGGCTTTTTCGGGCCTGAAAAAACGCGGGATTGGTTTGTTCCGCAAGGAGCAGATCACTGCCACAGTAGACCATAACGTACCTACAGTAGATCAGCACTTACCCATTAAGGACGCACTCAGCAAGCATCAGGTGGATACCTTGATTGCTAACTGTGAGGAATACGAGCTGGATCTGTACGGACTTGGTCATGAACGCCAGGGAATCGTACACGTGATTGGTCCTGAAATAGGAGTGACCCAGCCCGGCCGCACCATCGTATGTGGCGACAGCCATACCAGCACACACGGTGCCTTTGGTGCCATTGCCTTTGGTATTGGTACCAGCCAGGTAGAACAAGTGATGGCAACCCAATGCCTCATCCTGGCTCGCCCCAAAACCATGCGTGTAACCGTAGATGGTGAACTGGGCAAGGGGGTTTCGGCCAAAGACGTAATCCTGTACATCATTGCGAAACTAGGCGCTGAGGGCGGCTCGGGATACTTTGTAGAGTATGCCGGGAGTACCTTCCGTAGCATGAGCATGGAAGAGCGGATGACCGTTTGCAACATGAGCATCGAGATGGGTGCCCGCGGCGGTTTGGTAGCTCCTGACGAGACCACCTATGCTTATCTGAAAGGTCGTCCCATGGCGCCGCAAGGCGAAGAATGGGACAAGGCAGTTGCCTACTGGAAGACCTTGCCTTCTGATGAAGATTCTACCTTCGACGTAGAGCACCATTTTTCTGCCGATGATATCGCCCCTATGGTCACCTTTGGTACCAGCCCCGATACCGGCGTTGCTGTGAATGGACACGTACCCGACTCGGTAAGCGCTAAGGCTGAGGCCTACATGCACCTGAACAAGGGACTGGACATGCAGGAAACCAAAGCCGACTATGTGTTTATCGGTAGCTGTACCAACTCTCGTTTGGAAGACCTGCGTGCTGCGGCGGCCCTCATCAAGGGCAAGAAGAAGGCCGAGCATGTAACGGCTTGGGTAGTACCCGGTAGCGTAGCGGTGATGAAGCAAGCCCAGGAAGAAGGCCTGGCGGATATCTTCCGTGAGGCGGGATTCGAATTCCGGGAGCCCGGTTGTTCGGCCTGCCTGGCAATGAATGATGATAAATTCCCTGCCGGTGCGCTGTGTGTAAGCACTAGCAACCGCAACTTCGAAGGTCGTCAGGGCCCCGGAGCGCGGACTGTTTTGGCAAGCCCTCTTACGGCGGCGGCCACTGCCCTGAA
>DMST01000462.1:4227-8574 GCA_003454975.1 Cytophagales bacterium | reverse complement strand
TTCGCTACTACTACCGCCAAAAATAATGACACAAAGGATGCTGAGGCCCACGTACAAGCCCGCCGCTCTGTGATGGAGGTAGCCGAAATGATGGGTACTGAAGAAGCTGAAATCCAGCATTTCTTCGGCATGGAACAAGAAATGCAAACGGTAAAAGTGTACAATGCTCAGGACGAACTGGTCGCCGAAGGCACCGTAGACTTCGCAGGCATGGCCCAAGACACCGAGTTGGCCGAGGCCCTCAACAACGCCAGCCGCCTGATGACCATCGGAGACACGCACATCTACCGCACCGACAACTAAGAAACTCCCCCGCTTCTAGCCAAGGCAAGGGACTCAGCCGCTACTATTTCGTAACTTTCGCAACAACTCAAAGAGCCCTCTTCGGAGGGCTTTTTCGATTAGAAACCGTGGAGCACGCACTCCGCCTACTGGCTTGAAAGTGCCTTCCCAAGAAGCCTTGGTAATAGTGAACCTACTTCACCGTAAAGGTTTTATCCTCTACTCCAACCCCCGTAATCGTCACTCTCTTCCAGCTTTTGGGGATTACACTTTCCACCTGCTCAATGCCCTTATCTGTTACACGTAGGCCGCCGAAACCACTTAATGCGGCCTGCAGCATGCCCCCGGCACCCGTGGCGAAGTACGGATTGGTACCCCCGGCGGTCTCTGAGATCACCGCGAAGGGTGGCACCTCGTTGGGGCGGTAGCCCCGATAGAAGTTGGCCTCGGCTTTTTCCACATCCCCAAACACATTGTGCAAGATGCTCAGTACCGAAGGTCCCATCGCCGGGCCATCTGGCGACATAGTAGGTTCATAATAGTCCAGGTCGCGCTTCATCTGGTCGCGATCCGTGATCACACCTAGTGGGTAGGAGAGGAGATTTACGTCCGCCTGCTTGATCATTTCCCCTTCGTAGGTAGCATGCTCGCGGGTAACTCCATTCTCAAAAGTTAAAATCACCAGCTTTTCTGCTACCATCATCCAGTCTGCATCCGGGCGTTTGCCTAGCAACTTAGCTGCCTCCGTAGCATACTCTAAGGTAGCCTTGGCTACGCCATTCGTAAAGGCATTGTCGTCCACGTTCTCCGCCCATTCGTCGGCGGCAATCACGTTGTTGATGTGGTACATGCCGTCATCGCCTAGATCTGAACGACTCACCCAGAAATCTGCAGCTTCCTTTAGTAGTGGATAACCTTTTTCGGCCAGCCATTCCTGATCCTTGGTTACCAGATAGTATTGCCAGAAGGCCCAGGCTATGCAGCCTGTGATGTGGTGCTCGAAGGCTCCTGTCAGGGCCCAGGGGGGCGTATCCTCACTGCCATCCTCAGCACTCTCCCAAGGGAACATCGCCCCGTCAAAACCGTGCGCAAAGGCATTCTGCTTAGCTGCTTCCAACCGCTCAAAGCGGTAGTCTAGTAGCGAGCGGGCAATCTCTGGCTGTAGCATCAGTAGCGGAGGGTACATCCACAGTTCGGTATCCCAAAATACGTGGCCGTTATAGCCCAGTCCGCTCAGTCCCATCGGGCTTAGGCTGAGGGCCGTGCCCTCGCGGGCAAAACTATACAGGTGGTACAGGGCCGACCGTACATCTTTTTGCACCTGCAAATCACCAGCTACCTGGATGTCGCTCTCCCACAGTTCCGCCCAGTCGGCTCGGTGGTCAGAGATAAGTTCATCCAAGTCCTGAAGCCGGGCGTAGGTGGTCAGGCGTTCCGCTTCGCTCTCGGGGCCCTGATAGTGCGCCGTGCTGGTGGCCGAAGCCACCACCGCAAACCGGTAGGTCTCGCCTTTTTTGATCGACTTGGTAAACTTGAGCAGGTGCCGGTTAAAGTCCCAGTCTTCGTGGATCAGGTGTGGCTCCTCTCCATGGTGTTCTTCAAAAATGAAGCTGTTACTCACCGCCACCGTATGCTTGCCACTGGGACTTTCGGCCACCGAAGTCATCAGGTTGAGTAGCACGTGTGGACGGTCTACCTGGCTATAAAAATTCCGAACGTCCACCAGGTGGTTAGGTGCTTGAATCACACTGGCCGGTTGTATTTCCAGGTTCTTATTCGCGGTTACCTCCACCACAATCAGCGAGGTGTAGGGCAGCTGTCTCAGACTCATCATGGTATGGCTTACCTCCGCCCGATCATCAATGTAGAAGGTGGTTTTCAGCTCCGCATGCTGCATGTCTAGCGTTTGGCGGTAGTTGCTTATGGACCGCTGATCCACAAAAGTACCGTCTACCACCAGCTGCATATTCACGTGGTTAAACGTCTTCAGGATATTGCTCACCTTGCCCCGCTCGTAATAGTCATACACCCCGTTCAAGACCACCGCATCTACCTGCAGTGGGGTGGCCGAACTCACCAAACCCACCATGCCGTTGGCTACCGTAACGCCGTAGTAGTTGGCCGGATCAATATCGTCTGCTACAATGTGCCAGGGTGATTTAGAAAAATCCTGTGCAAAAAGGGAGCTGCCAATTAGCCCCAGTAGAAGGGTGATTAGGGTTGTTTTCATGGTTTGCCTGATTTAGGATACATAAGAAAGCCACCCTAAGGAAGAAACACAACGGCGCCCGCCCGGATTTAGGATGCAAACCTTTACATCGGTGGTGGGTGGGGTAAATCAGGAAATAAGTAAGATGCCACGAGATGGAAAGGCCTCCTGCATTACCAGAAAAATGACCGTTAACCCCTCACGATGGTGTTGAGAGAGTTTACAAGCAAGTCGATCTCTTGTTCGCTATTGAATAACGCACAAGAAACCCGTAAGGCATTCAAGTTAGCTTCATAAATCCCTCGTACGTACAACCGTTGCTCACCATTCAGTCGGCTTTGTACTTCCCGGTATTCATGTCCCTCAATACGGAAAGTGAAGATGGCCGATGAGAAATCTGGGTGGCTGGGAGAAAAGATTTTCACCCCGGGTAGGCTCGCAACCCCCTCCCGAAGCTGAGCTACCAGCTCACGCTGGTGTTTCACAAGGGCATCCATGCCCACAGTCTGCACAAAATTGACCGCAGCACCAAGCCCTAGAGTTATGCCCGTATTTCGGGTCCCGTATTCTTCACGTTGTGCTACCTGTCGGTACTCCTGATGTAAATTTTCCAGATCAAACACCGAATCCGAATAGGCTCCCACATAGCTGGGTTGGATCCGGTTCATCGTATTGGGGTTGATGTACAATACGCCCGTGCCCTTGGGGCCAAAAAGCCATTTATGCCCACTGCCGTAGTAGAAATCTGGCTGTATGTCTTCCAAATCTATCGGGTACATGCCCAATGCTTGGGCCCCATCTATGCAACAGAAGATTCCCTTTGCCTGGCACACCTTTGCAATTTCCCGGGCAGGAATTACCATGCCGTTAGTACAGGCCACGTGGGAGAAAGCAATGGCTTTCGTGTTGGTTGAAATAGCGCTTTTGATGCGCTGCACATTGGTTTTTCCGGTTAGGTCCAGCGCTACTAGTTTAATTTTAATCCCAAGTTGCTGCTGCAAGGCCAGCCAGGGAGAAGCTCCGCCTACGTGCTCCTGATCGGTCAGTATCACCTCATCGCCTACTTGTAGCGGTAGGCTACGGGCCGCAATATTGGCTCCCTCAGTAGCATTCCGGGTAACGGCGATATTTTCCGGCGCCGTGTTGAGTAACGTGCCCAACGCTTCGTGAGTAGCGTAGCTGATTTTTCTGCCCGTAGTGGCCTGCTCCTCCAGGTCTTGAATAGTATTGCTAATGGTATCGATGACCACTTGAGGAGAGGGGCCCAAGCTGGCCGTATTCAGATAAGTTTTTACCGTCGTCAAGGGGAATTGGCTTCTTACTTGTTTCCAATCCGGAGGACTACCGGTAGCCAAAGGGGGTACAAATGATCGTTCTCCTTTGCTAAGGAACGGTAGGGAGGTAATAGCTACCCCACCCAATAGGGTTTTCCGAAGAAATGATCGGCGCTTGTGAGAATTCATAGGCGTACTTCGTTCACGAACCAACAAGATAGACCTCCAAACCAGAGTGTCGCCCGTTGTCAATAGTCAAGGTTATAGTGTAGGTAAGATACTATAAATTTTCTCAGACCATGGATTCGCTTATGTAATAGTCCGCGGGGATTGATCATATGCCCACTTTTAACCAACAACGAATGCAACTGGTGGGTACCTTGTGGCAAAATAGAAAGCATGGAGCATCCTCAATTAAAAGCCGCCGTAGTGCAAGCCGCCCCTGCACTTTTCCAATTAGAGGCGACACTCGCCATCATGGAGCAGCGAACCCAAGAAGCCAGCCAGGCCGGAGCCAACCTGATTTTGTTTCCTGAGGCCTTTGTGTCTGCTTACCCGCGCGGGCTCAGTTTTGGCGCTCCG
>DMST01000462.1:1313-4186 GCA_003454975.1 Cytophagales bacterium | reverse complement strand
ACGAAGAGGGGCGCGACCTGTGGTTACGCTATTGGGAAAGCAGTGTGGTGGTGTCTTCCGCTGCCACCGACCGAATGGGGAAAATGGCTCAGGATGCCAACGCCTATGTGGTAGTAGGGGTAGTAGAGCGAGATGCTACCACCCAAGGAACCTTGTACTGTAGCATGCTCTATTTTTCACCCCAAGGCCAACTAGTAGCTTGCCACCGCAAACTAAAGCCCACCGGGCAAGAACGGGTAGTTTGGGGAGAAGGCGATGGCAGTAGCCTGCATACCGTGAAGACCCCTTACGGGGTGATGGGCGGGCTCATTTGCTGGGAGAACTACATGCCCATGGCTCGCATGAGCATGTACCAGCAAGGAGTACAAATTTATCTGGCTCCTACGGCCGACCACCGGGATACCTGGCAAGCTACGCTGCAGCATATTGCCACCGAAGGACGTTGCTACGTCTTGGGCTGCAACCAATTCGTTACCCAAGACGATTATCCAGCCGACTTGCCTCTCAGGCATGAACTGGAGGGGCAGCCACACGTAATGACCCGCGGTGGTTCCGTGATCGTTTCTCCCATGGGAGATGTTCTGGCGGGCCCCTTGTGGAACGAATCGGGCATACTGTATGCTGATTTAGATATGGGCGCAGTAGCCCGTTCACGCATGGACTTCGATCCGGCAGGGCACTACAACCGACCCGATGTTTTTGATTTCACGGTGAAGAGTCAGCCGGATCCTATCGAGCTGTAGATTGCTTTTGTATGTGCGCCCCCATTTTAGCTGGGCCGTAAATATGCTTCCGGTTGTATCGCTCTATCCAAATGGCGCCTATGATCATGGGTATACCCCACAGAGTAACCATGGCAAGGCCGGCGGCCCAGCCTCCGTGCAATCCCAGTGCCTTTATGATTTGGATAAAGGGTCCCATAACGTGTGAACCCGTGGCCATAATCAAGCCTGCGTAGCTCCAGAGCATCATTTTGTTATGCCACACGAGCCAGCTAGCGCGGTGCCGATACCGCCAGGCGGGTATCAGCGCCGCAAAAATGGTGGCAATGCTCACCAAGGCCATATAGTGGAATGGCCCCCAGCCATCGAACATGTTGTAGATGGTCAAAGAGGATCCAGTGAGGAGGAGCATACTCACGGCATAGCCATAGCCTATTCTTTTGTGAAGTGGGGTCCCCTTTTTCAAGAAAATAGTTGCCAAGCCGCTCAGTAAGGCTATTGGGCCTAGGATGGTATGAAAATATTCCATTTGCAAACTAGTTTATTTTGTAAACCAAATGATTAAAATTTTTTTATTTCGGGTTCAGGTATTGCTGCAAGTTCTGCACATACGATTCGAAGGCATCAATGCCCCTTGGGGTAATCTTGCAGGTAGTCACAGGCTTCTTTCCTTCAAAATGCTTCTTCACGTCAATGTACTCTGCTGCCGATAGCTTGTCTATCTGCACACTAAGGTTACCCGCCGTTGCCCCAGTTTTCTCCTTGATATACACAAAGTTAGCCTCCTGCACGCTGATCAGGAGGGACATCACCGCCAGCCTGAGCTGGGAGTGAAGTAGAGGATCGAGGTCACTAAATTGCTTCATTGCTTTTTGTAGTGAGCGCGAAGAAAATATCCAGGAATCAGGTAACCAAAAGCTACGGCAATGGCTTCTACCAGTAATTGCTCAGCCGGAGGAACCAGAAAGGCAACGATAGTGCCTATCCATAGCATAATGCCGCCTATAACGACCGGACGAAAGCGGAGCAACCAACCAGAAATAAAGGTGGCATTGCCCGCAAACAACAGTATGATGGGTACAGCCTGGAAGTTTATGTAGCTTAGGAAGGCAATGGTAATCACTACACTCACAATGACCGTTACCCATACCCATACCATGATTCGGTCTGTATAGGTGGTGACCTTGGAGCGTTTGCCTCGCCGATAACCATAAACGAAACTCACCACCGAACCTGGAACCATGAGGAACCAGGCAAAATAGGGGTGGGGGTAATCTGTGAACACATCGAGCCCATAGTGTAGCAAGGAAACCACAATGGTGACCCAACCCCAAAACAGGAGGTGGAACCCGTTATCCCCAATTTGCTTTCGGGCGGTCTCAATCATAGAACTGATGAGACGAAGGCTATCTTCGTGTGAGGGAGGAATGTCTTGCATTTCCATATTCATGAATGTCTTCAAAGCTAAACTGGTTTATTTTATAAACCAAATTCCTGACTTAAGGTTTCACCCGTTTGGCTACTTTTAGGGTCTGTAGATAAAAAGGATTCCCTTCATGCGCACCTTTCTTACTGTTTGCCTCCTGCTGGTCACTATTTCCTCTACACATGCTCAAGTAGCCACCAATGTTAATACGGTGTATCCTGATTCGGTAGATAAGAAACGTTTGGCTATAGTGACGAGTACGGTAGGAGGATTTTACCTGGCGGGCAATTCTTACTTGGCCTTTGTGTGGTACGGAGACCGGAATCGGGTGCCTTTTCACTATTACGATGACAATGCTGGCTGGCTACAGATGGATAAACTGGGCCATGCCTTCGGGGGCTATTATTATAGCTACAAAGGATACTATGCCCTCCGTTGGGCAGGCGTATCGCATGAGAAATCACTGTTGTTCGGCGGCCCATTGGGCTTAGTGTTACAAACCCCAATTGAAGTGTTTGATGGTCTGTATGAGGGGTACGGTTTTAGCTGGGGAGATATGTATGCTAATGCCGCTGGCGCGGCGTTATTTGCCGCACAACAATGGGCTTGGGAAGATCAGATAGTGAAAATGAAGTGGAGCTACTACCCTTCACCTTACCAACCCATGTACCCTTACTACCTAGGTACCGGCGGCTTCCACAGCGTATTTCGCGATTATAACGCCC
>DMST01000462.1:0-1278 GCA_003454975.1 Cytophagales bacterium | reverse complement strand
CGCCCATCCCTACTGGCTGTCGGCCAATCTGAACCGCATAGTTCCCATTGAAGCCATACCCGATTGGGTCAACCTGGCTTTCGGCTATTCTGCCAACGGCATGTTCCGGGAGTTTGATAACCCCAATTGGATCCACGAGGGGATGAACCTCAGCGAGGTACCTCGTACGCGGCAGTACTTGCTGTCGCTCGATATTGATTTTACTAAGATGAAGATGCGGCCTACGTGGTTAGGGCAGGTAATGCAGCAGCTGAATATGTTCAAAGTGCCAGCGCCGGCCATCGAATACAATGCCGAACAGGGTTGGGTATTCCATTTCTTATACTATTGATCCTCTGAGGAAATAGGAACCTCCGGATCAGGAAGTTGTACACGCCAGCGGTCCCGCATTTCTTGCACGGTGAGCCCACTTTCCTCTGCCAGGTAGCCACTGTCCTCTAGCGTACGGGTAATTTCTTTTACCACGAAATCCATTTCCTGGGCTGCTTTGTCCACCTGAAACAAAATCATGGGGTTTTCTTCAGGCTGCACTGCTTCCATTTTCAGTAGGTAGTTGAGCCCTAGTATTCTAGCCAGAGGGCCGCGTAACTCATGGGCACTCAAAAAGGCGAACTGAAGCAAATGCTGCTGTGCCTCTTTGGCTTTCTCGGTGCGTTCTTGCACCATCCGTTCCAAGTTCTGGTTGATGTGATGTACCAACTCCTTTTGACGCCGCAGCTGTTTGTTCTGTGCTTGCAAGGCCTTGGTTCTTTCTTTCACCAAACCATCCAGGCGTTCATTTTGGGCTTGTAGCAACCGCTCGCTCTCCCGGGTTAATTCCAAAGTAGTGACCTGTGCTTCTTTCGCTGACTTCTGAACCAGGGCGTAGCGCAGGGCCAAGGCCATGGAGAGCAATACTATCTGAAACAGGGTGGTATAGTTGATGAGTACCGTTTGCCAGGGGCGATAGTCTATGATATGATAGGCCTGTAGGTTGAAAGCAGCATCACCAAAATAGAAAACCACCCAACTTGCCAGGAAAACCCAAGCTTGCCGATGCTTTTGCATCAAAGCGAGTATCCCTACTACGGTAGTAATGGTACAAGAAATATACGGAAGGGCAATGACTGAATATAACCAGCTGAATTGCTCAATAAACACAATGGTTAAGAGGGGCGCAACCGTCTGTACTAAAGCCAATCTTTTGAGCCAGGGCACCCAGCGCGGTAATCGCTGGTTTAGGTCCAGGAAGTAAATGGTAAAATAGATGGCGGGTACGCCGTACCATAGGTTGGAGAG
>DMST01000075.1:5626-6582 GCA_003454975.1 Cytophagales bacterium | reverse complement strand
GGCAGGGCCGGCGTGCCGGCCTGAGGCTCCGCCGCCGCCGCTTCGAAAGAAAGACCCTCCGGTAACCGAGCCCAAGATTCAGCCTTACCCGTTGCAAACTCCGCCAGGCCACCCCAGTGGTCCGCAGATAAGTCAGCCAGTACCCTGTCACCGGGTTGCCAGCCACTTACCCCCTCACCCAGTGCTACTACCTCCCCCGCTACATCAGCCCCCAATATAGGAAACTGCGGTCGTCGCCAATGGGCCATCCGCATAAAAGCGGGCCTCCCTCTCAGCATGTCCCAATCCCAGCTGTTGAGCCCGCACGCCCGTACCCGGACCAGGATTTCGCCTTTTCGAGGTTGCGGTTTGGGTACTTCAGCTACCTGTAGCTGCTCGGGGCCTCCATATCGATGATATACCAGGGCTTTCATAGGCTAATGGCGTTACGCTTGGGTGGCAATTGTCATTGAAATTACAATATTTCCACGCTTGTGGCCCGTATCCACATAGGCATGAGCCTCCTGCATTTGGTCCAAAGTGTAGGTACGGTCTACCACCGATTTTAATTCACCTTCCGCCACCCAATTAGCCAGTGTTTCCAGTTTGTCTCGGGTTTGCTTTAGGCCCGTTGCATCAAAGATGGCCCGCTTCCCGCCAGCTATTTTCGTCCAAAGCATATTGCCCAAGATGTTGTTGCCCAGCACCGTAGTCAAGTATTTGCCGGTGGGTGTCAGAGCCTTTTTGGCCTGCCTGTAGGAGGACTTACCTACCGCATCAAAAATTACATCGTAGGTCTCACCCGCCCGAGTGAAATCGGTTTTGGTATAGTCCACCACCGCATCGGCCCCCAGGGCCCGTACCCGCTCCACATTCCCTGTGCTGCACACCCCCGTCACGTGGGCGCCCATTCGTTTTGCCATCTGCACGGCAAAGGTACCGATGGCTCCGGCGGCCCCGTTGATTAGCACCCGCTG
>DMST01000075.1:2378-5534 GCA_003454975.1 Cytophagales bacterium | reverse complement strand
GGTGAGCGCCGTCATGGCCGCATCGCACATGCCAGCCGTTTCTGAAAAGGCCATGCCTTCTGGCAGGTGGGTCAGCACACCGGTTTCGGCAATGGTGAGGTACTCCGCGTGTGCTCCCGTGCTGGGGCTCTTGGCCCCAAACACCTGGTCGCCGGGCTGAAAACGGGTTACCTTATCCCCTACTGCTTCCACCACACCGGCAAAGTCCGTCCCCGGAATGCCTTTTGGCCCAAAGAGACCACTAAAAAAACGCACAATAAACGGCTTACCGAGTCGGGCCGAGGTGTCTGTGGGGGTTAGGATGGCTTCGTGTACCCGCACGAGTACTTCGTTGGGCTTGGGGGTAGGTGCGGCTACCTCAGCGATGTGAAGCACCTCGGGTGCTCCGTATCCACGGTACTGAATGGCTTTCATGATATTTTGAGTTTTGTTGTTTGGAATAGGGCGAAAGTTGCTTCCGCCCCCCCTTCAAGTCAGGGAGCTGAGTGCCCAAGCTTCTCAGAAGTACCTTCCGGTGGAAGGGTTAGACCCGGATGCAACCTCCCAACTAGTTGGAGCAGCGGATTTGGGTCAGCCTACCGGCCTTCTATTCTTCAATCTTTTCGATGGCTTGCTGATACAGCGAAGTCATGAGTTCTTCCTGCCCAGTTAGCTCCCAGAACCGAAGCTGAAACTGGACCAGGATCTGGTCGATATTTTCCATATCGTGTGCTTGAGTATCGAAATAGAAGTCCAAAATATTGGCCAGCGTCCTATCCGTAAGCACCCGTTGCATGGAGTACACCTGAGTCAACTTTTGGGTGGTCTCAAAGTCGAACTCTGCTATTATTCCCGTTGATTTAGCAGACTCCCAGGCAGTATGGGTGAGCACCGCATCCACCAGGCTTTCATTGTTGGTGAGTAGGCCCAGATCAAGAAAATTCTTTTGGGTCAAGGCTACCAGCAACGAATCGTTCCTGCCCTCCAAAACACCCGTAATACGGTCACGAATGGCCATATGGTGCTCCTTCCAGCTTGCCAAAATACTCCGATTACGGTAGAGCTCACTTTGGATGCTTTCCAAGGCCACTTCCTTTCTCCGATGGGTCTGGTAGTCATCAAACCACTGGTTGATGAATAGGGCAAACAATACGCTAAAAATGATGAGAAGGCCTTCGGCCACATATTTTTTGAATCGCTTCATGCCAATGCTCCATGAGGTGTTTTGTTCGCTAATGGAATATAGAAAATAAAGTGGCAGCATAGATCAACCGTGAGGGGCCCAAACTACCACACCATCTACGACGAAAGGGATTACCGATTTCCATCAGGAAGATGGTCTTAATCCTCTTCCTCCGGTGCATAGTTGAACACTTCCTCCAGAGGTTTATCAAACACCCGGGCAATTTTAAAGGCCAATTCCAATGAGGGCGAATACTTCGCCTTCTCAATGGCCACGATGGTCTGGCGTGTCACGCCAACGGCATCGGCCAGCGCCTGCTGCGTCATCTCACCCTGCATAAAGCGCAAGGGGCGGATGGTATTGCTGATGGGAAACTTCTTCTTCGCCATGGCCTAAAATCCTCGGCGGTAGAAGTACATGCGCACTACCTCGGAAAAAACGTCTGAGATGAGCCCGCCCACTGCTACTGTCACAAACAGCAGGTACACCGGCTTGAGCATGGCAATGAAGCCGAGCCCCAAAAAGAAACTGAGGATAAAGATCCACTGCGAGCGGGCCATCGCTCTAAGTTCAATCAACTTATCCCGTTCGTCCTCACGTGAGGGAATGTCTTCCCCCGTGGCAATCCGGTAACCAATGGCCCACAGGATGTGCGCCACTATTCGCCCAACAATACTAAAAGGAATCAGCAAGAGCACCATCTTGGCCCAAAATTGCAGTTGCTCCTCTACCGAAATCTCTCCCTCCGGTATTCGGCCCCAGGCGTAGTAGGCGTAACCACCAAAGATGAGTATGGCGGTGACAATATTCATCACACCTCGCTTTTCATGATATGACATGGCTCAATTTGTTGTCAGTTATTTCTTACTCTCTGTAAGATATTACGGACTCATAGTAAATATTGTTTTACTCTAAGTAAAATATATTTTACACAATGAATAGAAAGCCTGACAAACCCTCTAAATGGAAAACTGCTTTCGTGTCTGGCGTAGTTCAGGGAATTTTGTTCCCCTAGGTTGGCCGGTAAACCGGCCAGCCCACGATTTCTAGTATCATTAAAACCTACACTACCCCAACAAATCCAATGAAATCTAACCGACGCATTACCCTGAGCAGCGAGACCATTGCCAAACACGAGCTATCTACAGAGCCTCCAGCACCAGACTCGCTCTTTTGGAAGCTTTGGAAAGCCAACCTGCAGGTGGCCGAAGAGGCCCTCAACACGGACTTCGTACAAGGCATTAAGGCAGGTACGCTAAGCCCCACTACCTATGGCGGTTTCAATGTATCGGATGCCTACTATTGTTTCCGCGGAGCAGAGGACTATGCCACCGCCGTAAGCCGTGCAGAGCACCCGGTGCTGAAGGCCTTTTTGCAGCAGAAACACGACAGCTATCAGTCGTACAACGAGACTTTCCCCGATACCTGGCACGTGAAAGACGGCGACAGCATCGTACCCACCGAGGTATGCCAGCAATACTCTGCGTACGAAACTCAGGTGGTTTCGACTGAGGAGCCCATCTATGCTTTGGTAGTGATGCTACCCTGCGAGTATCTGTGGGCCTGGCTAGGTGCGCAGCTAAGCCCACCGGCGGCTGGCAACGTGTATGCTGACTGGATCACGGGCAACGACTACCCTTCTGGGGCCTATGCCATGGGCAACTTCCTGGAGGCTTGGCGGCAAAAGTACGGCATCGACGAGGCCAAAGCGATGGACATCTACACGAAGGCTATCACTTTCGAGTACCAGAACTTCGCCAATCCTTGAGCTGGCCTCTCAGAGAGGATAGCGAGTGAAGGCAGTGTAAAAGTGGGCGCGAGTATAGAGGGGACCGGGTGCGAGTCAGGGCACAGTGTATAAGACTAGCATACAGGGCTTATTTCACCCAAGAGAAATCGAAATGGCCGGGAGCGGTAGCGAGTGAAAGCAGAGTGAGGGTGAGCGCGAGTACAAAGGGGAATATGGTTACACCGTAGAAAACTAGCGTCGGGGT
>DMST01000075.1:0-2332 GCA_003454975.1 Cytophagales bacterium | reverse complement strand
ACCGACGCCATGGCTTACGGGTTTCCTATTTCATCAAGGTACTCATCATTCTCATAATAGAACCGATCTCCATCGCGTGATCCGGCTCCACCCCTTACGGTGGCCCATTGATTTTTAGGAAGGGCTTTCCAGGTTGATTTTTTCATGTCATTTAAATTTTGGGTTAAAAATCACTCCACAGCCCACCCCATGATGAGGTAGCTGTACATGAGTCCGAAAGGATTCAACGAGGAAAAGACGATGAAAATCGAGGAGCGTTGCAAGGGAAGGAGGTGTCATATCATACAACCCATGGGTGCTTTAGACTCAGGGTGCCTAGTCGTTAGTGAGGCTACCGCCGCTCAGAATTTAAAATTCCACCGTAAACATTCCTTTCCCGGGTATTCTTTATAATGCAAAGTCCACGTGGCTCACACTCACTACTCACACTGATTTTTATGCCTAGTATTTCTGCTTCCTTCTACTACCGCACTTTCAAAGCGTTCAAACTAAAGAATTCCATTTTTGCCAAAGTCATTGACAACCCGCCCCGTAACTCGGGGGCCATGTCGGCGAAGAAATTTCCCAAAAACCTTACCGTGACGGAACGTGACGTAGAGGGTTTTATGGTACTCACCGTGCAGCCGACTACGCCTACCGGCCACCACGTGGTGTTTTTGCACGGAGGCGCCTATAAAGTTGAGGGCATGGCCGGTCACCGCACCTTGATGGTGCAGTTGGTAAAGAGGTTTGGGTTGACGGTCTCGTTTATCGACTATCCTTTGGCACCGGAGCACCAAGCCACCTATTCCCACGAGGTGGTCATGAAGGCCTATGCTCAATTGGTAGCCGCCTATCCCGAAGATTCTTTCTCCCTGCTGGGCGATTCGGCGGGCGGCGGACTGGCTTTGGCCTTTCTACAGCAGTTGCGTCAGCAGAGTATCCTACCCGTCCCCCAAAAAACGGTGCTGGTTTCGCCCTGGCTGGATATTGATCTGGTCCATGAGGCCATTCCCAGGTACGAACCTACCGAGGTCATTCTCTCCCGTGATACCTTGCGGGCAGCCGGCAAGCTCTACAGGGGCGACCTTGCCCCTACTGATCCGCTGGTTTCGCCGCTTTACGGTGACATGTCGGGGCTGGGCCACATCCTGGTGCAAATCAGCACGGTGGAGTTCTTCTACCCGGACAGCCAGGCCTTGGCCGAAAAGCTTACCGCAGCGGAAGGTTCGCAAGTGACCTTGAGCGAGTATCCGGGCATGGTACACGACTGGATTGTTTTCCCAATGCCAGAGACGACGAAGGCAATTGAGGAGATTGGCTACTTTTTAGTTGGTGACGATTGATTAATATTTCCTCGCATTTGTCTTCCATAGCTTCAGCGAAGGGAGAGAGAAGAAGAGTATTCGCTCTTGTCCGCCGAAGTGTACGAAGGTGGAGAGAGGCAGAGAGGTTTTAAAATTGGGTTTTGGGAAATGATCGGCTGAACCGTAGAGTTGTAGCCGAGGATGGTCCCTAAGGGCACGCAGGCTTGGTTTTAATTTCATTCGTAGTGCTGCGCACTCATAAGAATATGATGGTGGAACCTTCCTCAAGCATCCCAAGATCAGTGGAAGGCCCATTTCCTTGGAAAAGAAGGTAGGGTCTAGCCTCGCCGATTTCTTATTCGTACTTCGCCATCCATCCTTGTCCTACCGAAGCCCAAGTGAAGGAATAAGCTTTATGCGAAAGATGGGTAGCATTGGATGATTCCCTAGAAGCGCTTCGCGCTCATCGGAAAGGAATTGGAGGCACAACCACCGTCCAACTTACAGTTACTAGTTCCCAACTGGGAAGCCATTAGTCTCCAAACTCTTTCAATTGCCCTAAAGTAGCAAGCAACCCTACTACGCTACAGCTTCTAAAGGCAAAGAAGCTAGGTCCAGCCCACCGAAAAATAAAAAAGCCCGATCCTAGAAGAACCGGGCTTTTGGCTATACACGATGTAAAACTATTGGATTAAAATTCTCTTAGTTAATCTTTGGTTGCCGCTGGTCAGTACCAGGAAATAGAAGCCTGCATCGGGCTGCACTAGCTGGATGTTTGCGGTAGGCGAGCCGGCCTCCAGGGTGCCTTCATACACGACCTGGCCCACGGTGTTAGTGATGACCAGGGTAGCCTCCTCACTTAGCTCTCCGCCTTGCAGGCTCAAGCTAAACGCTCCTGCGTTAGGGTTCGGATGCACGGCCAGTTCCGCCACTCCGAACAGGGCTTTCTGAGGCTCGGCCAAGGTGCGGGCTCCGCTACAGTCGGTGCTGTTTTGGGCTACGCTAGCCAGGGCCGCGATGGCTTCGGGAATCCAAGGCTCGTTGTA
>DMST01000113.1:20253-22039 GCA_003454975.1 Cytophagales bacterium | reverse complement strand
CACACCCGACACCCCGCCTGGCACATGGGCTCGACGAGAATACCACGGACTGTTAGGATCATCATTTCCTTCTGCATCAAAGGTGAGCTGGCCTTCTGGCACTTGCAATTCATTCATGAGTCTAAAGGGTTAGTCTAGTATTTGAACAGAGAATACGGATAATTTAAAAGAGAATCCAGCACACCAAGGATTTTGACAAAAAGGCCCGCTGAAAACAGCTTTTTGAGGGAAATAACTGTACCTTTTCGTCATCTCGAAACGAAAACCAACGTACCGAATATGAGTTCAAATAGCGGGTATAACCTCTTTAATGAGGTGAATAAATTCGTAGACGAAGCCGCGCAACACCTCCCCGAGGTATCGCCCGGCATGATCGATCAGATCAAGAAGTGTAACAGCGTTTACACCTTCTCTTTCCCGGTCGAAATTGACGATCCGGTACAAAAATTCCACGTGCTGGACGCCTTCCGGGTAGAACACAGCCACCACAAGCTGCCCACCAAAGGAGGAATTAGATTTGCCCTGTCTGTGGACTTGGACGAGGTAAAAGGACTAGCCTCTTTGATGACCTACAAATGCGCTATTGTGAATGTACCCTTCGGAGGCGCTAAAGGTGGGGTTCACATCAACAAGAAGCTGTACAACGAAGAGCAGCTGGAGAAAGTAATGCGCCGCTATACTTTCGAACTCATCAAAAAGAACTTCATTGGCCCAGCCATTGACGTACCCGCCCCAGACTACGGCACGGGCGAGAAGGAAATGGCCTGGATGGTGGACACCTACCAAATGATGCGCCCCGATGACATTAATGCCTACGGCTGCGTTACGGGCAAACCTATTGTACTCCACGGCATCCGGGGTCGCAAGCAAGCCACTGGCATGGGTGTGTACATGGGACTCCGTGAAGTTTGCAATGTAAAAGAAGACATGGACTCCCTGCACCTGTCTACCGGCCTGGCCGGAAAACGAGTGATCGTACAAGGCTTTGGTAATGTGGGTTATCACTCCGCCAAGTTCATGCAAGAGCTGGGTGACAGCCAAATCATAGGCATCACCGAATACAACGGCGCCATTTACAACACCAACGGCATCAACGTGGAGCAAGCTATGGCTTACTGGATGGAGCACCGGGATTTCAAAGGCTTCCCAGATGCCACGTTTGTAGAAGACGGTAACATGCTACTGGAGAAGGAGTGCGATATCTTGATTCCTGCCGCACTTGAAAACGCCATCACCGAAAATAACGCACCACGCGTACAGGCCAAAATCATTGGGGAAGCCGCCAACGGACCGGTAACCAATGCTGCAGCCCACATTTTACGGGAAAAAGGGACCATTGTAGTTCCTGACATGTACCTGAACGCAGGTGGCGTGACCGTTTCTTACTTTGAATGGCTAAAGAACCTATCTCGCGTTTCTTTCGGGAAGCTGGAGCGCAAGTATGACGAACAAGTGCTGGATTCTACCCTTAAGTTGATCGAACAAAAGACTGGTAAACCGCTGACCGAAGAGGAACGCGACCTAATTAAGGGACCACAGGAGCTAGATCTCGTTAACTCTGGACTAGACGAAACCATGACTAAGGCATACAACGAAATCCTGGAGGCCAGAAACACGAAGAGCTTCGACAGCCTTCGGACCGCGGCTTTCTATGTGGCCATTGACAAAATTAGCCACAACTACACCACCCTCGGCGTTTGGCCTTAATGGCATAGGGATTTTAGCACATAACAATCGTGTATTTCAACACCCCTCTCATGAGATAAGCCCCCTAGAATGAAAAAGC
>DMST01000113.1:14875-20211 GCA_003454975.1 Cytophagales bacterium | reverse complement strand
ATCGACCACTCGAGGGCTTTTTCATTCACATCTGTTTCTTAAAAAACGCCTCCTACGGCAACTAAACCCCTAATGAAGGCGAATAGTTACAGTTGGCACAAACACGAAAAGCTCGCCATATAGACGAGCTTTCGTAATTCCAACACGGTACAACTTAGGCCTCAGCAGCTTCTGCTACAGGCTCTACGTGTACGTAAGAACGATCTTTACGACCTTTGCGGAAAACAACTTTACCGTCTACCAAAGCAAACAAGGTATGGTCTTTACCAATACCTACGTTGTTGCCAGGATTGTGAACGGTACCGCGCTGACGTACGATGATGTTACCCGCTTTGGCAGTCTGACCGCCATAAATTTTTACACCGAGTCGTTTCGAGTGCGACTCGCGTCCGTTTTTCGAACTACCGACCGCTTTCTTGTGTGCCATGGTCTATTCTTAGTTTGAAATACCTTCGATTTGAATCTTGGTGAATTGCTGGCGGTGGCCATTTTTCACCTTATATCCTTTACGACGCTTCTTTTTAAAGACGATCACTTTGTCGCCCTTTACATGGCCGATAATTTTGGCCGATACCTTGGCACCCGATACAGTAGGGGCACCCACTTCCACGTTACCATCGTTGTCGATGAGCAACACTTTGTCGAAATCCAGAGAAGCGCCTTCCTCACCTTCCATCTTAGGAGCGAAGATGATTTGGTCTTGCGTTACTTTGAACTGCTTTCCGGCAATATCTACGATTGCGTACATGAATGAAAATACGTTGTGAACGTCTCTTTTTCCAAAATGGAGGGCAAATATAGGAATTTATAGGACAATTTCTATGCTGTTTGAATGAAATCGTCATGTGGAAAAGTTTTTCATTTTTTTTCCACTTATCCACAGATCATCAGAAGATCATACGTGCCCAATCAGATTACGTTTCACCACCAATAACCCGCTGTAATACAATTATTTAACCCCATTTTCTTGCAGCAGCATTTATGCACAATTGTGCTTTTGCATAATATACGATGGTACTCGTTATTTGTATTGTGTGTTTTGCCAACGTTATAAAAGCGTTATCAATCGAGGTAAAATGTTAAGGATATCAACATCCCTTTCTATAGCATTTTTCCAAGTCAGGGCAAACATTCTGCGCAAACAAGTCATTAACAGTATTATTATAATGGGAAGGCACTTCGGGTGCCTTTTCCCGGCTAAATAAGATTCTGCTAACATAATAAGATCACAGGGAACCATGGACACTACGCTGCACGCAACGGAGGAGCCAATACTGAAGGAGAATAAGAATCGGTTCGTGCTGTTTCCAATTCAGCACGACGACATCTGGAAATTCTACAAGAAAGCGGAAGCCAGTTTTTGGACCGCAGAGGAGATTGATCTAAGCGCCGATCTGAAAGATTGGGCGGAGTTGAATGACGGTGAGCGTCATTTTATTTCTCATGTGCTAGCATTTTTCGCGGCAAGTGACGGCATCGTAAACGAGAATTTGGCAGAACACTTCGTCAACGAGGTACAATATACTGAGGCTAAGTTCTTCTATGGTTTCCAAATTGCCATGGAGAACATTCACTCAGAAACATACTCTCTGCTGATCGACACCTTAGTAAAGGACGGTGCTACCAAGGACAAGTTGTTCCGTGCGATAGACACCATGGAATGTGTGCGCAAAAAGGCTGACTGGGCTCTTCGTTGGATTGATGAGGGCTCTTTCACTGAACGTCTGATTGCTTTCGCTGCGGTAGAAGGTATTTTCTTCTCTGGTAGCTTTTGCTCCATCTTCTGGTTGAAGAAGCGCGGTTTAATGCCGGGATTGAGTTTCTCAAACGAATTGATTTCTCGTGACGAAGGTTTGCACTGTGACTTCGCCACACACCTATATAACAATCACGTAATTAATAAGCTTCCCGTCGATACGATTACCAAGATTATTGAGGACGCGGTTAATATCGAAAAGGAGTTTGTGACCGATGCATTGCCCGTGAAATTGATCGGGATGAATGCTGATTTGATGTGCCAATACATCGAGTTTGTTGCTGACCGTCTGCTATCTGAATTGGGTGCGCCTAAATTGTTCAACTCTACGAATCCTTTTGATTTCATGGAGATGATCTCCTTGCAAGGCAAGACTAATTTCTTTGAGAAGCGCGTTGGCGATTATCAAAAAGCCGGGGTAATGAATAGCGGTGGCGCGGATAAGCCGAAGTTCTCCCTTGACGAAGATTTTTAATTAAACGTACATCCGATCTAATCCCACCCATACGATGTTAGTACAAAAACGAGACGGAAGACGTGAGTCAGTGAAATTTGACAAAATCACGGCTCGGATAGAGAAATTATGCTACGGACTGGATTCAAACCATGTGAATCCTGTTGATGTAGCACAAAAAGTAATCGAAGGCCTGTACGATGGAGTAACTACACAGGACCTGGATAACCTAGCTTCAGAAATTTGTGCCACCATGGCGGTACACCACCCGGACTATGCTATCCTGGCGGCACGTATTGCTATCTCCAACTTACACAAGACTACCAGTGACTCGTTCGTGAACACCATGAAACGGCTCTACACGTATGTAGATCCTAAGACTGGTGAGAACGCCCCCTTGGTATCCAAAGAGGCTTACAAAGTAATCCGTGAAAACGCGGCCCTGCTAGACCGTACTATTGACTACTCCCGGGACTTTACCTATGATTTCTTCGGTTTCAAAACCTTGGAGCGGTCCTACCTAATGAAGCTAGAGGGTAAAATCGTGGAGCGTCCTCAGCACATGCTGATGCGGGTTTCTATTGGTATCCATATGGATGATGTAGAAGCAGCCATCGATACCTACCACATGCTTTCTGAGAAGTGGTTTACTCATGCTACTCCCACCCTCTTCAACGCAGGCACGCCCAAGCCCCAGATGTCTTCTTGCTTCCTGCTGACTATGCAGGACGATAGCATCGACGGCATTTATGACACCCTGAAGCAAACCGCTAAGATTTCACAGTCGGCTGGTGGTATTGGCTTGAGCATTCACAACATTCGGGCGAAAGGTTCCTACATCCGGGGTACCAATGGTGCCAGCAACGGTATTGTACCCATGCTGCGTAACTTCGACATGACAGCCCGTTATGTTGATCAAGGCGGCGGTAAGCGTAAAGGAAGTTTTGCTATTTACCTAGAGCCTTGGCACGATGACATCTTCGACTTCCTGGATCTGAAGAAGAACCACGGAAAAGAAGAGTTACGCGCCCGCGATCTGTTCTATGCCCTGTGGATTCCTGATTTGTTCATGAAGCGGGTAGAGGAGAACGGTAATTGGTCGCTGTTCTGTCCTAACGAGGCCCCTGGTCTATCGGACGTTTATGGTGAAGAGTTTGAGCGCTTGTATGATAAATACGAACGTGAAGGCAAAGCCCGCCGTACTGTAAAGGCACAAGACCTTTGGTTTGAAGTATTAGAGTCTCAAATCGAGACTGGCACTCCTTATATGCTGTACAAGGATGCTGCCAATAAGAAATCGAACCAAAAGAACTTGGGTACCATCAAGTCTTCCAACTTGTGTACCGAGATCATTGAGTATACCGATAAGGATGAGGTTGCTGTATGTAACTTGGCTTCCATTGCTTTGCCCAAGTACGTAAATAACGGCAAGTTCGACCACGATAAGCTTTACGAGATTGTGTACAAAGCGACCGTTAACCTGAACAAGGTGATTGATCGCAACTACTACCCGATCAAAGAAGCCAAAAACAGCAACATGCGCCACCGTCCGGTAGGATTGGGGGTACAGGGTCTGGCTGATACCTTTATCATGTTAGGCATGCCTTTCGACTCACCCGAAGCACGCCGCTTGAATAAGGACATCTTCGAAACTATCTACTTCGCGGCCATGACCTCGTCGAAGGATCTTGCCATCGAAGAAGGACCTTACCAAACGTTCAAGGGTTCACCGGCTTCTAAAGGCATCTTCCAGTTTGATATGTGGGGAGTAACCCCCGATAGCGGTCGCTGGGACTGGACCACGCTGAAAGGTGAGGTAAAGAAACACGGTATTCGTAATTCGCTATTGGTAGCACCTATGCCTACTGCAAGTACCTCGCAGATTTTGGGCAACAATGAGTGCTTCGAGCCTTATACTTCCAATATCTACACCCGTCGGGTTTTGAGCGGTGAGTTTGTGGTAGTGAACAAGCACCTGCTGAAGGACCTGATCAAGCTGGGTATGTGGAACGAAACTATGCGTAACCGCATCATCGCAGCGAACGGATCCATCCAGGAGATTCCAGAGATCCCTCAAAAGATCAAAGATATCTACCGTACGGTTTGGGAGATTTCGCAGAAATCCATCTTGGAAATGGCCGGCGACCGAGGCCCTTACATCGACCAGAGTCAGTCGCTGAACGTCCACATCCAAGATCCTAACTTCGGGAAGTTGACTTCGATGCACTTCTATGCTTGGAAGCAAGGCCTGAAAACAGGTATGTATTACCTGCGTACTAAGGCGGCTACCAGTGCGATTCAGTTCACCGTGGACAAAAGCAAATTGGCACAGCCTACCGTGGCGGCGAATGCGTCTACGGCTACCACGGCAGTAGAAGCCGGTGCAGGTCAGGCTCGGATAGAATACAATCAAGCAACCGACGAACAAAAACGCTCGGATATGTCCTGCTCTCTGGACGATCCGGACGGCTGTGTATCTTGCGGAAGCTGACACATTGCTATTACCCTGGAATACGTAATAGTGAGATCCCCTTCGTGCCATGCGGAGGGGATTTTTTATGTACTGGAATGTCCGATTAGAAACTTTCACCGACACATTAGGTTAGCCTGTTGGTTACTTTTGTAAACAAAACACCATCAATGCTTCTTCGTCCCACATCCTGGTTGGCCATCTTGGCTATTTCGTTCCTACTTTTCCAAACCGCCTGTACAGACCGTCCTGAGAATCTGCTACGCCCCTGTGAAAGGTGCGAAATTTACTTGCATGACGGCCTGGAGCGTAGCTATGTACTACACGTTCCGGACAATCTACCAGACAATGCCCCGCTCGTATTCTTTTTGCACGGCTATGGGGGCAAAGCGCACCAGTATGCTTGGTTCTTTCAAATCAGAGATTGGGCCGATGAAAACGGCTTTGCGGTAGTGGTACCTCAGGGCACCCTAGATGCCAACCGCGATCCTTTTTGGGATGCCCGCCTCACCTTTGCGAACATTGATGATGTTGGTTTCTTAACCGGATTAGCCCAGGAGCTACAAGTCACCTATAATTTGGATCCAGAGAAGACGTTCACCAGCGGTATCAGCAACGGCGGGTTTATGAGCTACGTTCTGGTACAAGAACGGCCG
>DMST01000113.1:2324-14808 GCA_003454975.1 Cytophagales bacterium | reverse complement strand
ACCATGCCAGGCTACAGTTGGGAAAATCGAGATATGTTCGTTCCTACTCCGCTATTGCAACTGAGCTTAGAGGATGACGAAACGGTGCCCATCGACGGTAGCATGGATACTACCGGTGGCTGGGGCGGTGCTCCGCACATGGACGACATTATCGAATTCTGGACCGAACTGAATGGTACTACTGAGGTAGAGGTTTTGAACCCCAATGACCATACTGTGGGCCAACGATACACCGGCGGGCCTGAAGATTTGGATGTTTGGTATTACAAAGTAGATGGCTTCCCGCACGATGTACCCCGTAAAGGCTGGGACGGTACCGATCCTTTTCCACTAATGTGGGAATTCTTCAGCCTATACACGGATTAACTTGTCCTGAACAGCAGAAATTCCGTCTTATCATTTCTGTTGTTCGATTACGTACCTTTGCCGATAATGCAGGAACGGCAACTTCATTCTTTTCCACTTCCTGATGCCAGTTTTTGGCAAAAAGCTGTTGTTTGGGCCAATGCACACTTTGATCGGGTGCTGCATCTGGCCCCTAGTAGGTACGAGTATCCTCACGGCACCTTCCTGAGAGGGATTGCTTGTGGCGCTCTGGAGGAGGTAAAAGCCCAGGCTGGCGAAGCATTTGAAGCTCTCTCAGTTGCTACCTCTGCTCAACCTGACTGGTGGTTTGGGCACTTGGGGTATGACCTTAAAAATGAACGGGAAGACCTCCAAAGTCATAATCCTGTCCAGCAAGGTTTTCATGACCTGGCATTTTTCCGACCCAAGCATTGGCTTTACGAAGCACAAGGTCATCTGGTTATTGAGAGTATCGAAAATCCTGTTGGCCTCATTGAGGAGATACAGTCTACCCCTTTGCCCCCTTTGTATACGGTACTGCCTCCTCTACAACCACACACCCTAAAGGAGGCCTACCTAGCTACGGTAGAACGGCTGCGCCAGCACATCGAAGACGGTGACGTCTACGAAATCAATTATTGCCAGGAATTCTCAGCTAAGATTCCCGAACTAGATATGGCGCGGGTATTTCTGGCGCTACAAAAGCACTCGCACACCCCCTTTGGGGCCTTCTACCGTTGTGAAGATCAGTGGATGGCCGGAGCCAGCCCAGAACGATTTCTGAAGCGGCAAGGACAGCAGTTGATCAGCCAACCCATTAAGGGCACCGCTCCACGCCATGAGGATGCAGTTCTAGACCAGAAACTGAAGATAGGACTTCGTGAAAGCGAGAAGGAACGTGCCGAGAACCTGATGATCGTGGACCTGGTACGCAATGATCTGGCCCGCAGCTGCCGGGCAGGTAGCATTACGGTAGAAGAACTCTTCGGGCTTTATTCCTTTCCTCAGGTTCATCAGATGATCAGTACCGTCACAGGGTTCTTGAAAGAGGGAATAACCAGTGTAGAAGCGATTGCCCGGGCGTTCCCCATGGGAAGCATGACAGGGGCACCGAAAATCAAGGTAATGGAACTCATCGAACAATATGAGCCGGCCCGAAGAGGACTATTTTCCGGCGCGGTGGGCTTCTTCACTCCCACCGGGGATTTCGACTTCAACGTAGTCATCCGTAGCCTTTTCTATAACGCAGACAATCAGAAGCTTAGCTACCAAGTTGGGAGTGCTATCACGTACGATTCGGTACCCGAGCAAGAGTACCAAGAGTGTCTTGTAAAGGCAGAAGCGATGCAACGCGCTTTGGGTAGTACTCCTCAGAAAGCCTCCCCCACCGTAAGGTAGTACGCCGGCACCCCTTCCGGGTCAAAACCCACATCGAAGCGTATATTCACTTGGTTGGTTTTATCCATCAGGAACCGTAACCCAGCACCGTAGGTATAGCGCAAAGGCACCTGGGCAAACTCTGATAACTCCGAAGCTACGCCGCCAATACTACCAAAGGCCACCGCACGAAATCGCCAAACTATTGGCAACCGGTACTCTGCCTGCAGCATCATGAGTTGCTTATCCAAATACCGCCCTTGGTAAAGGCCTCGCATTTTTTTGGGCCCACCCAGCATTGCCATATCGTTGAATGGAGGGTCACCGAAAGTGAGGTCTGTCCAGTAGTTGAGCGCCAGCCGGTGGTCCCACCAGGGCAGGGTGAAGAATTGCGAAGCATCTACTGACAGTCTGCGATAGCGGTAGTCGCTCCCCGTCCAGGGAGCATGCACCAAGCTTGCGACCTCCAAGAAAGTCCCTGCTTTAGGCCAGAAAATATTATCACGGGTATCGTAGTTAGCTACCAGGCCAAATGCTGAAACTGTACCACCCTGACTACCGGAAACGCTACCGGTGACCAAAGCCCCTCCTTCTGCTTTTTCGGTGATATCATACCCATCATACCAGTACCGAAAGCCGCCGTACCAGTGAGGCGATAACTGCCGTAGATAATTGAGCCGGAACCTGGGAAAGCGGACGCCGTACAGCTCTTCTTGATCTGCCGTTGCCCCATTGCCTACTCCGTAGAAAAAGTAGTTGTATATGTAGTAACCTACCTCACCATAGGCTACGTTGTTTTCCTCTCCCCAATA
Organism: Cytophagales bacterium; assembly: GCA_003454975.1. GTDB lineage: Bacteria > Bacteroidota > Bacteroidia > Cytophagales > Cyclobacteriaceae > DMST01. Next base: position 12,274 of record DMST01000113.1, on the reverse strand, counting down.
CAAACGGCCCGAGATGTAGGAAAGCACTTGCCGCAGTTGGGTGTACGCACCACCAAAGGTAAGCTGTGATGCCTGGGTAGTATCGGGTTCCTGGGGGAAACGAAAAGTATACACCCCACCAGCTCCGCCGGCCCATTGAGTTTCTGGGGTGAAATAAACGATGGGGATTACCAAGAAGCTAGACCTCTTTACAGTATCGTTTTGTATAGAATCTGATAAAAAAATAGAAGCCGATAATGGGTTGAAACTTGAAACCAGAGCTATCCCCAATAGCAATAGAATTCGCATGGGATAAAGGTAGGCATTACATGGTCCCAAGAGGGGAATCACGACGACATGTTTACTTAGTCGTCGTTGCTAATCACCTTCATTTCTACCCGGCGATTTTTCGCTCTGGACTCCTCCGTCGTATTTTCTGAAATTGGCTTTGCACCGCCGTAGCCTTTGCCTTGAATACGCCCAGCTGCTATACCTGCCGCCACCAGATAGGCCTTTACCGTAGCCACCCGTGCCTCGGAAAGCTCCACATTGGCTAAGGGATTTCCCCGATTATCCGTGTGCCCCCCCAATTCGATTTCCATTTTGGGATTCTCCTCCATCAGCTTCACCACCTCATCCAGCTCCACAGAAGACTCGGGAAACATTTCGTCAGATCCGCGGCGAAACAAAACCGATTCTAACTTCACGGTGGCCCCTACCGCTATCGGGTCTAAGGAGAAGGAGAAGAAAACGAGGGAATCAGCGAGGTTGAAAGTGTGCTCTTGGGCAAAGTAGCGTGGTGCTGAAATACGCAGGTCGAATTCGGTCAAAGTGTCCGGGTAACCCACCACCAGAGAATCATCTTCCCAGACTCCCATCCAAGTCGTATCCGCCCAATGGGCCTCAACCTTTGCAGAGCGCAGGAGCGAGTCTCCTTCCCCAAATACCTGCAATCGCAACTGGGACCATCCCAGGCGATCTAATGAATCTGCTTCCGTATTCATCACACTATCAGCAACAGCTACGGCCTCATTGTAGCCAATCTCCGTGGTATCCGCCATCGATGAATCCATCGGCGTAGTAGCTACCTCTACTACCGAACCAGTGTCCACCACCAGCGAGTCAACCACCGAAATCAATAAGGAATCTACTAAGGGGGTATCCACCAAAGGAAGGGTATCTGGGGCCAAAGAATCTATCTGCCGGGTAGAATCTACTGGAGGCGGAGGTAACCGAAATCGGTAAATATCGCCGTAGCCTTCGCTGTTCTGATTGGAGGTGAAATAAGCCCACTCTTGGGCCAAGTCTATAGTAAAGTAAAGCTCTATACCCGTGGTATTTATGGTGGTATCCAACATCTCGGGTGCAGACCAACTTCGGTAGGTTTCGTCCAGGCGCTTAGACCGATATAAGTCTCGCCCAGTGCCTTGATTCCGGTTGCTGGCGAAATACAGGGTTTCGCCGTCAGGCGACAAGTAGGGGGTCATCTCCTGCCTATCCGTATTGATATCATCCCCAACATTCTTCAAACCGGTGTAGCTACCATCTGGTTGACGATAGGCTACGTATAGGTCCTCGGCACCCCGACCCGAAAAAGCTTCCAGAGACAGCAACATCACTTTACCATCTGGAGAAAGAGTACCGCTCTGGTGCGGAGCTACATTCTTGAAGAACTTCACCGTGAGTCGCTTAGGCTTCGCCCAGCCGGTGTCTGTCCGGACCGTATAGCTTACCCCTTTCATGTACACCGATTCTCCGCCGGTATACCAACCGTGTAGGTAAAGTGTATCACCTGACGGAGAAAAACCCAAAGCAGCGTTATAATCCTGATTGTTGAGCACGGCTACTCGTTGAGGCACTCCCCAATCTCCCGTGGAATCAGGCATAGACACCCAAATATCTCCTTGATCTTTTATGCCTCCGACATTCTCCGGGTGCTTGGTAACTGTAAAATAGAGTGCCTTCTCTACCGGATCAAGCACCGGGGCTTGCTCATCATAAGGGCTATTCACCGAGTCCAAAGCTTGTACGGTATCTATCTGCCCCAGGAGTAGATAGGGAAATAAGCAAGTTGCCGCAAAAATGACGGACCGAAAGAGAAATGGCATGCGCAATGGGTGCTGTTCTGTATTGAAACGGCAATAATCACGCAAATTACATCAATTCTTATAAATCAGTAAGGGCGAGTCAGTGAAGTAAGCGAGGTTTTTAGCAATGCTTTTATGTACCAGTTTTTGCAGAAAATTCTGGTTATGAGTGAGTAATGCCAAAATTTGTGCCTGGCTGGTATTCATGTAATGGTCCAAACATTGTGGAACATCACCCTCGCACACTTCCCGCTGAAAACTCAGACTATCCTCCATGAAATAGGACGACAGCTTCTCTACGTACTCCTGATATTGGATATCCTTGTGGGTACTCCGGTCCTTTTCAATGTGCAGAATCTCCACCTTGGCCCCAAAGTCCTTGGCCGTAGCCACTACTTGCTTCACAATTTTCTGGTCATCACGCTCATAATCGGTAGCATAGACAATCTGCTGTACCGGAGAATAACTAGCCGCAACAGGCACACACAATACTGGGCAAGGGGCTTTCTCAAATACTTGCACAGTATTAGACCCAATAAATGCCTCACGAAGCGTCCCCACTCCTGTAGTACCCATAACAATCATAGTGGTTTGATGGTGCTCCGCGTAATCAATAACACTGCTTACCAAATCCCCCACCCGCATAATGTATTCCACTTGTTGAATACCCTTGGCCACCTCTGATTGTCGAATTTCGCGCACAATCCCTTTGAGTCGTATCTCCGCTTGCCCATGGAGTGCCTCCTGGCTAGACTCCTCTGTTTGCGCTACTTGAATAAATTCCTCCGCATTGAAAACATACAGGAGCGTGAGGGCACCTTGACAGGTGCTACACATGTTTACGGCGTGATCAAGCGCATTAAGTGAGGCTTCTGAAAAATCGACGGGGCAGAGGATATGAATCATGATGACGGGGTTGGTGTAGGTAAATTTAACCGTTCCACATCAACCCACAACTGACCAAGGTCATTAATACCCTTTTTTTCGATCTACAGTGTTTAGTAATTGCTCTCCTTGGATGGACCGTCGGTAGTTTTCTAACAATTGAGGAATGGCCGCATCTGGGTTGGTGAGGCTGGCATGATGGGGAGTAATCACTATGTTGGGGTGCTCCCAAAAAGGATGATGCACAGGCAAAGGCTCCTCCCGAAATACATCTAATACGGCACCAGAAAGCTGACCGGAATGGATAGCAGGGATCAAATCTTCTTCCACCAGATGCTTGCCACGGGCCACGTTGATGAGATAGGTACCCGGGCTACACCGTTCAAATAACTGGGCATTCAGGTAATTTTCAGTTGCAGGCGTAAGAGGTAGCAGACATACTAATACGTTCACTGCTTGTAAGAAGGCATCCAATTGGGACGCTCCCACAAAGCTTTCTATACCGGCTACCTCTTTAGGCGTCTGGCTAAAACCAGCAGTATAAAATCCTAAGGCCGAAACCTTTTGGGCTAGGTCCTTACCTAGCACCCCCAAGCCCAATACGCCAACCCGCAAAGGGACTTCGCACAAATCTGCCTGGGCCCATCGTTTTCCTGCTTGTTGCTTACGAAAATGCTCCCAGTTGCGGTGGTGGTTGAATAAGGCCGCAATCACAAAATTGCTCATAGACCACGCTAAGGCCGGATCTACAATCCGGGTGATGGGAACGCCCTTAGGCAGTTGAGCATCTGCCAACATGTGATCCACCCCAGCTCCCATACTACAGATAATATTGAGGTTGGGGAAAACCGATAGGCTACCTTCCGGATGCAGCCAAGTTATAGCACAGGTGATTCGGTCCTTCACGTCTTCAGGCACATGGGGATGTTCGTAGATCTCCAATGTAGGATCCAGAGCTAATAACCCTTGGGCCCAAATCCGAGTATCCCTTGTTGGAGCAATAATGACAATGGCCATAGATGGTTCGTGGTATTTTAAGCGCTACCAATAAAGTAAAGCAGGATAAAATAAGGGGGCATATTACGAAAGAATCTCTCCAAATCTTACTTACATTCTTTGAGGGCAAGTCCTTATAAATCAATAGATTATAGTACAAATCCCGCATGAGACGGGAGTAAATTGAACTTTTCCAGGTAATTTTTTCAGAAAAATGAGAAACCAAACAATATATCCCCGCGTATATATGATTGTAAATCGACCCATAAACAAGACTCAAACACCCAGTAAAGACATTTTAGGTTTTCATAATGAAAGTGGTTTTTAGTTAGTAGCAAAAAGGGAGCTGTTTCAGCTCCCTTTTTGTTTGTGTACGATTTTGACCCAATCCCAACATACCGATTGCCCTGCATGGGTATTCCCTGCATCTTTGCCTCAAACCTATACCCGCCTTTTTTTCATGGATCATACTTTCATTTCACAAGATAGCTTTACAGTTGTTGGATATAGTACCCGGATAGACCCTGCAGCCCCCCATACCGTAGATGCACACTGGGAGCGCTTCCGGGCAGAGAACCCCATCGAGCAAATTGAGCACCGCATCAACGATGATATATGGGCGGTATATTTCAACTACGAAGGAGATCATACGCAACCTTATGACCTGTTGATTGGCTATCGCGTAGAGCAATCATTGCCTGCCACCAAAAACCTTTCTATCGTAACGGTGCCAGCTAACTACTATGCCATGTTTTTTGCTCAGGGTAAGCTCCCCGATGCCATACAAGAAACTTGGCTTACTATACACACTTCTGGGTTAGACCGGATTTTTCAAGTGGACTTTGAAGTATACGGTCGTTTTGCTCAAGACCCTTCGGACGCTGAAGTGCCCGTATACATCAGCGTGAAAGAATAAACCTTGGTCGAATAGCTGTCATTTTCTATTTTCCTCAAAATCATGAAGGAAATGACTGTTCGACCCATTCTACTGGCGGTTTTCGCCACTCTTCTGCTACCCCAAGCGGTTTTTGCACAAAACACTCCCTACGGAAAAGAACCGCTCGCCCATACCTTTAGCATTGTTGCGCGTGATCCTGCAACTGGCGAAATGGGTGTAGCCGTACAATCCCATTGGTTCAGCGTGGGCACCCTGGTTAGCTGGGGAGAAGCGGGCGTGGGCGTGGTAGCCACCCAGTCGTTTGTAAACCCTAGCTACGGCAGTAATGGCCTGGAGTTGATGAAAAACGGGCTAACCGCTAACCAAGCCTTGGAAAGCTTACTCGCCAACGACCCCGGAGAAGGGGTACGGCAAGTAGCCATGATCGATGCACAAGGTAACGTAGCAGCCCATACGGGAAGCAATTGTATTTCAGAAGCAGGGCACTACGTTGGGGAAAACTTCTCGGTACAAGCCAATATGATGACCAACGCCACGGTATGGCCTGCCATGGCAAAAGCTTTTGAAGAGGCCGAAGGCGATCTGGCCGATCGTATGATGGCAGCTCTGGAAGCGGCCCAAGATGAAGGGGGCGACATTCGAGGCAAGCAATCAGCAGCATTGCTAGTAGTACAATCTGAAGCCACAGGTTATCCTTGGGTAGACCGCAAAATCGACATTCGCATCAGCGACTCCCCCACCCCACTGGCTGAACTCAAGCGCCAACTAGCCGTAGCCAAGGCTTATGAGTACATGAACACGGGCGACTATTACGTAGAGGAAGGAGAGTTTGACAAGGCCATGGAGGCCTACAGTACGGCGGAAAGCATGTTCCCCGATAACAAGGAGATGAAATTCTGGCATGCCGTAACGTTGGCCAACATTGGTGAGGTAGACGAGGCCCTTGAGCTTTTCACCGAGGTATTTGCTGACGGTGGCGACAACTGGCGTATGCTCATAGACCGGTTAATTGACCCCGGATTGCTCACAGTTTCCGAAGCAGACCTGAAGCGGATCCAAGAGGTAAAATAGCCTTGTCGAAAGGGCGATGATGGTAATTCGAATAATCGAAATTCGAGCCTCGAACTTCTAGGGTCTGAATACTGTTCCCACTCATCTAAACCAAATGCGGTGCAAAAGGCTTACCTTTGCGCGGCAAATTCAAACAGGACAGGCGTGAAAACGAAGGGACGTACACAAGACAAGGTGAACATTGTAACGTTAGGTTGTAGTAAAAACCTGGTAGACTCTGAGGTAATGCTCACCCAGCTGAAGGGCAATGGTGTGGATGCTACGCACGAGGCGCAGGAAGACGATGCCAACATCATCATTGTGAATACCTGCGGTTTCATTGACAATGCGAAGCAAGAGAGTATCGATACTATTTTGCAGTACTCGGAGGCCAAGGATGAAGGAGCGATCGATAAGCTGTACGTTACCGGCTGCCTCAGCCACCGCTACAAGGACGACCTATCGGTAGAAATTGAAAACGTAGATGCTTGGTTTGGCACGATGGAGTTGCCCATGCTACTCCGCAAATTTAATGCGGATTATAAGCATGAACTGGTGGGTGACCGCATCCTCACCACCAGCAACCACTATGCGTACATGAAAATCTCTGAGGGCTGCGACCGCCCTTGTAGCTTCTGTGCTATCCCCTTGATGCGGGGCGGGCATAAGTCACGCCCAATAGAAGAACTAGTAAAAGAAGCGGAAAGCCTGGCCCGGAGAGGCACTAAGGAACTCCTGCTGATTGCTCAAGACAGTACCTATTATGGTCTGGACCTCTACAAGAAGAGAAATCTGGCAGAACTAATGGCTCGCCTGAGCGATGTAGAGGGCATTGAGTGGATCAGGTTGCACTACGCCTTCCCAACGGGCTTCCCCATGGACGTGCTGGATGTAATGGCCGAGCGGGATAATATTTGCAACTACCTGGACATACCCTTGCAGCACGGGGCGACGGATATGCTGAAGCATATGCGCCGGGGCATTACGCGGGAGAAAACCGAGAAACTGGTAGATACCATTCGTCAAAAAGTACCCGGTATAGCCCTTCGGACCACACTCATCGTTGGGTACCCTGGTGAAACCGAGGCACACCACCAGGAAACGCTGGAATTCGTAAAAAGAACCCGTTTTGATCGTTTGGGCGTGTTTACTTACTCACACGAGGAGCAGACCCACGCATATAACTTCGAGGATGATGTCCCCGAAGAGACCAAACAAGAACGCGCCGACTCCGTTATGGAGTTGCAGGAGGGTATCTCTCAGGAATTGAATCAAGCGAAGATTGACCAGACCTTGAAAGTATTGATTGACCGGAAGGAAGGTGAATACTTCATTGGTAGGACAGAGCATGATTCACCGGAGGTAGATAACGAGGTGCTGATACCCGCCGCTGAACATTACCTGCGCGTGGGTGACTTTGCCAACATTCGCATCACCGACGCAACGGAATTTGATCTGTACGGAATCCCCGTTGCCTAACCTATGACTGTAGAGTGTATTCCGCTGGAGAAAACGAACGCTTTCTCCGGCCTCTTTTTGGATTACTTATCCGGCAAACCGGAATTATCCTCGTTCTATCACCGCCGCCCCGTATTGGACAGTATTGCTGCCCAAATCGAAGAAAAAGGCCAACACTTCTCTCAAGCTCAGCGGAACACGCTGGTCTCGGTACTCCAAGCCCAATACGATGGCTTAGAGGTTACGGAAGCTGTAAAAACTAACATTAACGCCTTAGCCGGCGGAAAAACCTTCACTGTAACCACCGGGCACCAGCTAAACGTACTGACTGGGCCGCTTTATTTTATATTCAAGATTGCAACGGTAGTGGATGCTGCCCGCATCTTAGCCGAGAAGCACCCTGGGTACACCTTTGTACCGGTGTATTGGATGGCTAGCGAAGATCACGATCTGGCCGAAATCAATCATGCCAACCTATTTGGCCGCACACATACTTGGGAAACTGAGCAAACGGGACCGGTTGGTCGCATGTCTACCGAAGGGCTTGATAAAATGATGGCCGGAATTCAGGAGAAACTCCCTGTTTTCGAGAAGGCCTATACTAAATTCGACACCTTGGCCGAGGCCGTACGTTGCTACGTCAATGAGTTGTTTGGTGAGCATGGGGTAGTGGTAGTTGATGCGGATCAGCACGAGTTGAAGCAGGCTTTGATTCCGGCAATCAAAGATGACGTTCTCAACCACCACGCCAACGACTTGGCCGAAGAGGCCAGCAAGAAGCTGGGAGAATTGGGATATAAGACCCAGATTTTTCCACGAAAGATCAACTTCTTTTACCTACAACCAGGCCAACGAAATCGCATAGTACGTGAAGGTGACGCTTGGCAGGTGCTGAATACAGAAACGAAATTTACGGAAGAAGAGCTGCTAGCTGAGATAGAGGCCAAACCGGAGAATTTTAGTCCCAACGTAGTGTTGCGCCCTTTGTATCAGGAGTTAATTCTGCCTAACCTAGCCTATGTGGGCGGTCCTGCCGAGGCAGCCTATTGGCTACAACTCAAGGGGGTGTTCGACCACTTCCAAGTACCACTGCCCCTGATCATGCCTAGAAACTTCGGTTTGATCTTAAATAAGCGAACCAGCGAACGAATTGAAAGCTTAGGCCTTACGACCACGGATTTCTTCCGCGATGAGCAAGAACTGGTAAAAGAATACGTAGCCAGCCACACCCAAGCGGAGCTATCACTGCTAGACGAGCGTAACCGGATTCAGGAGGTTTTCACCCAGATAAAGGACAAGGCCACTCAAGTAGACCCGACCCTGGAAGGACGCATTGGAGCTCACCTCTCGGAGGTACTCAAAAATGTAGATAAACTGGAGAAGCGCCTGGAAAAGGCGGAGCGAGAAAAGCACGATAAAAGCGTGAAGCACATCCAGTCGGTGAAAGCCAGAATGTTCCCCAACGGATCATTGCAAGAGCGTCACGATAACTTTCTGAATTTCATTCTCCCCAACCCTGAACTGATTACGCAGTTGGTGGAAGGTTTTGACGCCTTCAATTATCAGATGTACGTCTTTAAGGAGTAAGGAAAAGGGCAATGTAGAGTGTTGAATTCTAAATTCAGCACTCTACACGTCCCCTGAAATTTTTGGCAGGTTTTGAAGGGGCCCACGGGTTGTCGGTACCTCCCTTTACGATTTAGGCACGTTAATCACTAGTTGCTGACCGGGTTGTATACGGTCAGAGGAGAGCCCGTTGAGTTCTTTTATTTTGGCAATAGAAAGGCCATCGTATTGCTGACTGATGGACCAGAGGGAATCTCCTGACTGCACCACATGTACCGCCGCCCCTTCAGGCACAGGACGAGATGGTGTGCGGTGAGTTTGTGCCACGGCGGTCTGCCGGGCAGGCACGCGCTGGTTGGGTAGCACCCATATATTGAGCCGCTGCCCTACGTAGATGGTACTTCCCCGAATGCCATTCCATTGGCGCAAGTCTCCCGTCCGTACTCCATAATTTTCCGCAATGCGGCCCAGCACATCCCCACTTTTCACCCGATACACCAGTTTTTCGCGCCCGTAAGTGCTGCCCAGTGTATTACGCGCTAGGTATTCCATTCGTTCACGATTTTCCGTTTTCGCTAGATATAGAATAGAGTCCTTATGCTCCAGAAACAACGGCATAGCATCGGCCGGCAAGTGGATGGTTTGTAATTTTAGATAGTCCGCCGTTACCCCATGCTTCAGCCCCGGATTAAGTGCTTCCAGATCATCGGTACACAGATTCAGGTGGCGGGCCACAGTAGGCAAGTTCACGAAATGATCAGCGGTAAACGATTCTGTATCCCAGGCGAATTGTGGTTCAGTCGGAATAAGGTTGTGCTCCGGGGCATAGTGATAGGCGTACATTACGGCCACAAATTGGGGTAGATATCCGCGCGTTTCGCGAGGCATGTAGCGGTAGGCCTCCCAAAAGGTACTCTTGCCGCTTCTTCGCAAGGCTTTGCGCACATTGCCGGGGCCGGCGTTATAGGAAGCGATCGCCAATTCCCAATCACCAAAGATTCGGTAAAGCTGCTTAAGGTACAGACAAGCGG
>DMST01000113.1:0-2286 GCA_003454975.1 Cytophagales bacterium | reverse complement strand
GCAGACAAGCGGCTTCGGTAGCCTTCTCCGGGTCCATCCGGTCATCGATAAACCAGTCTTGATACAAGCCAAAGTAACGCCCCGTGCTGGGCATAAACTGCCAAAGGCCCATGGCACCCACCCGCGACTGTGCACGAGGCACTAGCCCTGACTCTACAATCGCCAAGAATTTCAACTCCTCTGGCAGACCGTGCTCCTTGAGCTTTTGTTCAAAAAGGGGGAAGTATTTGGGCGTCAGCTCCAAGAAACCACGGGTGTAGTCCCGATTCCGAATCACAAAGTAATCTACGAAGCCAAAGACACGGTTATTGAAGGTAAGCGGGACCTCCCCTTCCATCGAGGCCAGCCTTGCCTCTACTGAATCGTATTGTACCTCCGGTACAAAGTCATACGGTTGCCGTAGGGTGTCGGAATCCTCAGTTTGAGAAAAGGCCCAAGGCGACAAAAGCATACCAAGGCCCAATAGGGCTAAGAATGGGTGTTTCTTCTGCTTCATACCTCCTGAAATCGATGTAAAGAGAAGATAGCACAAAAACCTTGCTAAATCATTCTTAGCCGGGACATTACTCGCTATTGCTTGAGGGATTTTTTACTCTGCAAAAATCCCAAAGAATGAAATGAAAATAGCCGGACAAATACCCCATATACCCAACAAGCAGCGAAAGAATTCTTGGAAAAATGCAAAAGAAAAGAATTGATCGAGCGGGTGCTTTAGAATGGCTTTAGAGAAAATCGGGCATAAAAAAAGGATTCGGCGGCCAAACCGAATCCCCAAGGTCAAAAACTCAAAATAATTAGGACTAATGAAAATATAATCCGCAACAACACTGTAAATATAGGCAACGCTGCTCAACCCTGCAACGCCGCCTTAGATATTTTTTTGAAAAAACGATGAATCATTCGCTACGCAAGGCCTTGCTGGGGTTGGCCCTGGCTGCCTGCCACGTTTGGTAACTCACAGTAGCCCAGGCAAATAACCCTACCAACAAGGCGGGCAACAAGTACGGTAAAATGCTAAATGGACCGCGGAAAGGAAATTCTGCCAGCCAAACCCGATTGAAGGCAAAGAGCAAAGGCATAGCCAACAATACAGCAACTCCCACCAATCGTAAGAATTCCTGGCTCAGCAAGAGAAAGATTTGTGCACCCGAGGCGCCCAATACCTTACGGATGCCCACCTCTTTGGTCCGTTGTAAGGCCATGTAGGCAGCCAGCCCCAACAGTCCCAAACAACCAATGAGCACCGCCAATCCGGCAAACGCTGCGGTGATAGAACCCAACCGTTGGTCTTCGGCATACAAATTGGCAAAGCGATCGTCCAGAAAGGTGTAGTCAAACGGATTGCCAGGAAAGGACTCATCGTACTGAGATTGAATACTCCCCAACACGGTTTCCATCTCCGTCAGGGTATAGTACTCTGGTTTTACTTTGATAGCATAGCGCCCTGCATCAGGGTAATAATGGAATACAATGCCCTGGATGGCATTGTGCAGTGACTGGTGATGGTAGTCGGCCACTACGCCCATTACCTCCACCGGCTCTCCACTAAAATTAGCTAACACCTTTTGGCCTATGGCTTCTTCAGGAGTGGCAAAGCCCATTCGCTCTGCGGTAGTCGCATTGATAATGATGCGGGAATAATCCTTTATAGGCTTCTCGATAAACGCCTCGCCCGCCAGCAGCGGCAAAGAGAAGTGTTCAAAAAACCGATGATCTACCTCGGTTACCTGCACTTCGGTAGGGTACTCTTTTTCCGAGTCGTCAAACCTAAACAGCGCATTGCCATAGTTGAACCCAATGCCGGGCATACCGCCTGCCTGTGCCACACTCTCTACGTGTGGGTTCCGGCTTAGCTGATCGAAGAAGGTAACCCTACGCTGCTGGGCCAGGCTATCCAGAATGCGCGGCGCTTGCAGCACTATGTTCCGGTCTACATCGATACCCAAGGGGGCTTGGCGCATATACCGGATCTGCTGAAAGATGGTAAAAGTACCTCCCAACAATACCACCGAGGTGGTGAACTGCAGTACAACCAGCAACCGGCGCAGGCTTAGCCCTTGCTTACCGCCCCTCCAGAGTCCCTTGAGTACTTGGGCCGGACGGAAGCCCGACAGCACAAAGGCGGGGTAAGCACCACTCGCTACGGTACCCAAAGCAACCAGGGCACCAAACCAAAGAACATAAACACCGGTATGCCAACGGAGGCTGGGCAAGAAAGCTGCACCGGCATAGCCTTCCAAAAAGGGAGCACATACCTGCACCAGGGTGATGGCAATGAGGGCTGCG
>DMST01000518.1:9681-9971 GCA_003454975.1 Cytophagales bacterium | reverse complement strand
GGCCAATGGCCGTTAGTGGTCTATGTTCATGGCGGCGGGTTCTACGAAGGCGTACGCGACAGCGAGGAGGTAGTGGAATTTGCCATGAGCCTGGCCGAGGCGGGTTTTGCGGTGGCATCGGTAGACTACCGGCTCACCATGCAAGCGGTAGGCCTCGGTTGTGACGTACCGGCTGCAGACAAGCAGGCAGCCTTTGATGCGGGTGCCACAGATGTCGGCCGTGCCCTCGCATTTATTCTTGGCAGTCCACAGCTATTCCCCATCGATGCAGAGCAGGTGGTACTGGCCGG
>DMST01000518.1:5183-9631 GCA_003454975.1 Cytophagales bacterium | reverse complement strand
TATGGCCGGATCCAGCGCCGGAGCGGAAACCGTGCTCAACCTGGCTTTTGCCCACGGATCCCCGGATCTCCCTGCCAACTTTCAGCCGGCAGGCCTCATCAGCATGGCGGGTGCCCTATACACCCTCGATTCGCTAGATGCTTCCCGGCTCATCCCCACCTTGCTATTCCACGGCACGGCTGACCCTTGGGTACCCTTCGGTGCGGCCTCACACCACTTCTGCGAACCAGAGGAACCCGGCCATTGGATGCTGTATGGCTCCGCCGCCATTGCCCGCCGCTTGGAAGCACTTGGAGGCTCCTACTTCCTTTATTCGGTGATTGCAGGTAATCACGACTGGGCTACCCTACCCATGAAGCGGAACCTCGATGATATCCTGGATTTCCTACACCGTGATGCAGTCAACCCCAAGGAGATTAGGCAAACCGAACGAACAGTAAATCCACAAGGGTTGTCAATTGTCAAATAGGTTATTTGATGACAATACACTAGTAAACTGGAACCTATAATCGGCCTCCGGACCAACTACTTGTCAGGATGACTCTCACAATTTCACCGGCATTTTCTGCATAAAAACCTTTGCCCGCCGCTGGGCCTTTTCCATACTAGATACAAAGACTACTGGCTTGGCAGGCTGAGCGGCCAAAGCTACTCCCTTGCTCACCAGCCGGGCCACGGGATTAGGAATGACGGATATGGTGGCGAAGTAGTTCTCCCCAATCCGCTTTTCCATAGCCCCCATAGCCCTGCCTGCCACAATCCGTTCCTTAGCTCCCACCCAACCCATCAGCGTGATATCGTAGATGACCACAAACGGAGCCTGCAACGGCGTCAATGCTGCTTCTAACACCTCTACATATTCAAGAATATTTGGTGTGGAGTACTTCCCGTCCAAATAAGTATTGATAATCAATCTGGGATTGGATAGGTCGATACGCGCCAACTCATGTTCTACCAAGGACATAGGGGGGATGGCCTGATTCTTATACAAGTTAGGGAAGCTTTCCCTGATTATGATTATAAACAGGGGATACAATTCGTATATAAAACTAAAAAATATTACTTATTCTATTCACCATCAACACCTAGGCATACTCATATTTTACTGCAGAAATCATAGAATAGATAATGAAATGAATACGGGCATTGTAGTATCTTACCTAGAAATCCGAATGGTCCTATGCTAACACCAAATGGACTATACCGAAGAAGAAAACCATGACAGCATCTATTCCTCTCTTTGATGTCTCCACCGAAGGTGATATTACCACCTTTCAGATTCCCTGGAACCGGAGCAAGGCCAAGCTAGGTCGATTCCTTATCGGCTTCTTCGCTTTCCTCATCATCATGATGCTACTGTCCGGCGCACCTATTCAGGAGATGTGGGGGCTCATCCTGTTTATGCTGTTGCTCATGACCATCTTCTGGTATTTCACCCGGTTACGTGCCAAGAACTTCACCTACGTAGAGGTAACTCCCAAGCACCTCAGGTGCTACCACGGCCCCGTATTCTATCCTGGCAACCGGATCTTTCCTTTGGAGGATATTCAAGAACTGACGGTAAGGCACCGCACGGAGAAGACCGACCCCACAGACACAACCAGCCCTTGGAAACAAAATTTCTACGATGTGTATATAATGCCCAAGGGCGGGGGTAAGCTAAGGATCGTCAGTAATGTATCGCACTTCGCCATGGAGGCCATGGCCCAGCAGCTAGCCAATGCCCTCTGGCCAGTTATTTTAGAAGCCAGAAATGAGAATTGAGAGGAAAGAATTCAGAACCGACAACTCACAACTAATAACTACCACATTTTCTTCTTTTCCTACAAAAATCTAACATCGGGGGTGGGGATTCCTTTTGAGAAATGGTCCTAATAGACTGGGCCAAATGAAACTGCATATATACCCAGCGGAGCAAGAATTTGCCTTGTAAATAGACAAAAACAATCACCATCTCAATTTGAGAGGGTTCTGGTTGGGTTTCAGAAAATAAATCCAAAAAAATTACACTTCGGGTTAGGGTATCCTGCTGGCTGCTGGTAATACACTTGAATGCGTATATTTGACATGCCTGGGTAAACACAGAAAATAATCTTGCATTCGTTTATCCGGAAACTTATCGAATGTGCGTATGGGAAATTCTGCCGCCGGCATGAGCAAAGTTGAATTCAAAGGGGTCTTCGACCAATACTACGAGCCCCTGCGCAACTTTGTTTATTACAAAACCGGTGACATCGACGTAGCAGAAGACCTGGTGCAGGAAGTGATGGTGAAGCTTTGGGAGAAGCGGGCCTCAGTGAAATTGGAGACGGTGAAAAGCTATCTCTATACTATGGCCAACAACCTGATGATCAACCGTTTCAAGCACCAACAGGTCGTCTATCAGTTTCAGGCGGAAGCCGTGCATGCCATGAAGGATGCCTCGGCCGAAACCCCGGAGTTCACGCTAGAGATGGCTGAGTTCGACGCCCACCTGCAACGGGTGTTAGCCTCCATCCCTGAGCCCAACCGGATCGTCTTCCTGATGAACCGACTGGACAAGCTCACGTATCGCGAGATAGCCGAACGCCTGGAACTGAGCGTGAAAGCCGTTGAAAAACGGATGGAAAAGGCGCTCAGCATAGTACGCGAGCAGATTAAACATTCGATATAGAGAACCTATAACAACCTGAAATGGGAGATATTTACGATAACGACGTACACCGCTGGCTCGAACGTGAGTCCGGTGCAACCCCGCCCGACGACGCGGGGCTGCAAAAAGTGGTGGCGGGAGTAGACCGGCTTAGCGTACCCGCAAAGCAGACCAAGGAAGAAGCTTGGGCGGCTTTGGAGGGGTTGCTGGAAGATGAGGAAGAAGAGTCCATCAGCATAGCACCCGAGACCGAGGAAAAGGGGAAGACCATCCGCCTAATGCCCTACTTTGCTGTAGCGGCCTCAGTTGCCTTGGTTTTCGTGGCCTACTGGGTACTGAATGGTGGCAATACCGAAGATCCCGCATTGGTACAGATGGCGACGGTGACTGCTCCTGTGGGGGCATCAGAATCCGTTGCGTTGCCAGATGCCTCGGAGGTAACCCTCAATGCCGATTCCAAAATTGAGTATGCAGCGACCGGTTGGGAAGAAGAGCGCACCGTAAAGTTGGAGGGGGAAGCCTTTTTCTCAGTGGCCAAAGGGGAAACATTTACCGTAGAAACCGAACTGGGCATTGTTCAGGTATTGGGCACCCAATTCAACGTGTACGCCCGCGACGGCGGCTTCCGGGTAGCGTGCCAGGAAGGCAGCGTGAAGGTATCGGTACCCGGAGGTCCGGAAATCACCATCACCGCCGGCCAAACCGTAGAGCTAGACGGAGATATGCTATCCTTGGAAACAGAGCTAAACACTGAAGAAATAATTGCTTGGAAGGAAGGAGAGTTTCACTTCAAAAACACCCCATACCGTGAGGTATTTGCGGAGATAGAACGGCAATATGGAGTCACTATTCTGGCCGATGTTTCTGAAGACAAAGCCTTTAGCGGGCAGTTTCAATTGGGAGACTTAGAGATGGCCGTCGCCAGTGTGGCACTCACCAATTACTTGGAGTACGAAATCGTGAATGAAGATACCATTCGTGTGACCGAATAAATTGATATTTTAGTACCCGATAAGAATACGTGCAGGATGCACGGTTGAGAGCGAGGACTACTACGTATATGAGTATTCGTGTGTACGGCACACTATTGCTGGGCATTTTGCTCAGCTTTTCGGCATTTGGGCAATCAGATATCAAGGTAAGCGGCAACTACCAAAACAAAAGTCTGGTAGAGATATTCGAAGACCTGGAAAAACGGTACGATGTCTCCTTCAATTATGCCAACGATCTGGTGGCCTCACACAAAGTAACGGTGCGGCTGCGCAACGAACCCATCGGGACGGCCATAGACAAGATACTGGCTACGGTTCCTTTTCGGTTTATGATCAGCAGCCAGACCAACATTCTCATCATCCCGGATCCTAAGAAGAATCTGGCCCCACCCCCACCTACCCGTACCACGGTAAGTGGCCGCGTAACGGACGCAGAAACGGGCGAGCCCCTACCCTTTGCCACCGTGGGCATCGTAAAAACCAGCCGCGGAACGGCCTCTAACTCCGAGGGCTTTTTCGCGTTGCCCGATCTGGAAGACGACTCGCTGGAAATTGTGATTAGTTACCTAGGCTACAAGCCTATCCAGATGCTGGCTTCGGAGTTTCACAAGTTAGAAGGCAGCACCATCCATCTGCAACCTGCGGCTACCCTACTGGATGACGTCACGATAGAAGACCAATACCAAAGCGCCATCCAACTGATGGCCCAACCCGGTGTAGCACGGCTGGACGCTCAGAAGATCAACACCTTTCCCAATCTTGGGCAACCAGATGTGTTCCAGGCCATCCAACTCATCCCGGGCATTTCCGCCACGAGTGGCGGC
>DMST01000518.1:0-5119 GCA_003454975.1 Cytophagales bacterium | reverse complement strand
GTGGCGGCTCGGCCAACCTACAGATCCGGGGCGGTACCCCCGACCAAAACCTGATTCTTTTCGATGATATTCCCCTGTATCACCTGGACCACTTCTACGGCATCTACAGCTCGCTCAACCCGCTGGCCATCCAGAGCCTGCAAGTGTACAAAGGTGGATTTCCTGCTAAATATGATGGCCGTAGCAATGCGGTTGTGGATATCAAAAGCCGTGGTGGCAACCGTAACGAGATCGATGTAGAGGCCAACCTTAACCTGCTCAGTGCTAACCTGGCGGTAGACGTACCCATCGGCAATAAGCTGGTATGGACCGCCGCTGGTCGCATTGCCTATGATGATATATTGGCGACCCCCTTGTATTGGAATCTTACCAATGCCTACCGGCAAAACCGATTGGACAACAGCGCGGAGTGGGTAAGCTGGAATGCCTTCCCCGAGTTGAGTTGGGAACCGGACTTTGACTTTTACGACGCCAATTCTAAGCTCACGTATTACCCCAGCGAAAAGGACGTGATCTCGGCCAACCTCTTCTTTAGCAATGATAAGCTCAACATCAATCTGAATCAATTTGAGTATTGGGAAGACATCAATTTCGGGTACGAATACTTTTATAACCAGGCTTCTGACTGGAACAACGACGGGCTGAGTCTATCCTGGGCGCGGCAATGGAACGAGCACTGGTATACTAAAGCCTTGATGTCCTTCTCAGAATATGAAAACACCACCACCAACTTCTCTTACTATTGGGAAGGGGCCTTAGACGATGAAGAGTCTGAGGGCGAAGTGGATCAGCATGAATTCTGGACCAACCGAATCCGGGACGGGCAATTCAAAATCATCGCTGGCTATCAGCCCAACTCGCGGCATCATCTTGATTTTGGGGCTACGCTCAACGGTATGAGCACGCAATTTTCGCGGAAGAAATACGATGTAGAACTCTATCCTGATACCCTCTTTCGCAACTTTAGCACAGAAGGGGGGCGCTACTCTTGGTATATTCAGGATACCTGGACTCCCGGAGATGGCACCAAAATCATCTTTGGGCTACGCCGAAATCGCTATACCCCACAGGATACCGCTCAACTGTTCTGGGCTCCTCGGCTTTCTGTGGAGCAGCGCGTGGGTAAGAGGCTCATGTTCCGCACAGCCGCTGGGTTTTACCAGCAATTTGTACAGCAAATCACCCCAGACCGATTCAACACCACCAACCAATTTTTGTGGCTGATGGGTGATAATTTACAGATTCCCATCCAGCGATCTTTCCATACCCTGGTAGGCTTACAATGGGCCAATGACAACGGTTGGATGATCGATTGGGAGGGCTATTTTAGACGTACTACGGGTATTACGGAGCTATTTCTTTACGACGATGTATTGAGTGAGGAAACCGGGCTGGACGATTTGCAAGCCCGCACGGGGATTGCCCGCGCCGTGGGCATGGACTTCACCATTCACAAAGATGAGGGCAATTACCGAGGCTGGTTTAATTACTCGCTGGGTGGAGTGCGCAACCGCATTGAGGGAGTAAACCGGGGCAGGCTGTACCCCGCTACGCAAGACCAACGGCACGAACTCAATCTGGTACAGATGTACAAAATGGGCAAGTGGGATATTTCAGCCACGGTGGTGTACGGCTCCGGCCGGCCATATACTCCACGCGGTCCTATAGATTCTGATTTTGAAGAATTCAATCCCTTTGCGGTTAATACCCGCCGCTTGCCGGCCTACCGTAGAATTGACCTGGCGGGGCAATACACCTTCCAATGGAGACAAATTTCCGGCGACGTAGGTCTATCCATTTTCAATGTGCTCAATTTCCGCAACATACAATCCAGGCACTATGCTACGGTACTGACTGAACTACCCGAAGACGGCCAGGAAGAAGGTGAGTACGAACTGCAAGAATTGGAAATTACCTCCTTGGGCATCACCCCCAATATATTTCTGAACCTCCGGTTCTAGATCGATGTTAATTCCGTTGCAAGACCGACCGGTGGGTGCCACCTAGGGTACACTGCCACTACCTATTCCCAAAAATGTAATCCCGTGTGTTTCCTCCAACCAAAGGCGCCAGTGGCTGGGTTGATCAAAGGCCACCGTACGTTTTACGATTTCTTCACCAATAGTATACTCCAATTCAAGCTCCCCAGCCTCAGTAAGCTGCCAGCTGCCCTTCTGCGTGGAAAAGGGCGGGGGTGCCAAGGCACACCACCAGTGCGACTGGGCGCGTATCTCCAGGGTGCCATCGGCATACAATCGGAAACCTTGTTTGCGCTTGCGCAAGATCAAAGACCGCCGAAATTGATGAGGCTTTTCTCCGAAAGGATACAATACCCAAGTACCCACGATTGGGTCTGTAGCCGGAGTTGCTGCCATAGAAGAACGTGAAAAACAACTGAGCAATATGCCAAAAAGCAACAGGGTCAAGCCCCACGAGTAGACCCTTGCCTTTATTTGATAATTCGACTCCATCCTAACACCTGTCTTTTCTGTAGGATGCACTCACCTCGCCGATTCCATAACTCGGATTTGACTATCATGCCTTTCCTTTATACAGTATATTGGTACCAAAACCTGCCACCTATTGAACCCTTCGCTGGATCCTTCGAACACCTTCCCTACCAAGAATGGCTTTTGTCATGTATTGCCAGATAAGCTGGTGCTAACCCGTGACGGAAATGTAGAGCAGGCTTTGGAAAAAGCAGTTGGGAATAGAATCTTCAGCATGCTGCTGATGTACGGTGGTATTACCGTAGCCATCGCCTATTTTTCCGTGCGGGGGTTTTCTAGTGGCGAAGTGGCTCAGGGCCTCTATTTGGCTCTGGTGGCTTTGTTCCTAGGTCTTGGCTTATTCTCCAGCCTCAACAACTCCACTATCCCCGTCATCGAACGCAGGGCTATTTCTTCTGTGAAATACCGTAGGGGCATGCTTGGGCTTACCCGCAGCAGGTTCGTAGTTTATTTCAAGAACGAACGGGGAAACGTAAAAAAGCGTCTTATTATGTTACCTGGCACCCTTGCCGGCGGTCGTGAAGCGGCCAAGGAAGCCCTGGAACTCATGAAGAAACAAGGATATTACTCCGCATAATTAATCACCCCATGAAATTCGCCTACACCATTTTGTACGTATCCAGTGTACCCGATACGCTGGCCTTTTATGAGCAAGCCTTTGGCTTCGCCCGCAAATTTATGACCCCCGAGGAGGACTACGGAGAGTTGATCACTGGAGAAACCACCCTGGCCTTTGCCTCCTTAGCTTTGGCTGAGTCCAACTTTAAGAAACCTTTCCAGCGCCTGGACCCCAAGCAGCCTCCCTTCGCTGCCGAGCTCAGCTTCACTACCGAAACCGTGGATGCGGATTACCAACGGGCTATCGATGCCGGGGCTGAGGCCTTTGAGCCTTTGGTGCAGAAGCCTTGGGGCCAAACCGTGGGCTACGTGCGCGACAACAACGGATTCTTGATTGAAATATGCACCCCCATTCCTACATGAAAACACGGTTCAGTTGCCTCATTGTGCTTTGTATTGTTCTCACCTCCAATTGTTCCCCGGAAAAAGAAGCAAGCCACACCCAAGTCATTGAGGCCTATTTTAACGCCTTAAACCATGCTGACTTTGGCGCCGTGGCGGATCAACTAGCCGATACCGTGGTGTTCGGAGAAGGCGAATACCTAACCACTTACAGCCTGGCCGAATACCAGATTTGGTGGCAATGGGATTCTGTTTTTCAGCCAGAATATACTTTGCTTGATGTCAAAGAAGTTGGCGAAACCGTGGAAGCAAAATTTGCTAAGCAAGATGTACGGATTCGTTACTTACATCAAGATCCGGTGATCAATTTGGTACGGTATTCTTTCAAGGAAGGCAAACTGCACCGTTCAGTTATCCTGTCCTATGAAGGATTCGACGACGAGCGGTGGCGAGCTAATCGGGAGGTTTTGGTCAACTGGGCAGCAGAACACCACCCGGAGCTGAATGGCTTTATCCACGACCAAACCCTACAAGGCGGTATCAATTACCGCGAAGCGCTGCGGTTGTACCAAGCCCAGCAGCCATGACGGCCGTCGAGATTCTACGGTACGTAAGTGAGCAGGTGTACCCCTTGCCTGAGGAATGCCAGGCAGACTTGGCGAAGCATTGTCAGGTGATCAGTAAAGAACGGGGGGAAACCTTGGTGCAGGCGGGGCAGCACTCCACCAAGATATTCTTCATCGCTCAAGGGGCAGCCCGCGCCTACTTCCTCAAAGATGGCCGGGATGTATCGGATTGGTTTGCCTTTGAAGGCGAGTTCATTAGCTCCATCCAGAGCTACTTTACGGATGTGCCCAGTCCCCACTACATCGAAACGTTGGAGCCCTCCCTCCTGATAGCCATAGACCGGGAGCCACTACAGCAGCTGGCCGACAAGTACCGGGCCATCGACCGGCTAGAGAAAAAAGTGGTAGTGGTTACTATGTTGAAACTACAACATCGCATTGCCTCCATGCAGTACGAAACGGCTCAGCAGAAATACGAGAGCCTTCTTCTAGCCATCCCCCACTTGGATCAGCGGGTACCGCTCACCCACATTGCTAGCTACTTGGGCATCACGCTAGAGACACTGAGCCGGGTTCGCGGGAAGAAAGGTGCATAGTAGGAAACTCACGGTCCAGCAGTTTGTACGACGGCAGATACTGCCGTGACGTGGGTGTGGATGGGGTACCGTATTTCTGTAGGACAGATAGCATGCTACCCATCCTACAGAATTACAGCCAGTTCTACGCAGATTTCTTACTTTCCACTTATGAATCCACACCCCATTATCAGACAGTTAGAACAGCACATCGCGGTATTCCAAGGCTTGTTGGAAGGGCAAGAGGCAGCGGCCCACCGCTGGAGACCTCGCCCAGACCATTGGTGCCTGCTGGAGATTGTGTGCCATCTTTACGACGAAGAGCGAAAGGACTTCCGGGCCCGTACCCGCCAAGCATTGACGGGCGGTAAGGGTGAATTCATCCCCATCAACCCCGAGGGCTGGGTAAGCCAACATGAATACCTGAAGCAGGACTACACCGAAGTGCTTCGCAAGTTCCTGAAAGAGCGGGCGGCCTCGGTGGCTTGGCTGCGTAACCTACAGGCTC
>DMST01000128.1 GCA_003454975.1 Cytophagales bacterium | reverse complement strand
AGGTACCGCACGGCTGTCTCCGTCCACACCCGGTGCGCTGCGCGAAAAGGCAAAAGCATCGGTATTGCGGTCGCCGCGGCCACCAAAGGCATACAGGTCGGTATTCTCACCCAAAGGCAAGGACATATTCGCCATCATCTGAAACTGATCTACGGCCGCCGAGCCGTAGCCCTGCCGCCAGGAGAAACCAGGGCGAAGCGTTCGCTCTTTGGAAAGTAGCTCGGAAGTAACGTTGATGTAGCCACCATCATCACCCAAGGCTACGCCATAGTTCAAGTCCAGCTTGGCGGTATTGCCATCAAAACTGCGGTCTTCGCCGTCCAGTCGTTTGGTGCCCTGAACGTTGAAGAGCGTTTCGCCCGACTCCTCCGCGTAGCCCTCGCCCACATTGGTGCTGTAAGCACCGTAAGTAACCCCGCCGGTCAACCCTTCAGTTTGGTCCTTGAGCACAATGTTGATCACCCCGGCAATGGCGTCGGAGCCGTACTGGGCCGAAGCCCCGTCGCGCAGTACCTCAATGCGCTTGATGGCCCACACGGGTATGGAATTGAGGTCGGTACCGGTGTTGCCACGGCCCCGCGTACCAAATACGTTGATGAGCGAGCTCTGGTGACGCCGCTTACCGTTGATCAGTACCAGCGTCTGGTCCGGTCCCAGGCCACGGAGCGATGCTGGGTCGATGTGGTCGGCACCGTCCGAACCGGACTGCTTGGTAGCATTGAAGGAGGGGGCGGCATACTGCAGGATCTGATTGATCTCCACCCGACCATTATTGGCAGCCAGCGCAGAAGCATCAATCACATCAATGGGCACCGGGGCTTCTACCGCCGAGCGTTCGTAACTCCGCGAACCCACCACCAGCACTTCGTTGAGCGCTTGAACGGCGGGCGTCATGGTGAAATTGATTTCGCTCCGCCCATTCAGTGGGATTTCCTGACGACGGTAGCCCACAAAGTACGGGACCAAGGTAGCGTCCAAGGAAGCTACCGAGATACTGAATTGTCCGTCGAAATTAGAGGTGGCACCGTTACTAGTCCCTTTCTCCATGATAGCTACTCCGGGCATGGGGTCGCCGTTTTCATCCGTGACCGTTCCCGAAACAGTAGACTGTGCTTGGGCAAAACCAAAGGAGCCCAAGAGTAATGCCAATAGGTATAGGTTTTTCACAAGCTAAGGGTAAAAAAGTGATAATTGATAAAATTCTATTTTTTAAAAAATTGCAATAAAGCCGAAAGAAAGGGAATAGCGGGCATTTTTCCCATGACTTTGCCTTGAAAGAAATACACAAGATATCTTTCATATTGCATTATAGATTTATTATTGCAATGCAAAATATCTTGAATTAGGACCACCGAGTACTGGTGGTACAATACCATTACCTGAAGGGATTTGCCTGGCCGTATTGGGGAGTTATTACTCCGCTTTAGGCATCTGCCGAATCAGCTCATGCACCGTTTCTAGCTCCACATCCCGGCCACTTAGCAGGTCATCGAAGGTCGGGGTAACCTCTAGATCGGGCAATACTCCCCGGTCCGGGTCGCCGGAGGTATAAGGTAGCTGCATACTCCACAGCGGGAAACTCACGATGCTCTGGGAACGGGGCAAGGTAAACGTAAGCCGCTTGCGGCCATCTACGTAGCCTAGGGCTCCGCCACTCTCCTGCCCTATAAGCGTACCCAGCTGGTTTGTTTTCATAAAGCCTAAAAAGGAAGAGGCCGCGGACCAGGAACGTCCGTTGCCTAGTACGTACACGTTGCCCGTAAAGCGGTACTTTTTCTGAGGAGCAAAGGTGCCCAGAATCTCATCTTCTTGTTTGAAATAGCCACTGTCTGTGGCTTCGTATAGCTCAGGCTCCCAGTAGTTGGGTAGCTGTACCTGAGGCAAATCCTCCACCAAAGAAAGATCGGTGGTTCTGGTTTTAAGTGAGTTATAAATCTTAAAGGGTTCGTTGGTCAGGTAGCCCACTAGGTCCGTCCAAATCAGCTCCTCCCCACCCCGGTTGTTGCGCACATCAATGATGACATGCGCTATCTGCTCTTGTTCTACCCGCCGGAAGAAATCACGAAAATCACGGGCATATTTGCGGCGGCTGTAATTGATCACCCACCAGGCAAAAGAGTCGATACGCAAGTAGGCGGTCCCTTCCTCAAGATTGAACTCACTGGTAACGGGCGGTTTCTTGGGTTCGGGCAGATAAGGATAGGAATGGGGGTTGGCCCGGGTAATTCCACTCACGGAATCGGTGAGAAGGGCTCCGGTAGCGGGGTCACGAAATTGTACTTCAAAGCTGCGGGCCGTATCCAGGAACAGGAAATAGGACTGAGCGAAGTTGTCTGCCAGGGAGAGCATGCTGAGCTGCCCCTGTAGGTTTTTGGAGCCGGACCGGCCACTAGTAGCCTGGGTCAGGGCATGGTTGATCTGCCGGATGGTACGGCCGTTGATGGTAACAATCTCTTGTCCCACATAAGCGTCGTAGCCAGAATATTCGGTGCTGGTGGCGAGCATTTGGTCTTCCCCTACCCACACCTGAAAGGGAAACAGAGGCTGTCCGATGGCCCAAAATTCCAGTTTTTCTGATATACCAACGTCCGAATGCCCCTCTTCTACCATGGACATGATAAAGGAAGCATAGCGGAAAAACTGATCGCCTTTGGTATCGGGTGTAATCAGCGCCCCTAGGGAGTCAAAAGCGTCTTCAAATTCTGCGGGGGTATGAAAACGGTACAGGCTGGGATGAGCCGTTTCCAACGCATAGCGCAATAGCCGAAAGTCCTCGGCATAGGAAGGATTGTTTGAGTTTTGGGCTACTGCCTTCGTACCTAGCAGGCACCCCAGAACCAGTACCACACTGCTCCACGAGCGCGGGAATGCACACACACCTGAAATCATCTAGAAAGATAAGGATTCGCGGTCCTAGTTAGGGTACCACTCATGCGATCAACGATAGGAAACCGAAAATAGCATTCCTGTACCTATTGAAAGATCCAACTTACTCCCGCTTCATCCATTGGTTTCGAACCAGCTTGCGGGTTTCGTAGGCCCCTATTCTTTCCATCGGCACGGACCTTAATCCCGCCTCGGAGTCAACGGCCTGCAAACAGTTGAAATGCAAGTGCTCGATGGTGGTGAACCCGGTAAGGCCGCTAATACCGATGGGTTGCCCACGAGCCACGCGGTCCCCCACCCCTACCAGACTCCCCTCATACACCAGGGGAACGTACTGGGTAAACAGTCCCGACTGAGGATGGTACAGGGTGATGAAGTTGCCATAGTCTCGCCATTTCTTATCCGGCCCACCACGTTTATACCCCTCAATAACTCCCACCACATAGCCATCGGTAGCTGCACTGATGGTATCCCCAACGGCCAGGCTAAAATCCAGGGCGTACCGTGACCAGTCGGTATTGTGCGAGGGAGTGGATTGGTACCCTTGCACGAGGGTATACCGCCGGCCTTTGGGAAAAGGTAGTCCTACCTCGGTGGCCGTCATTGGAGTTTGGGGATCTCCCATCCGGAAATTCAGAGAAAAACCCACCGCCTCCGGCTCGTTTTCTACCGAAAAGACCAACACGGTATCTGCCAGTGCAGGCAACAAGATCGGGTTTTGGGTTTTGAGAATTTCTGTGAGTTGGGGGCGATCGGACTGAAGCCATATCCGTACCGGACAATGCAGTGGATTACCCAAAGTAAGTTGGATGTTATTACCAATGATCTCTTTGCTGGCATCCAGCTGGTTTTGTTTGAGCTGCTCCTTGGGCAACAGGCAACTGGTCATAGCAATAAGAACCAGAAAGGGCAAAACACGAACAGGGACTCTCATAAGTGGGAGTAGGCTTTAGTGTAATTTAAGACCGAAATCCGGCATTCAAAACCATGGGAGCACCACAACAAGGCCAGGCAAACGAGTAGTAGACCTCCATGGACGAGGTGCATTTGTAATCCCTAGCTACTGGTACATACTACCACCGATGAGTGCAAAGCGAAGCGCACTCTATATGAAATTAAAACCAAGTCTGCGAACCTAAGCCAAATGGGCCTGGCTACTGCTATTGATGCAGCCATTCATTTCACCTAAACAATAGTAAGGTAGCCCGTCGCCCCAACAGTCTTCTTGATCCGTTGTAGGTAAACACTATTCCCATTGAGTACGGCGTAACGATGCATGCTTTTCGCTGGTGGGCTAGCCCCAACACATAAAAGAGCCGTGCCCATGGCACTTTTTTCTTGGAGAGGTCATACTAACCAGGGTTGAAACCCAGGCCTACCCTTTAGAGACGTCACTACGCGACTTAACCTAATTCGGAGATTCGTTCAACACTAAAAACCGGAAAAGTGAGACTTCAAATCAGTACAATTTGAGTCGCAGCGCGACGGCACTAAATGATAGCCGTGCCTTTTTAGGCACGGTCAAGCGAGCCCTGCAATTCCAGAGTTCCGTAGGAACGGTACTTGCCAGAAAATCATTCCTATTGGATTGGCTGGCATGGAGTAGAAAGCTTTAAGCTTTCGTTCGCCCAAGGGTTCCAAGCGGGACGCTGGGGACAGTGCAGACTTACTGAGAAGCTTGCAAGGTAAGCGTAGGTTGTTGCCGCATATGAAAGGGATCGCCCAGCACCTGGTATTGGTATAACTTACCCAAGGGCTGCTGGGTGAAGTCGAGTTGGAGATAGAGCAACCCGTAAGGGGTAGACAGGGCGTGATCTTGAGCGGTACCCAATGGATACACCGGGTTTTGTCTTAACCAGTCGCTGTCCATATCCATGAAAAGGATGCCGGGTGCGCCCTCTGTAAGCGCTAGCTCTCCGGTATGGGTAGTGACACTACCGTCATATCCAGTGTTTCGGACGGTAAGCGGCTGAGCGGGCTTAGATACTGAGGGTGTTCCACCCGTTTTGCTCAAAAACTGGTCCGCAATGAGGTGGGCAGTTTCTTCAATAAAAAGAACGCATTGCGTATTGATCATGATGGCAAGCGAAAGGTCCTCTGCGGGGTAATGCACCACCACGGTACGGGCGCCTTGCCAGCTACCGGCATGTTCTATGGTGGGGCGATCGTGGATATCGCGGTTGAGCCGCCAGCCGAGGCCTACGTGGGTGGCCTCTCCATCAGCGAGCAGACCACTAGTGAACATGGTTTCTCGCACCCCCGGGGAAATGAATCCATTTTGGTACCCTACCATCATTTTTACCAGGTCCTCTGATGTGCTTCGAAATCCGGCACCGGCTAGCTTGTAGCTGCCGTCGATGGGCCTGCGGTCCCACTTCAGCTTGCCCTTGTTGAGGTAGTACAAATGGGCATCTGCCTGGGATAAATCAGCTCCAGGATCGGGGTAGGTTTGGTCCATACCCAGTGGCCGGAAAATTGCCTCCGCCATATAGTCTGCGTACCGTTTGCCGGAAAGCTCCTCGATGAGGATGGCCAGTAGATTGTAGCCCAAGGTGGAGTATTGGTACTGACTACCTGGCGTAAAGTCCAGCGAGAGGTCATCGAAGAAAGAGAGGGTTTCCTTTACCTCTGCATAGTGTCGGCTTTCGGGCCTGGCAGCGGCAGGCCGGTGGGGGATGCCCGCGGTATGCCCGGCTACCTGCCGGGTGGTGAGCGTGGCAAAAGGTTCCTTGAGGAACGGGAGGTACTGGCCCAGCGGGGCATCAAGGTCTAGCTTACCGTCGGTAGCCAGCTTGCCCAAGGCGGTGGCGGTAAGCACCTTGGCCACCGAACCCGTACGGCTAGGCGTGGTAGGTTGCATGGGTATTTCTTCCTTAACGCGAGCATAGCCCAAGCCTTTGCTGTAGACCAGCTCTCCGGATTGCATCACCGATACGGAAAGGCCGGCCACCTGGGTACGGTCCAGTAGGCTGGTAAGTAGTTGGTCTACTTTGGGTATAGGCGCTGTAGATGCGTATTGGGCAAGAACTGGGGTCAGATGGAAGCAATCGACACAAAAAAATAGGGGAAGAAGTAGGCGAAGTTTCATGTTCCTTTTTGAGGAGACGATCCCCTATGGAGTTTGTTACAGGCGCTTGTACAGGGTCATGTCTTAATCTGCTTGTACCGCGGGCAAAATGTACTCTTCCAGTATCTCCAAGGGTATCTCCATTTCAGGAAACAAATTGTAGTTGCCAGCAGTAAAGGTGACCGTCATGTTCCATTCGGGGATGATGATCAGGTATTGCCCACCGTTGCCCCAGGCCTCAATGGTACGTACCTGGCGACTGCCCACGGGGCGGTCCAGCAGTCGCCAGAGGTAGCCGTAGTCGCTGCCCTGGGGGTAGGTATTGATGATCTGGGGGCTGGTGGACTCCTGTATCCAGGCAGCATCAATCAAGGGTTCGCCTGCCCACTGCCCGTCATTGAGCACGAGCAACCCGAACCGGGTAAAGTCGATGGGTCGCAGGTAGAAATTACCGGCCAGGTAGCCCCTACCCATGGGCGAGGTGAGCATCTGAAACTGATGGATGCCCATGGGGTGCAATACCTCCTGGTACAAGAAAAGGGGCAGGTAGGTACCCGTGGCCTGCTGCATCACTCCTGATAACAGGTGGGTGCCGCCGGAGGAATACTCGAATGCTTTGCCCGGTGCATGCACCAAGGGGAGACCCAGCTTATGTTGCACCCAGTCTGGGTGTTCCCACTGCATTTCGTCCTCATCTTCTAGCTGTAGCCCGGTACTCATAGTGAGCGCGTGCCCTACGGTGATCCCATGCTTTTCGGCTTCGTCTCCTCCGTAGTCAGGGTAAAAATCAAGGATGCGGCTATCCACCGTTAAGGAAGCATCTTGCATCATCGTTTTGCCCAAGGTAAGGGATGCGAAAGATTTGAACGCGGACCGGATATCGTGGAGGTAGTCCCGGTGGTAGCCATGAAAGTACTCTTCAAGCACCAGTTTTTGATCTTTGGTGATGATGACGCTGTGGAGATGGGGATAGCGACCCTGTTTGACTGCACCTAGAAAGTCTAAAACGGAGGGATCAATCCCGACCTCGTTTAGAGGCGCGGCAGGTAGCCAAGCCCCCGGAGATTGAGGAATGTGGTAAGTGTAGGGTTCCGTTTTGGACCGGGGTAGATAACCACCCCATTGGTTTTCCGGCAGCCGAGTCAACGATACGGTACGTTTGCCACCAACATTTCCATACGTTAAGGCAAGCTCCTGGTTTTGAGCATCATACGTAGCGGCTAGGGAAAACCGGGGGTTGGTAATGGAAAACCGGATGGAGTTTCCTTTCACGCTTACTTCTTCGATCAGGAAGTGGAGGGCCCGGTTTTCCTTGTTGCTCTGGATGTAAGCTTGCAACTCCCCTAGGAAGTCCTGGTAAAACTCCAGGTACACTTGATAATCGGTATCGATGATTTCGGGTTTGTGCACCGGGGCGACCCATCGGTTCTCCACACCGCTGAAATCCAAGGTCTTAGCCCAAAGGTTATGGGTCAAGATTCCCTGAAGTTGGTGGTCCTGGTCCATAAAACCATCAAATCGTAAACCGCCCGATCCTTTGGCGAACAGGACTTCCCCCTGACGAGTAATCGGCAGGGTGGTAAGTTCCTCGTTCTTGTAGAGTAGCAACTCAGAAGGCTCACGCGTAAGGTCAACCAAGGCTGAGTCGTAGGGTGACTCGGTTTGGAAAAGCAGGCCTGACCATACGCCCAGTAAGTCGTCCGGTTTGAGATCTTGCTCTTCCCCTCCGGAACAGGCCGCCAGTGCCCAAGACAGGGTGATAATGATCAAGAGTTTCTTTGCCATAGTCTTTGTCATATTTCACCTTAGCTCATAAATTATCAACACCTTACAAGCCTATTCCATCTTTCACCACTGGATGAAATAAATTACAATCTCCTTCCTACAGTTTGACACAGATTTACATAACCTTGTCCTCTATCAAAGCCAGGGTCTCCTGGATAAATTCGGTCTTACCGTTCCGATAGGCTCCCCGGTCGGTGGCGTACTTGGCAACCAACTCTTGCTTAAGTTGCTCGTAGGCACGGGC
>DMST01000218.1:31653-31910 GCA_003454975.1 Cytophagales bacterium | reverse complement strand
CGCCTCGGTTTCCCTTAGCGAATACCATAATGGAACCATCCGGTGAGAAAGTAATAGAACCTTCATTTACCAGCGGATCGTTGATCAGATCATCCAGCATCTC
The DNA here is from genome assembly GCA_003454975.1 of Cytophagales bacterium. Lineage (GTDB taxonomy): Bacteria > Bacteroidota > Bacteroidia > Cytophagales > Cyclobacteriaceae > DMST01. Next base: position 31,807 of record DMST01000218.1, on the reverse strand, counting down.
TAGGGTGGATAGGTCAGGGCGTGCGCCGTTCACCTTCACCTTGTATAGGTCCGTTTGGGCCAAGCCCGTAGCCTTAGAAACTTTACCGCCACCCGTAGCCCGCGTAAAGAATAGCTCTCCCTTGTTGTATACGGGCGAGTATTCTGCAGCCGCA
>DMST01000218.1:24377-31595 GCA_003454975.1 Cytophagales bacterium | reverse complement strand
GCAGGGGTGTTAATGGCTTCCAGATTTTTTACCCGGTAGTAGCTATCCTCACCCAGCAGGCTTTGCACCACGTCCAGGTTTTGGGATTCCAGCTTAGCACGTTCTATGTACTCAAAATTGGTAGCCGCCGTCAGGTAGTCATCCAGTTGCGACTGTCCCTCCTGATACTCCTCATTGGCTTTCATGGAGAAGGCCAGGTAAAATTCGGCCGCCTCGTCATAATAGTCCGCGTCGATGGCATTTTCATAAAAGGGACGTGACTCACGCATGCGGTTCGTGAGCCGATAGCATTCCCCAATCTGAAAATTGGCTTCGGCGGAGTATTTAGAATTACGGGCGGCCTTCTCGTACAGCGGAATGGCTACGTTGTACTGGCCGCGCTCAAATGCCTTGTTGGCGGTCTTCATGGCACCGCAACCGCTGAGCAAAATAAGGCTGAGCACGGGCCAGGCTAGGATACGGGTAATAGGATGGGTAATCCGCATGGGTGTTAATTAAAATATATCTTAATACTCTTTTGGCGACTACTTGAAGTAGCGCGCCAGCCAGGATTCCCCGGCAGGGATGGTCCAGCGTGACTCCAAGTCGTGCTTGTTGGCCACCATCGGGTTGAAAGTAACCGTCTCAGGAGTAATCTCCCCGGTGGCTACCTTTTCTTTGATCTGCTGCATGGGCATCATAAAGATTTCGCCCTCGCGCAAGAACGCCACCTGAGAACGGTCCGTAAAAACAACCCCCAAATTTTGTTCCAGTTCATTGACACAATGTACCGATGCATCGATGGAACAACCCGTGGGTACGGTGTATCCTTCGTCAACGGTCAATACCAGAAAACGCTGGTGGTATACCTTCACATCGCCTTTTACCGGTTGGCCATGCGCTTGCCACTGCTCGATAAAGGTACGTACAAATGCCTCAGCATGAGTGGTTTCGGCCTCAGTGAGTGGGCGGTTAGCTTGGTATATCCATACCCGGCTGGTTGCCGGTAGTTCTTCATAAGGTACTAGCATACGTATGCAATTAGAAAAGAAGGGTAAATTAACTACACTTTTTAACTTTTTCGACCCTCCGGAAGTTCAACCGGTTGGCTTTGCCACGAGCCGCACCTCCTTTTTTTATAAGATGCATCTCGCTCTACAATTCCATAACGTAATTTTTACCTTTTGGAATCATTTCCTTAAAAGAAATATGATCTGCCATTCCGGGTTGCATTCATATTTTTTCCTTGATCGAAGGTGGTGTAGATAAGCCCTATCCTTCTTCCTGCCTATACCTCTCCCATAACCAGGTTCCACAGAGCAATGAAATCGCGGGATAGGCACTGAGAATCCCTTCTAGTTCAGTATGCTTTATCTAACCTGTGGGAGATATTCCCATGGTATTCCATTTCCTATCATGGGTTATTCACAAGTTTCTCCCTTAAGAATATGTACCGGTTAGATTACTTTTACCCTAATTCAACTTATGGCTTGGTAAATATCCATCGGTTTATTCAGATTTTGCATAATCATTGGTATTTTACTTCGGTACCAACGTAAACAGCCATGTGGCGCAATTTTTGGCTCAGCGCCTTTTGTATTGGGTTGCTAGTTCCCGGCTATTCCCAAGTTGCCAGCTTTCCGTATTCACAAGGTTTTGAGGCCTCGCTGACCACGGGAGAGAATGTATGGTTTTTGGAGCATTGGTGGGGCAATGATGTTAGAAGTTCCAACAGCCGTATCCATATTCGTAATACGCCGGTAGTTTCTGGTAGTCAGGCCATCGCTGTAGTGCCCACTAGCAGTTTTAATGGCGAAGTCCTCTTTTGGGCAGATTTCAGAGCATTGGTTCATCCACAGCTCTCCTTTTTTGCTGCAAGTGACAAGAATGGCTCCACATCTACTCGCCCTAGCTTGGTCCAACTTGATTGGTCCGTAGACTCAGGTTTTTCCTATAGTGACCCAGTGTCAATAGGGGAGGAGAGTACCTTCTCCAACGAAGATTTTTCGGTTTATGAGCGTTTCCTGGTAGAGTTGCCTGATTCACTGACCCGAGTTGAGTCGGTGCTGATTCGGTGGTCGGTCTCCCGAGGTGACGGGAGTGGCAGTGCTGCTCGCTGGCTGATGGACGATGTTTCTTTGCGGGAAGCCGGCCCCAGGCTTACGTCATTATCGGCCTCGGATCAAAACACCCTGGTAGCCACCTGGGATGCTGAATTGGACTCCTCCTCTGCAACCACACTGGCTAACTATACCCTTTCAGGAGACTCCCTGCTCGGTGCAGTATGGTCTTCTGATCACCCCAACCAGGTGATATTGAGTACCAGTAATTTAGCAAACGGTACCCAGTACCTGACGGTCAATTCCATCACTTCTGCGGGAGGGGATCTCCGTACAGAACCGGACTCTTTAGCATTTTCTTACTTACAGCTACAAGTAGATAGCGCAGTTATCTATTCGGATACTGCTTTTTGGCTGCAAGCCAATCAAAATTTGCACCTGCCCAGTACAGAGATTTCACTCTCCGCAGGAACTATCGATAGTATAAGCTATGCCAACGATAGTAGCAGTGTGTGGGTGTATTTTACCCCTGCCATAACTCCTGGAGACGAACTGACTATCTCTTATGATGGTCTACAAAACAGCCTGGGGAACAGTTTATTCTCAGGAAGCGCGAGTCTTACGTATCAAGCCCAATTGCGTTTGGTGGAGGGGCAAGTACTCGATGAGCAGCACCTTCAGCTGTTTTTCAATTACGGTTTAGATAGTCTCTCGGCCAGCTCCATTTCCAATTTCTCAGATGTAGCAAGCGGAGAATTAGTGCAAGCAGTGGATTGGAATTCTTCTACTCCTAATCAGATAACCCTGACTTTGCCCTATGCACTGGTGGCCGGAGATTTTCAGATGCAGCTTAGCAATCTGGCATCGCAAGAAGCCGCCGTGGATTCGCTGAAATCAGCGGTGTTTTCATTTTCTTACCTGCCTCTGGAGGTGCTGGAGTTTCAGGTGCAGGACAGCCAAAATATTTGGATGATTTTCAACCAGCCAGTTCCGAGCCTGGAGGCTGACTCAGCCTATTTGGATGGAGAGATGGGCCTCCCTCTATCCACTACTGTGGTGGCTGATACCTTGATGTTGGTTTGGGAAGAGGAATTGGTGCACAACCAATACGCACTCACCCTGAGGGGACTAGTAAATGAGGAAGGAAACTCAGAACTAGATACTACCATCAGGTTCTTTTTTGAAGCTTCTATTCCGAGCCGTGCGCTTATTATAAATGAGCTATTTGCAGATCCTAATCCTAAGGATCTATTGCCGGACTCCTTGATATGGCCTACAGAAAGTAATCGAGAGTTTGTTGAGATTTATAACCGGACAGATCGCGCCTATTCATTGGCGGGTTGCCAGCTAAGCGGAGGGGAACTCGATACGGTATCTATTGAGCCGGGAGGTTGGGTTTTGCTTCTTCCAGACACCAGCGAATATTCCTTCACTGGAACTGTAGTAGAGATTTCTGACTGGAATAGCCTAAGTAATGGGGGAGAAGCGGTTTGGTTGGCGGGCCCAGTAGGTAATACCATTGATTCGGTATTCTACGACGATAGCTGGTATCGGGATTCTCAAAAAGATGGTGGTTGGTCCTTGGAACGAATCAATCCTGACCGGATCTGTAGTGATGAGAACAACTGGCGTGCTTCCCTGGATGTAACCGGAGCCACGCCGAATCAGGCCAACAGTGTTTTGGACCTCAGCCCGGATACCCTTTCCCCGGAGTTAATACATCTTGGCTCTTACTTGCCAGACTCCATACAACTCACCTTTAGCGAACCGGTGGAAACGGATACCACTTTTCTACAGTGGAATGCTGATCCTACGATTTCTTTTACCGGCAGTTGGGCTGGTGACCAGAAGAACCTTTGGCTGTATTTTCCTGACTCCTTGGTTGCGAATCAGGACTATACATTAGCGCTGGATGCGGTACAGGATTGCGAAGGCAATGTGTTGGCAGATACCACCATTTATTTTCAATGGGATACGCTGGCTCCTGAACTGGTAGAAGCCTTCATGGCTGATTGGAATGCAGTTCGACTTGTATGGAATGAATCCTTGGGCGAAGCTGTGGATACTTCCTGGTTCTTCGTAAAGAGTGCCGCTATTCAGGAGGTTGAGCTGCTTACCAACCAAGAAATGGTCCTTCGCCTTGATGAGGCCTTTTCCGCCAGAAGCCCACTTTGGGTGGGTTGGGATGGTGTGAAGGATGTCGTAGGCAATCCAACGAACAGGGATTCTGTCTATCTTTCTTTTGAGAATGCTGTGGACACGGCCTACGGGCTATCCGATTTTGTAACCACCGTCGTCTTTTCCCAAAAAATAGATTCTATCTCCGGCCTCGATCCTGAAAACTATTGGTTACAGGGCAAAGAATTTGGGCCCGCCGAAGTGGTGGCTAATGGCTCATTGGCGGTGAATCTTGTGTGGCCTGAGGCGCTTTCAGAAGATAGGGTGTGTTCGTTGCAGATTCAGAATCTGTACGATTCTACCGGTTTCCGATTGTTTACTCCTACCACATCCTTTGTTTGGGATCAGGAGGCCCCACGTATTGACTTGGTGTCGGTGGAAAACGCTACTCAGCTAAGGGTATACTTTGATGAGCCCGTAGATTCGGGTTCTGCAGTTTTTGCAACCCGTTATACCTTAGATCCTGATGGTATTGCTCCTTTGTCGGTTGAGCTATTGGATGACAACTCCGCGCGACTTCATTGGGAAGTCCCTTTCGTTCAAGAGGTTGCCTATACCCTAAAGGTGAGGGGCGTCCACGATCTTTGGGGCAACGTCTCCTCTCAAGCCCGCACCTATGATTTTGTTTGGGATACTACTGCACCCAGCTTGGTGGTAGTTGCTCAGTTAGCCGATACGCTGCTCCGCCTTACCTTTTCGGAAGACCTCGCTTCCTTGGATTCGCTTTGGGTTGACGGCGGGCCTTCTGATTCTTTATGGTCGAATCCTTACCAAGAACATATTTGGTATGCAGTTGCCCCGGCTGTGGACCATGAAGTTAAAGGAGTCCTTACCGATGCCTCGGGAAATTCCAGGGTGATGGACACTCTCTGGTTCTTGCCAGACGCCAACTGGGTGCGCGCTTGGTTCAGCTCGGATACCTCCCTGTATCTTCAATCCTATCCCCCTGATGCAGGAGCTAGCCTATCGGTGGCTGATTTCGCTTTTGGCACTCGAGAGATTTCCCGTTACCAAGCAACTGGAGAGGGTGGGTATCTATTGGGTTTTAAGGAGCCAGTTGATGCAGGAGAAAATGAGATACTTTCTACGCAATGGCCTGCTTTCCAGGAGCTATCGCTCGGCCACCCGGTGGTGCTACAGGCGGTGGAATGGATGCACCCGCAGCTGCTGGCACTGGAATATGCCTCTGACCTGAGTGCTTTCTACCCACATACTGCCTCAGAGTACCTGATATTGCCGGACTCTCTATCGCCGGAATCGGTGGTGATGACTGAGCAGGGTGAGCAATGGGTCTTTAGAGACTCACTTCAGGAGAATACCGAATATACCTTAGTAACTCCGGTTCGCTGGGACGGGTGGGAGGTAGGGCTTCCATCGGTTCGCTACACTATATATATAGATACTGAAGCCCCAGGTATCGATAGCCTTTGGTTGGTTGGCCGTCGACAGCTACAGGTGCGATTCTCAGAACCTGTGGATTTGGACGAAGGGGCAATAAGCCTTGCGATGGATGATCATGCGCTTGTGGATTTGCAGCAACTCGAAGACCGAATCTTTCGGTTGACCTTTGAAAATGCATTTGCTGAAGCAGATAGCATCGTGCTCAATGTTGGTTACGTGGAAGATTCGGCAGGAAATTTTGCAGCCGATCTTCAAGCAACCGTATACGTGCCTTCTTGGGCGACCCCAGAGGTAGGATTACTTTCATTCACCGAGGTAATGGCCGACCCTTTACCAGCGGTAGGGCTCCCAGAAAATGAATATGTGGAATTGTATAATGGATCGGCAGACTCTCTTTGGGTGGAAGATTGGCAGCTCACTGATGGCCGTGATACGGCCCGGTTGCCTGGCACTTGGTGGTCTACGGAATCCTATTTGCTCATCACCGGCACTACAGCTAGTGGCCAATTTGGTGACTCGGTTTTCCACTTGCCCGTTACTCGCTTCCCTTCCCTCAACAATGCGGGCGAGACGCTCACTTTGCTAGATCATCGGGGCCAGCTCTTAGCTTCTCTTACCTACAGCGATGCCTGGCATACCCTTGAGGCAGCAGAAAACGGTGGGGTGTCCTTAGAACGCGCTCCAGGAGACAACCCTTGTTTAGGATCAGAGCTATGGGCCTCTTCTCTTAATCAATTGGGAGGCACACCTGGATATGCCAATTCCTTGGCAGAATGGTCTCCAGATACCACGGCCCCTCAATTGATTTCGGCCGGATTGCTTTCCGCAGAAGACGTACTCCTTTCTTTTTCTGAAGGACTTGATACACTTACGCCGCCCGTAATTCAATTCTCAGGGGAATATGTAGTTGCCCAGCAGCGGTTTAACGCAGCCGGAGATCAAATTACGGTAAGTTTTATGCCCGGTATTGATTCTGGGAGTGTATTCTCCATACAGATATCGGGTGCTAGAGACTGCATCGGGCAGCTTATGCCCGATACTTTGGTTTCCTTGGTTGTTGGGCGTGCTCCACAGTACTTGGAACTAGTAGTCACCGAAATACGGCCGCATCCTACTGATGAGGTTCCGCTGCCCCCCAGTGAATACCTAGAGCTATTCAATGCTTCGGATGATATCCTGGAGCTTGGTGGGGTACATTTAGAAGATGCTACAGGTACCGTTATGCTTCCCCCCGCCACCCTGGCCCCTCAATCCTACTTGATCTTATGCCCAAGCGCAGAGGTAGGTAGGTTTAGCAGCTATGGGCAAGTATTGGGGCTTTCTGGCTGGCGTACCCTTAACAAAGCCGGTGAACCTTTGCGGCTGTATGCGGCCAACCATCAGCCGCTACACCAAATCACGTATCCTGCGGATTGGTTTGAGGATACTTGGGAAGGCGCTAGCTGGGAGATGGTAGACCAGAGCCAGCCCTGTCGTGATGGCAGCAATTGGGCCCCCAATCGTTCAGCGGAAGGCGGCAGCCCTGGGCGTGCTAATCTCGTAAGTGCCAGTCAGCCGGACCTTCTCGCTCCTGAATTGTCGGCTGGGGTGCTGGTAGACT
>DMST01000218.1:2901-24341 GCA_003454975.1 Cytophagales bacterium | reverse complement strand
ATGGTAGACAGCACCACTCTCCTCCTCACTTTCAATGAGTCCTTAGCCTATCCCTTGGGTACTCAGCTACGGTTAGCGTTACAACCGGAGGTAGCTTCCTGGGTGGTAGACCAGGAATGGAGCCAGCCGAATAGCTTGCAGATCGTATTTTCAGAGCCCATCGCAAAGGGACAGTTGTACGAGCTAGAGGTTTCGCAAATAGCCGATTGTTCTGGAAATGTGTCATTTACTGACCAAAAGGTATCTTTTGCACGCCCAGAAATTCCTCAGCAACATGATATTATCCTAAACGAAGTGCTTTTTGATCCCCTGTTTGGCGGGGTAGACTTCGTGGAAATCTACAATCGTTCGGATAGATATCTCAATTTGACGGACTGGGTGCTCAGCACAGACACCACTCACGCACAGGGGGTCCGGTTATCTACACGAGCGGAAGGCTGGATGCTGCCGCCACGTAGCTACCGGGTCATTACTCCAGAAAAAGAAGGGCTTTTGGCACATTTTCCTGAGGTGCCTAGCCTTGTAATTTGGCCCCTTTCCGGCATGCCCAATTTGACTAATAATGAAGGCTCCGTTGCCCTTTGGACGCCTGATGGAATCCTTATGGATGCCTTGGTGTATTCAGTAGACTGGCATTCTCCCTTGCTGGCTGAAACAAAAGGAGTGAGCTTAGAGCGTCTTGATTTTGACGCCAAAACTCAGTGGAATGAAAATTGGCAGTCGGCGGCTAAAGCGTTGGGATACGGGACTCCAGGTACGGCGAATAGCCAATCGATAACAAGTCGGGAAGCTGACATTGATGTATTGTCTGCTGACCCATTGGTGTTTGACCCACGTGGGGAAGCAGCCCCAGAATTCACCACAATATATTATACCCTACCTGCTTCCGGCTATTGGGGTACTATTACGATATATGATCTGCAGGGCAAAGAGGTTCAAACCCTGATAGCCAATGAATTACTGCCCACCCAGGGATGGGTGACTTGGGATGGGTTGCTGAAAACGGGTGAGCTAGCAGCTATTGGGCCGTACTATATTCGAGCGGTATTTTATCATCCAGATGGCAATCGATTGGCGGCCCAGCAGAGAATAGTTGTCGCAACAGACTTTTGAATTATTTCACAAATAATTAAAGAAAAGGAAGATTTTTGAGGTGTATCAAAAAAATACAATCTAAAACTCTGGCGGAATGCGATAATTTTAATATATTGTTTAGACCATATATACAATTCCTTAACATTACTTATGAACTGTGTAATTAACAAAACGGTGGACCGCTATTTAGCCAGCGGTCGACGGCTCGATGTGATTGCTCGGTATATTCGAATGAAATACCGCATTAATATCGATCCCGCTGCTCTCAGACAGCGCGTAAAATCTATGGAGATGGGTTACTCCTTTACATAATTGAGGTTACGCGTTGGTTGCAAAGTTTCGAGACGGAAAACCCTGCCAGTTGGCGGGGTTTTTTTATGCGCTATCAATAGCCCCCTTTTCTGCTTTCCTAAATCGAACATAGGTGTACGCTTTTTTCCATTGAGCCGTTCGCATGCGTACACTTTCTTGATTTCTAATAACATTAAATCCTCTTTCTACGGTATTGAGAGGGTTTTGTTGTTTTTGGCACGGTTATAGCTGTATGTTGATCGTCATGAAAACGACCAAAAACCATACTTCCTCTAACAAGCGCCTTCAGCATACTTTGCTTTTGGGTGTAGGAGTATTGTGTGCAGCGTTCATTCTTTTCGACCTTTCAAACGCTTCCATGGCCTTAGAGATGAATCCTGTTCAGGATGTAGCTGAGGAAGCCTCTCAAACCGTTGCCAATAAAGTGGTTAACTGGGTGAAATCTACCCTTCCTGCTGCACCCAAGTCGGTTCGTTTATAATTCCCATTTCCTATATATAATAAGTGTCCACATTCCTGCTTGGTCATGGTAGCTTTGCTCAAGGAGTCTTCCTTTTGCTATGCCCTGACTCAATGGATATGTAAGGGCATGAGTTGGGCCTTCCACTCTCTTCCTTCTATCCCAACGTGGTCAGTGCCTTCCCTTAATGATCTTCGACCATTCTTGGTAGGGAGAAATATTTGACAACATCTGGTCGAGGCCTGTGGTTTCTCCTGATCATCCAGGAGCTCAATTATTAATTTCAAACCTGGGCAATAAACTTTCTTCGTTTCAGTTAAGCACCCTATCTTTGCCCCAATTTGTCCGTACCTCAATAAAAACCGTGCAAACGATCCATGCCGAAAGACAATAGTATCCGTTGCGTCCTTATCATTGGTAGTGGGCCGATCATCATTGGTCAGGCCTGTGAGTTCGATTATTCTGGTTCGCAAGCCGCCCGTTCGCTGCGGGAAGAAGGCATCGAGGTGGTGCTGATCAACAGCAACCCGGCCACCATTATGACTGATAAGCTGACGGCTGATCATGTGTACATGAAGCCGTTGACCAAGAAATCCATCAAGGAGATACTTCAGAAACATAACATTGATGCGGTGCTCCCCACTCAGGGTGGGCAGACGGCGCTCAATCTGGCGATTGATTGTAACAATATTGGTCTGTGGGAAGAGTTTGGTGTCCGGGTGATTGGGGTAGACTTCGGGGCGATTGAGACCACCGAGGACCGGGAGAAATTCCGTCACAAAATGATTGAGCTTGGGGTGCAGGTTTGTGAAGGACAGACCGCCCGTAGCTTCCTGGAAGGAAAAGAAATTGCTCAGCGAATTGGTTTTCCCTTAGTGATCCGCCCCAGCTTTACCCTGGGGGGTACCGGTGGTGGTTTTGTAAAGAGACCTGAGGATTTTGATAAGGCCCTTAATAGAGGGCTGCACATGAGCCCGGTGCATGAGGTACTGGTTGAGCAGTCCATTTTGGGATGGAAGGAGTACGAATTGGAGTTGCTGAGGGATGGTAATGGCAACGTTATTATCATCTGTAGCATCGAGAACTTTGATCCTATGGGAGTGCACACGGGAGATTCCATCACGGTGGCCCCTGCTATGACACTGCCAGATACGGTGTACCAGCGTATGCGCGATATGGCTATCATGATGATGGATGGTATCGGGCAGTTTGCCGGAGGATGTAATGTGCAGTTTGCTGTAAATCCTGCTACGGACGAGATCGTGGGTATTGAGATCAACCCCAGGGTATCGCGTTCTTCGGCTTTGGCCTCCAAAGCAACGGGGTATCCGATCGCAAAAATAGCCGCCAAACTGGCCATTGGGTACAATTTGGACGAGCTAAGCAATGCCATCACGGGTACCACATCCGCGTACTTTGAGCCTGCCATTGACTACGTGATCGTGAAAATTCCTCGATGGAACTTCGCCAAATTCCCAGGTGCTGATGTGAAATTGGGCTTGCAGATGAAGGCAGTAGGTGAAGCCATGGGTATTGGCCGTAACTTCCAAGAAGCACTACAGAAGGCTTGCCAAAGCTTGGAAATCAAGCGTAATGGATTGGGTGCCGATGGAAAAGAGGAGAAAGATCAGGCAGTATTACTAGAGAGTCTGGAGAACCCTAGTTGGGATCGCCTTTTCCATATTTACGATGCCTTTAAGTTGGGTATCCCCTTCAAGACCATCCACAAGCTTACTCACATCGACCCTTGGTTTTTGCGTCAGGTGGAGGAGCTAATTGTCCTGGAAAAAGAAATCCAGAAATACGAAATACAGTCGCTGCCTAAGGATCTGTTGCTAGAAGCAAAATTGAAGGGCTATGCGGATAGGCAAATTGCCCATTTGGTAAAGTGTCTTGAAAGCGAAGTGTACAATCGCCGAAATGACGAAGGCATTCAGCGTGTATATAAGGTGGTAGATACCTGTGCGGCGGAGTTTGAAGCACAGACGCCCTACTTCTACTCTACTTTTGGAGAAGAAAACGAGTCGGTTGATTCCGGTAAAGAAAAAATAATCGTGCTGGGATCCGGGCCTAACCGGATTGGGCAAGGAATAGAGTTTGATTACTCGTGCGTGCACGGGGTTCTTGCGGCCAAAGAGGCTGGTTATGAGACCATCATGATCAACTGTAACCCAGAAACGGTAAGTACTGACTTCGATATTGCCGATAAGCTGTACTTCGAGCCGGTATTTTGGGAGCATATCTACGACATCATTCGGCACGAAAAGCCCATAGGGGTGATTGTGCAGTTGGGTGGCCAGACGGCCCTCAAGCTAGCTGAGAAATTGGAGCGCTACGGCGTGAAGATCCTTGGTACATCTTTCGAAGCCTTAGACTTGGCCGAGGATCGTGGACGCTTCTCCACGCTGCTGGCTGAAAATGAAATCCCCTACCCTAAGTTCGGTGTTATTCAGGATGCAGATGAGGCCCTTGAGTTGGCGAATGAGCTGGGGTATCCTCTGCTAGTACGGCCTAGTTATGTGCTAGGTGGCCAAAGCATGAAGATCGTTATCAACGACGATGAAATGGAGAAGCACGTAGTAGGCATCCTGAACGAGATGCCTGATAACCGTGTGCTTTTGGATCACTTCCTGGACGGGGCCATTGAGGCCGAGGCAGACGCCATTTGTGACGGCGAGGACGTGTACATCATTGGGATCATGCAGCACATTGAGCCGGCGGGTATTCACTCAGGAGATTCGTATGCTGTATTGCCTCCTTATAACCTGGGGGATTTGGTTTTGAGCCAGATTGAGGAATATACCAAGAAGATCGCCCTGGCGCTGAAAACAGTTGGTTTGATCAATATTCAGTTTGCCATCAAAGATGATAAGGTGTACATCATTGAGGCGAATCCTCGTGCGTCTCGTACGGTGCCTTTCATCTGCAAAGCCTACGACGAGCCGTATGTGAATTACGCTACCAAGGTGATGTTGGGTAAAAACAAGGTGAAGGACTTCAAATTCAACCCGACCAAAAAAGGGTATGCCATTAAAGAGCCGGTATTTAGCTTCAACAAATTCCCGAATGTGAACAAAGAGCTCGGGCCAGAAATGAAGTCAACGGGTGAGGCCATCTACTTCATTGATGATTTGTTGGATGATTATTTCCAAAAAATATACAGTGAACGCAACCTGTATCTGAGTAGATAGTTAAATAAAATAGATGCCGCGGGAGTTTTTCTTCCGCGGCTTTGTTAACTTGATACTACCCACTGGTATAGCGCACTGATGATTATTCGTTTTTTACTGATCCTATTCTTGATTTACCTGGTATTTAACCGTGTATTCAAATTTCTAATGGGAGTCGGCACATCCCCGCAGCAAAGTCAACAACGCCCGCCCCAAAATCCTTTTCAGCGTCCACAGAGTTCCCAGCCATCGGATGGCAACGTGCGCATAGATTACATCCCAGAGAAGAAGAAACGCAAACGTAATACCTCCGCTTCTTCTAAAGGAGGCGAGTACATTGATTACGAGGAACTAGACTAAATTATCCTTTCCGCAATCGGTTTCTAAAGGGGGCCAAAAACAGTACCTTTGCGGCATGCTTAGCCAAACACTGCTACAGCAGACGCTGCAACTCGCTCGTATTGAGCTTTTTATCTTAGATCTTCCACAGAAAACCTCCTTCACCTCTGGCATTGGAGTGCGTAACTCCCGTAAGGTGCTCATAATCAAGTGGGTAGATGCTCAGGGATTAGCAGGGTACGGTGAGTGCTCCTGCCGACCAGACCCCTATTATTCCGAAGAATATTTGGATGGTGCTGTGATGCTAGTGCAAAAATTCATTGTGCCGCAGCTACAGAAAGAGATAACCCTTGCCCAGGTACTCCACATTCTCCGTCGCATTCGCGGATGGAATTTCACTAAAGCAGCCGTGGAGGCTGCTGCTTTTCAGGTAGCACGTCGGCTTAGTGGCTACTCCTTCACTCAGGACATTGCTACCCATGCCATAGAGAAAGTGCCCGTAGGGATTTCTTTGGGCATTTATACGGACAAAGGCGAAGCTTACGAAGTGGTGAAAGGGGCCATCGAGGACGGCTACCGCCGAATTAAGTTCAAGATTTCTCCTACGGTAGACACCTCCGTCTTTGAGCATATCAATCCCTTACTGTTTGATAACCAGGTATATACTGGGTTTGATGCCAATGGGAGTTACTTCCACGAAGACCTGGACAAGCTGGGCTACTTTGTAGAGACCTATCAGACCATTATTGAGCAGCCGCTACCGCCAAGCCGGTATGATGTTTATCAGGCTGCGAAAGACAAGTATCCAAGTCTAAGAGTTTGTGCCGATGAGGAAGTAAAAAGCATCGGGGACCTGATGAAGCTAAAAGCATTGGGCGCTATTGATGAACTGAACTTGAAACTGGGTAGGGTAGGAGGGGTCTCCCACAGTGTGGAGATTCTGAACTATTGTCAAGCGGAAGGTATCCCTTGCTGGATTGGGGGTATGTTCGAGACGGGAATTGGTAGGGTGTTGAATCTTGAGCTCGCCCGTTTTCTGCCCGATGCCAGGGCCCATGACTTAAGCCCTTCTTCTCGTTACTTCATCGAAGATATTGTGACGCCTGAGGTGTCCATGGAGGGTGGTTTTGTGCAGCCTGATCAGTTTGTGAATTATGAGGTGCTACCGGAGGTGATGAAGCGCTTGGAGGTGGCCCACTATTCCTACGATTTTTGATTTCGATAACCTATGCTGGATTATATAATTACCAATGCCTCGGTTTGTACCGGATTAAAAGAGCCCGCCAAGCAGCTGCCGGTAGGCATTGATGGGGATAAAATTGTGGTGTTGGATGCTCAGGCTCCGTTGCCTGAGGCAAGGCAAACTGTAGATGGTACAGGAATGATTCTGGCGCCAGGTTTTATTGATCCCCATGCCTCTACAGGCTTTGGATACTTTTTCCCTAACGCTGCAGACCATAAACTGTATCAAGGCATCACTACCGAGATTTTTGGTAATTGCGGAACCTCCCCGGCCCCCATTGGTCCTCATTTGGAGTCTACCATGGAGCGGCTATCAGAGGATATCGGTTTTCCGTATGACTGGAAAACTACTAGTGAGTATTTCGATCGCATAGAAGATAAACTGCAGTTCAATATTGCCACCCTAGTAGGCCACAGCACGCTTCGCCATGGCTACATGGACGATTGGAATGAGCTTAGAGACGGCCAACTGGAATCCATGAAGGGTGAGCTAAAGAAGGCCATTGATGAGGGTGCATTGGGCTTCTCTACAGGGCTGATTTATGCGCCGGGTTGCTTCGCCGAAATGGACGAATTGGTGGAATTGGCTAAAATAGTGGCCGACCATGGCGGCGTGTATGCTTCGCATATTCGAGATGAGCGTAACCATGTGGAAGAAGCCGTAACGGAGGCCTTGACTATCAGTGAGCGGGCAGGGGTTCGTACGTTGATAAGCCACCTGAAGGCAGCCGAAAAACAAAACTGGGGCAAAATTCCCAAGGTGCTCAAGCAGATTGAGGAATTCAACGCAAAGCATCCGGACATGCCCGCAGCCGTAGACGTATATCCGTATACGGCTATATCTACAAAGCTAAGGGCTTTCATCCCGAAGCATTACCTGCAAGATGGCATCGCTCAGGTGCCCGATAAGCTCCGTAAGCCGGAGGCTGTGGAGGAAATTGCCAACTACATTGTAGAGCGGGATTATGACTTGGATCTGATGCTGATTATTTCTGATGAGTATGAGGAATATGCTGCCAAAACAGTAGCTGCAATTGCGCAAGAGCAGCATATTTCCGAGGCCCAGGCCATTGCAGATATGCTGATTAAAAGCACCGAAACCTGGATTGTATATCACTGCATCAATCAGGATGATATTGATGCGGCCGTGCTATGGCCTAATAGTATGATCTGTACGGATTCGTGGAGTTATCCTATTAATGCCCCCAAAACTATAGGGCAGCCACACCCCCGGTCTTACGGCGCGTTTACGGAATTTTTGGAGCGATTTGTACTCAACCTGAAGGCATTGGGTTGGGAAGAGGCCATTCATAAGATTACCTACTTGCCAGCAGACATGTTTAAGCTGGAGGGAAGAGGACAAATCGCAGATGGTTACTTCGCTGATTTGGTATTGCTGAACCCCAAAACGCTTAAAGCTAATGCGACCTACATGGCACCCAAAAGCCTCTCGGATGGGGTAGAATATCTGTGGGTAAATGGGCAGCTGGTGATCGCTGAGCGGGAAATCAGGCAATCCAACCCTGGTAAAGTGTTGACCCTGGCCAGCCAACCTGCATGAGTGAAGTAAAAATCATACCGGCCCGGCCCGAAGATTATCGAGCCATTGCAGAAATCTACAATGAGGCCATTCACAAGGGAAATGCTTCTATGGAGGAAGCCATAAAATCTGAAGCCGATATTGCCGGGTGGGTAAGTAAGTTTCACGCGCGGGAGCGTCTGTACGCTCAGGTGAAGGGAGACGATGTAGTGGGTTGGGGTATCATCAAGCGCTACAGCGACCGGGAAGGTTATCGGTTTGCCTGTGAAACTGCGGTCTATTTGCGGCAATCGGAGACCCGGAAAGGGTACGGTTCTGCCATGAAGAAGCACTTGATTACTGAAGCTAGGTCGATGGATTATCATCATTTGGTCGCCAAAATCTTTGCGATCAACGAATCTAGTATCCAATACAACCTACAGCTGGGCTACACCATCGTAGGTACACAGAAGGAGATCGGATTCAAGAATGGCCAGTGGATGGATATAGTGATTATGCAACTGGTCTTGTGACCACTTCGCAAAAGCCGTATATTCTAAGTGGAATTGATTTAACATGGAAATACAGACTTTACCTACCTCACTAAATCGGCTCATTAATAACTTGGCCGACGCCTTTGAAACGGAAGGCAAACTGAACCCCGCTCGGGCCGGGGAGATATTGAAAGCTGCTGATATTCAAGAAGAAGACCTCCTGCCTTTTGCTGACTTCGATCATCCTGCGAATGACTGCTATGGTCGTAAACTGGTGATAGATAAAGGCAACTTTGAGTTGATGGTTATGTCTTGGAATCCGGGGTACTACTCTTCCATACACAACCACGGTTATACTCAGTGGGGAGCCTTGCAGGTATTTGGTCATGTGCATCACCAAATCTACTGTTTGAAGGACGGTGTGTTGGACTTCTCAAAAATGGAGATACTGCCCAAAGGCTCAATCGTAAAAGTGAATAACGCGCTGATCCATCAGATGGGGAATGCTACTTCGGAACCCTACATCACTTTGCATTGCTATGGGGCTAATGATGTAAATGGCAACGTAACTGCCGATGCTCGTACGTATGAGTTGGAGCATGATAGGGTAGTGCATACTACGGGAGGGGCTTTCTTCAATGTACAGGAACCCGCAATTTATGATTTTGAAAAGGGGCCTGAGGTGACTGACGAGGTCTTTATGCACTATGGAACGCAGCTATTGCGCTACTACCATCGTCAGGAGCAAACCGAGGATATTAGGGAGAAGAAGCGTGTATTGTGTGCTAAAATGGAAGGCAGAATGATCAAACAAGGAGAATTGGTGTAAGTCCTTTCCAGGCAAAAATATAAAAGCGCAGCTAGTGGGGAGTTTCCCTTTACTAGCTGCGCTTTTCACTTGATAAGCCTTAGCCTTAAACAAAAATGAATTTTGGGAGGGGAAGCTTGAAGGCAGGTTCCTCTTCCTGCGAGCTTACTAGCAGTTCGTTCTCCATCTCAGCGTAGGTGTGCTTGAGTGCATCTAAAGAAGCTACCAGCCCTGATACGCCGGATTGGCTTTCAAGATTCATCTTGCTAATTTTTTCTTCTAGTTGATCAATCTGATGCTTGAATGCAGAACTGTAGGTGCTGCCCACGGCATCCAAAGCCCGGCTTTTTCGGCTGAGCTCTAACTCAGTAGCTTTCCGATCTGTGATTTCGAAGCAGGTTCCCATAATGCCAGCAAATACATCATTGGCTTCATACATGGGGATCCCCCGCTCCAGCAGCCAGCCGTAAGTACCATCCGCTTTTCTTACCCGATACTCTACCTCGAAAGGCTGTTTATGATCAAAAATACTCTTGAACTCATTCAAGAGGTGGTCTTTCTCCTCTGGGTGTAGGTTCTCCGTCCAGCCATAACCGAGCTCGGCTTCCATCGGTCGGCCCGTGTAGTCACACCAAGCCTTATTCGCAAAGGTAACCAGCGCGTCTGCGTTGGTGGTCCACATCATTACCGCCGAATTATTTGAGAGCATCCGGAATCTACTTTGGCTCTCTCGTAGTTGGTTTTGGTACCGTCTACGTTGGGAAATGTCTTCCAGCGTGATGATGTATTCCCCAAAGCCCTCCGAATGTTGCATAGGATAACCTTGAGCTTCTATCCAGACCTGAGAGCCATTGCGCTGAGGCATGGCCCACTCTAATCGGAACTCCTGTAGTGAACTCAGGCCGTTTAAGATTGTGGCTTGGTCTCGTTGGTTGGAAGGGGGAATGTCCAGTACCTCAGTTATGGATTGATTCTGCCAAACCTCCTTATCGGTGAGGCTCAATAACGATCCGAACGCTTGATTGGACCAAAGGATACTACCATTCTGATTTACAATGGCTACGCCAGAACGCACTGCGTCCGCAGCAGCGACTAAAATATGCTCGTCAACCATAAATAATAAATACTCATGCCCTGCACTAAACCTACTCGCAGGGCCGTTTCTCCAATTAAATCATAACCAAAGGGTATAAAAATAAAAAGAATTTTCAGGTCACGGGAATGAAGTAGACAATTTTCGACCTATATGATGCCTCTCGCCTTTAACTCCAAATATTTATTGATTGTGTCCACCGTTAGATTTTGTGGCGCGGTGAGAACCGTATGAATGCCGTGCCTTTTGAGTTCCTTGGCAATGAGCCGTTTTTCGAAACTGAATTTCTCTGCAATAGTCTTGATGTATATCTCCTCCAAGGATTCGGCTTGCTTATCCAGAAGCTGCCGCAGCTCGGTATTTTCGAAAAAAATCACTACCAATACGTGCCGTTTGGCCAGCTTTCTAAGGTAGGGTAGCTGTCTTTCCAGGCTCGCATGGCTCTCAAAATTAGTGAATAATAGCAGTAGACTCCGCTGGGTAAGCTTGTATTGCAAACGGGTATACAGCCGAGCATAGTCGGCTTCTTTAAAGGCTGTTTTTTGCTTGTATAACGCCTCCATCAACAATTGCATCTGGGCATTGCGCCTGCTGGCGGGTATCAGTGTGCCATCTTTATGCTGAAATGTAACCAGGCCAGCCCGGTCCGACTTGAGGATAGCAATGTTAGAAATGACCAAACTGGCATTGATGGCATAGTCAAGTAAGGTCATGCCCTCAAAGGGCATTTGCATGGCGCGCCCTTTGTCTATTACGGCGTATACCTGCTGGGCTTTTTCATCTTGGTAGGAGTTGACCATCAACTGATTCCTTCGTGCAGTGGCTTTCCAGTTGATGGTTCGGATGTCATCCCCTACTACGTATTCTTTGATTTGCTCGAACTCTCGGTTGTGTCCTACCCGGCGGATTTTCTTTATACCGGAATCGGTAAGTTGATTATGAATGGCCAGCAATTCATATTTCCGCATTTGCATGTAGGAGGGATAAACGGCTACATCCTTTCCTTGGTCGAAAGTGTAGCGGCGGGTCACCAATCCCATTACGGTGTTCACGTACACGTGAACTTTGCCGAAAACGAACTCACCACGCTTGACGGGGCGCAGCTCATAGCTAATCACTTTGCTGCCCCGAGAGGGTAAATTGGCTAGGAAACGGATGTCTCGCCGCTGAAACTGATGCGGTATTTCGTCGATGGTGGTGGTATGAATGGGAAAGGCATAATGGTTCTCCACGACAATCTCTACGGGATTTATATCTCCATTGGAGAGGCGGTCGGTTACCGTGCGGCGTGCAAATATTCCGTGACGTTGGGTGTAAAGAAGTAGTAAATCAAAGAGGGTGAGACCGATGAGGGTAAATAGAATAATGCGCACCACTCCTTCGATGACGGGAACGTAAAATGCCACCACGAAGGCTATGACCATTGCTCCCAAAAGGGCAAAAAGTCGGATGGGGAAATATAATGACCGGATGAAACGAACCACTAGCGAGGTACCTCCACGTTGTCAATCAACTCCTTTAGTACTTCATCGGTGGTGGCGCCTTCCATCTCCCTTTCAGGAGTGAGCATGATGCGATGCCGCAATACGGGCAGGGCTACAAATTTAGCATCTTCCGGAGTTACAAAGGTGCGTCCTTGCAGGGCGGCAAAGGCTTTGGAACTAGCCAGAATGGCTAAGGAAGCACGTGGTGAAGCACCCAGGTATAGGCTTTGGTCTTCTCGGGTACGCTGCACTAGCGTAGCCATGTATCGAATTAGGCTGTCTTCTACGTGGACTGAGTGGATCTGTTGGCGGAACTTAGCCAGATCCTCAGCCGTCAATACTGAATTTATGTCCTCGGGCTTGGCGGAATCGTTGCGCTGGTGAAAGCCCCTTAGTATATCCACTTCACTGTCAAGGGAAGGATAGTTTACCTCCACCTTAAACATAAACCTGTCCAGCTGTGCTTCTGGCAAGCGATAAGTACCCTCCTGTTCTATGGGGTTCTGTGTAGCAATCACAATGAAAGGCGGGGCCATACTATAGGTATGGCCGTCTACCGTTACTTGCCGCTCTTCCATGACCTCAAACAAGGCAGATTGGGTTTTTGCCGGTGCCCGGTTGATTTCATCAATCAGCACGAAGTTAGAGAATATAGGGCCTTGCTTGTATTCAAATTCACTGGACTTCATGTTGAAGATGGAAGTACCCAGCACATCCGAAGGCATTAGGTCTGGTGTGAACTGAATCCGGGAGAAGTCTACCGAAAGGGTACGTGCTACTAGCTTGGCCGTTAGTGTCTTGGCTACTCCAGGTACCCCCTCTAGCAGTACGTGGCCATCGGCCAACAGGGCCGTGAGCAGTAGGTCTACCATTTGGGTTTGGCCTACCAGTATCTTACCTACCTCCTGGCGAATTTGACTCAGGGCTTCGTTGAGTCCTCCTAACGATTCTTGCGCTTCTTGTATATCCATACTTAGTGATGGTAAAATTTTTCTAGCAGAGCGTTTAGTTCCTTGATCTCTGCTTCGGTGATTTCTGATTTTTGATGGAAAAAGCGGAGCTTTTGTACCAATGTTTTGGTCCAGGTTTCCTCTTTCCCAGCCTTATGAGCCAGCTTTATAGCAAATTCCTCATTGAGTACGTTGGCAGGTAAGTGGTAATACATTCTCACGTGCTCTTGCCAAAAGAGAATCTTCTTCCCGGCCAAATCCGTGTGGTTTTTCCGCTCGTAGTAGAGCTTCCCAATGGTGGTGGCAAAATCAAGCGTGTCATTCGGCGGAGGTGCTACGATAGGAATAATGCGCTGCCTTCGCTTGCCTTGGAAAAGAATGAATAAGGTAACCCCTGCCAACAATACGAAATAGCCCGATCGTAGGGCACGTTGGGAAGCAATAAAGCGTAGCGGATTGGTGTACTCGTTTTTTCCCTTTTCGTAGTATTCCGTCCATATCAAAGGAGAAGACGGAGATAGGTGGGCAAAGTGTTGTGCTACCAGTTGTTCGTTTGGGGTTTTGAGGAGGAAAAAGTTGGTGAAAATCATGGGTAGGGTGGAGAATACCACACTTCCTTCGCCCTCTTTTACTTGAATTACTACGGGGTTCCCGTATTCGTTGGTCGCTAGCACCTCATAGGAATGGATGGCGCTTTTGCCCTTCGTGGAAGTTTTTCTAAACGAAATGCCAGCATGGTGGATAGGATAATAGAAATCGCCGATGCCTTCCCAGTGTATTCGGATGGAGTCGCCTTCCAAGGCCTCGTCCCCATGCGTAGTGGGTCCCTTGAATACCGAATGGTCTTCATAATCCAGTCCTAGAGTGCTTAGGAACCGGGCATCAAAATCTTGGGCAACCACCAAGGCATGCCCCCCATTCTCGGCCCAAGTGAAGAGTGATTCATATTCCGTTTCGTCAGGATAAAATCCATACGATACTGAGAACAAATTGCCTTGGATGCTTTTTAGGTTGGTTAGTTCAAAAAAGGTTGAGCGGCTGTATTGAATGTCCTCTCCTTCAAACAAATCGGGGATTAGTTCATCAAGAACCAGTAGATCGTATGGTTGGGTATTATTGGTATTGAAGCTATACCACCAGCTTACGGGTTTGGGCGAGAAATACCCGATGGCGACCAGTACACCAAATAGCAATACTAGCAGGGTAATCAAGCCGGCCTTATTCTTCATGGGGTACCTCCTCTCTCAATACAAATAGGGGTTGTAAATGAGTGTAGGCCTCCTCAGCATCTTGAGGTTCTACGCCAAAGTTGCCATACCATGCATAAGCAAACAGCCTGCTTAACTGTTGGAAAGAAGGGGCCAGGGCATCCTGTGCGGCCAGCTCTTGCTGATACTCATAATTGGTTTTGCCGGGGATGAATTTGATAAGTCCACCGTCGGCTAGTAGTTTGATGGCATATAAATACGTAAGCCGGATGGCTTTACGGTGCTCTTGTCGGTCTCGGGCCTCAGCAATGGCTGCCTCAAAATCGATTTGATGAATATCCTCCTCTTCCACCAGGTAATCAATGTCAGCTCCCTTTCTGGATACAAAAATACCCCGCGCATCTACTCCGGCGAGCCGATAGATGGCATACACCAAAATAGCGGTAAGCACCACATAAAAGATCACCGTAAATTCCGGGTCGGCCTCTCCATAAAAAAACAGGTTGAGGTTTCGCCACAGGTAATACAATACCCGTTCCAGCCAGCTGTCAATTTCACTAGGGGGTGGTTCCTCAGCGTAGGTGAATCTGCGCTGACTCCGGAATTCTTCCAGCTTGTCACCGTCAAATTGCCGGCCAGGATCGGAGGCCGTTTGTGCCCAAAGCAGTTGTGGTGCTATGAGCCACCACCCCAACACGAGTAGAAGTTTAGTACTGCTCCTCTTCATCTACAGTGGTTTGAGAGCCCAAATTGGCTACTCGAATCAAAAATCCTTTGTTCTCTTTCCGCTCAACCAAGTTGAAATATTGGAAGCCTAGCCCCACAATAACGACCGCCGATAGCAAAGTACTACCCAGGGTGGTAATGGTATTGGTGATCATAAGGGCTACCGAATTGACGGACTGTGGATTGGCCTGTCCTTGGTCCAGGAACAGGAGGCTTTGCATGCCTCCCATCAAGAATTGGGGAATGGCGAGGTATACGGTGCCTGAGTATACTATGATCCCAAGTACGATCAGCAACCCTAGCGTACTGAACCACTTTTCTCCCATGAGTTTCATAGAGCGCTTCATAGCTGTGAAAGGGTTGGCTCCTTCAAAAATCACTACTGCCGGGTAGATACTCCAGAAGACGCCCAAGATGAGTATGGGAAGGAATAGGAGAATGGCGGATATGATGGAGAGGAAAAATACGGTGACCATAAGGACAAGGTACGCTCCGATCATAAGACCGATATGTTTGCGGGCTTCCTGCCAAACCATCCCGATGGATATGGGGCCGGGAGTGGCCTGGCGGTCATAGACCAGCATATAGCTATACACGGTAACGGTGACTGCAATGACGGAGAGTAAACTAAAAATGAGGACCGCCATATATGAAGGGCCCAGGCGGAAAAACGCCGAACTGGCGACCCCATCCAATACTCCAACTGAGTCGAAAATGGTATCAAGGATGAGATATTGGGATATACCTACGATGACCACCAAAGGGCCTGCCATAAGCAGCAAGGCGGTAAAAAGGGGTTTGAAATTTTGCCGCAAGAAGGAAAACGTAGCGTTCATCTTGGCGCTGAAATTCCGCTGTACGTAGAATTCAATCTTCTGAGGAGCCATGGTGGTAAAGCTGATAGGGGTACAAGATGAAGTACCACACGATAAATACAAAGGAAAGAACGATAATGCCTAGCTGTATGGCATCAGGCAGTTCGGTAAGCCGGGTAATGTAGGATTCTAGCCAAGCGGCTATTATGAATAGCGGTACCAGTCCTATAATGACCTTAAGGCCATCTTTGGCCCCCTGCCTGAAAGCTACCAGGCGGCTATAGGTTCCTGGAAAAAGTAGTCTATTGCCCATCATAAGACCGGCGGCTCCGGCAATGATGATCGCGGAAATTTCGATAGTGCCGTGGATCCAAATGGTGAGAAAGCTGTAATAACCGAGGTTATATTGGAAAAAGAAATACTGAAATACCCCTACCATGATTCCGTTGCGGAAGAGAATATAAAATGTACCCAGGGAAAAGAAGATACCCAAGGCAAAAGCAGCTACCGAAACCCGGATGTTATTGACGGCAATGCCTACCCACATGCTGATAGGAGAGGAATCTTTGTATACGCCCATTGGGTCCCCGTCCTGAATATTCTCTATCGTCATGTTTACGTAGAAATCCCCCAAAATTAGACGAGCAAAATTCTCATCGTTTTGTAGAGATAGTGTACCAATCAGGGCTGCTACAATGAAAATAACAAAGGAAAGCAACAGGTACCTGCGGCCTCGGTAGGCTACTTCAGGCAGCTCATACTTCCAGAATCTTACTATTCTGCCACGGTCTTCCTTCTTGTTTCTATAAATACCCTGGTGCACCTTAGAAGCTAGACCATTGAGGTATTGCACTGTTTTACTTTCAGGGTAGTGGGTATTGGCATATGCCAAATCATCCGTAAGTTGTATGAAAAGTTCTGAAAGCCTATCAGGATCGGTTCGGGGGTTAGAAACCAAACGATCAAATTCTTCCCAGCGGTTAAGATTGGTTTTTACGAAAGCGGCTTCCCGCATAGAGTCAATTCTTTATTTTTGAGAAATTTAGATAACCTAGCTCTCGCATGCAAAGTGTATCGGTGCGTACTGCACAAAACGTAGTCATTCAATATCCATTGGCCAGCATTGGCGACCGTTTGGTTGCTTATCTGATAGATCTCGCCATTCTCCTTGCCTGGACGTTGCTCACCAGTATCATCATGTCCACTACGAACTTGCAGGGAGACGAAGGCGTAGTGGTTCGCTTATTGGTTATTTTACTGCCTTGGTTTTGTTACCAATTGTTTTGCGAAACGGTCTTCAACGGGCAAAGCATAGGTAAACGCCAAATGAAAATCCGGGTGATCAGTCTGGAGGGTAGCCGGCCCTCCTTAGGTAATTACTTGCTCCGTTGGTCGCTACGGATCATCGATATCATGCTCAATTTAGGTTCCATTGCCATAATGTTCATATCGGCTAGCAACAAGGGACAACGGCTGGGTGATATTGCCGCCGGAACTACGGTCATCAAGCTGCAGGAACCTGGTAAAATCTCCGGTCAGGAGCTATTCCGGGCCGTGAATGAAGAACATGAGGTCATGTACTCAGAGGCCAGTAAACTGTCCGACCGTGATGTTCAGACGATTCGGGAGGCCATCGGCATTTACAAAGCTACGGGCAAGTTTGAGCCGGTTACCGTGACGGACCTAAAGGTGCGGGAGGTGCTAGGCATCAATCCTGAGCAGAAGCCGCTCGATTTCCTCCCCCAACTAGTCAAAGACCATATTGCTCTGGCCACTGCCAATCTATGAACACGTATACCAGAAGCCAGCTGGCCTTACGCAACGGCGAGGATAGAGACGAAATTTGGGTGGCTTATCAAGGAGCTATTTACGACGTGACTAAATCGCGCCTCTGGCGAAGCGGTAAACACTACGAGCATTGGGCGGGGCAAGATTTAACGGCTGAGCTAGCCGATGCTCCTCATACCGAGCGGGTATTTGAAAAGTTTGAGGTGGTAGGGACGCTGGTTTAAGGGAGGCTCCTTACGCTTTGTACAAACAAAGAAGGCCACCCCTCGGGATGGCCTTCAATGCAATATTGAATTGTGTCTCTTAGTAGAGCGTAGTCAGTGCAGTTACGTCTTCCGAGGTGAAAGGACGATCGCCAGTAGGGCTACCACAAGCCAGCATCCAAGAGTTGGCCGAAGGACCTGTAGGAGTGCCAGGAATGTAAACCGCGCCTACGCCTCCGTCACCTTCGTTATCAGTAGCACCACCGCAAGAGTAGCTGCGGTCAGCGTAGTCTGTGTGGCGGAAACCGATGCAGTGGCCCATTTCATGAGCAATTACGGTAGCGATGCCGTTAGTGGGAGCTCCGCTGTAGTATGATGTGGTCATTTGGATTTGGTTGAAAGGATCACCACCGGCGGTAGGGAAACCTGCAGAACCTAATATGCCAAAGAATCGGTAGTACCAAGGAGAAGCAACGATGTTGATGTCAGCTCCACTAGAAACTTTCTGGAAAGTCAAAGTCATGCTCTCTGCGTTGTACCGTGCAATAGCCTCATCCAATGCAGCATTGAAGCTACTAATAGAAGTTCTTACGGTGATGGTACGAGGAGTACCTGTTACCAGATTGGTAGTGCTGTAGTGCTCGCCTGAGATGTGATCACCCTGCGCCAAGTTGGCAATGTCGTTGTCGGTCATGAAAATGTCCTTCTCAACGATATACCCGTTCTCCACTTTCACAACCTCTGTAGTATTGAAACCTGCCTCAGCTAACGCCTCCAAAGTGAAACCATCCACTTCGCCAAAGTTGGGCTCTTCTACCTCCGTTTGGCAGGCAGAAAAAATAAGTCCAGCCGCCAAAGCAGCTGCTAAAGTTTTAGTGATTTTCATGATATATAAAAAGTAAGGTATACAGTTTGCGAATGTTTCTTTCGCTTAATGCAATGATAGCAAAACAAAACGCCTCAACAATAATCAGTGATGAATTTCAATTCAAAAAATTGCATTTTTCTACAGCAGTGAAAAAACAACTAGAAATAATGCAATTAATTTTTCTACGAGTTTGCTTCTATTTGTCGATATGTGGCTAAGCGACTTTGGTGTATTTTGTCAATTTTTAACCAAAAAATCCTCTTTAGTTGTTGTTTTTAGATGGCAAACTGAATTTTCATCGAAAACCATGGCGTATTCAATCGGTTTGTGAGGCGTGCATACTAAATGCAACAGTGTTGCAAAATTGTATTTTTTCGATTTTTACTGTTGAAACATCGAAAAAGAGCGCCTTTTCATAAAATGTCTTTATAGAAGGACTTATTGGTTGTGATTTTTTCAATGCAGTGGAACATGGCTTTTGCATGAATTTGTCAATACTACGCTAGCCTTTACATCTTGGTCTTAGTCTAAAAACAAAAAGCCCGGAGTGTGAACCCCGGGCTTCAAATTCTGAATTGAACTTGGTTTAGAAACCTCCGCGATAGCGATAGGTCTCCGATACCTTCTTGATGGCCACAATGTATGCGGCAATCCGTAGAGGCACTTTATATGTTTGGGCAGTTTCCCATACCCGGTCAAAGGCTTCTTTCATAATCCGGTCGCTGCGGCGGTTTACGCGTTCCCGGTTCCACTTGTAGCCCAGGCGGTTCTGTACCCATTCAAAGTAGCTTACCGTTACACCTCCGGCGTTTGCGAGGATATCCGGGGCCACCGTAATACCTTTCTCGTTGATTACCTGATCGGCGTCTGCTACGGTAGGGCCATTGGCTCCCTCTACAATCAGTTTGGCCCTGATGTCATTCACGTTAGCGGTGGTAATCACATCTTCCTTTGCTGCAGGCACCAATACGTCCACCTCAAGTGTCAGGATATCATCGCTACCGATCTTCTCGGCACCTTTGTAGCCATCCATACTGCCATTGTTACCATCGCGGTAGGCAATAGCCTCATCAATGTTGATGCCCTTTTCGTTGTAGTAGGCACCAGAGAGGTCGCTCACCGCTACGATGGTACAGCCACGCTCCGCCAGCAACTTGGCAGCCCAGCTACCCACATTACCAAAGCCCTGCACGGCTACGGTTGCGTGGTAGGGGTTGATCTTCATTTTCTCCATGGCCACGATGGCAGAGATCATCACGCCCCGGCCGGTAGCCTCAGTACGGCCCAGAGAGCCCCCCAATACCAGGGGTTTGCCCGTGACTACTGCTTGCACGGTGGTGCCGGCTAGCTTGGAGTATTCGTCCATCAGCCAGGCCATTACCTCCTGCGAGGTGCCCATGTCCGGCGCGGGGATGTCCCGGTCTGGGCCAAAGATCTCGGCCATGGCCGAAGTGTAGGCGCGCGTAAGACGTTCTAGCTCGCCACGACTCATGTTGCGCGGATCGCATTTGATGCCTCCCTTGGCTCCGCCATACGGGATGTCTACCACAGCGCATTTCCATGTCATCCAGGCCGCCAAGGCTTTCACCTCGTCGATGTTTACCGCCATATCGTAGCGGATTCCGCCCTTAGAAGGGCCCAAGATGTTGGAGTGGATGACGCGGTGGCCTTCAAATACCTTGATCGACCCGTTGTCCATTGTAACCGGTAGACTTACCGTTACTTGCTTGGCTGGGCTCTTTAGTACATTATAAACCTCTTCGTCGAGGCCCATGATTTCTGCCGCTACGTTGAAGCGGTCCATCATTGATTCAAAAGGGTTGGCGTGATCCCTGATGGGTGCCGGTTCGATAAACCCCATACCTTTCTTTTAGTGTACAGTTATTCGAATACGGTTGCAAAGTAAAGCAAATGGGTCTGATTACGGGGCAACTCAAACGGTCTAAATTTGCCCGCAGGTAATAATTTCGTAACAATCTACACTTTTCAGTAGGGCGATTAGTGATTTTGCAATTAAACGGATCTTCTCATTGAGAATTTGGCAAGGGAAGAGGGGTAAGAACCGCTCGCTTTGGCCACTTCACAGCTTTATACAGACGTTCTTGGGCTCGGTGAAGAACCGCAAGGCTTCCCAGCCACCCTCGCGGCCTACGCCGGACTGCTTTACACCGCCGAAGGGTGTGCGCAGGTCGCGGAGCATCCAACAGTTGACCCAGACGATGCCGCTCTGGATTTGAGCTGCCAGGCGGTGGGCCCGGGGGAGGTCTTGCGTCCAGATAACCGAAGCCAAACCGTAGGGGGTGGCATTGGCGGCCCTGAGGGCCTCTGCCTCATCCGAAAAGGGCTGGATGGTAATGACGGGCCCAAAGATCTCTTCCTGATTGGTACGGCAGCGTTGATCGAGTCCCTCAATGATGGTAGGCGCCATAAAGTATCCCCCAGCGCACCGGCCGGGTACGGCTACAGTCCTGCCACCGGTGATCACGGTGCCGCCTTCTTCCTGGGCCATACGTACGTAGCCCATTACTTTGTCACGGTGCGCTGCTGATACTAGTGCGCCCAGGTCTGCATCGCCGGTACGTGGATCGCCCACCCGGAGGGCTTTCGTTCGTTCCACCAGAGCATCGCGAAATTTCTCGTAGATGCCCTGCTGGACCAGCACCCGGCTACCACATAGGCAAATCTCGCCTTGGTTGCGAAAGGAAGAGAGCAGCGTGGTCTCGATGGCCTTTTCGAAATCACAGTCATCGAATACCAGCACAGGGTTCTTCCCGCCTAATTCCAGGGATAGCTTTTTGAACATAGGTGCTGCCGTAGCTGCAATGGTTTTACCGGTGGCGGTACCACCCGTAAACGAAATGGCGGT
>DMST01000218.1:0-2862 GCA_003454975.1 Cytophagales bacterium | reverse complement strand
GGCGGGTACCTGTGGATGCTCCACGATGGCCTGGCCTACTTTGGGGCCGGTACCGTGCACGATGTTGAGCACACCAGCGGGCAAGCCTACCCGCTGGCAGATCTTGCTTAGGTGGTAGGCGGTGTAAGGGGTGAGCTCAGAGGGTTTTGCTACTACGGTATTTCCCGCTGCCAGTGCGGGAGCTATTTTCCAGGTGAAGAGGTAAAGCGGCAAATTCCAGGGTGAGATGCACCCAGCCACACCTATGGGTGCACGGTGGGTATAGTTGAGAGCGGTTTGGTCGGTGACGTGGGTCTCAGTGGAGGTATGTAAAATGGCCGTGGCAAAAAAACGAAAATTGGCGGCCGCCCGGGGAATATCTACGTTCTGAGCCAGCGAAACAGGTTTGCCGTTATCGTCGCTCTCAAAGCGGGCAAGGTCCTCCAGGTCCTGCTCGATGCCCTCCGCAATGGAGAGAAGGTAGCGGGAGCGCTCCTGAGCGGGCATGGCTGACCAACTGGGAAATGCCTCCTTCGCTGCGGCTACTGCTTGGGCCACGTCGCTTTCGTCGCTGTCGGGTACCTGCGCCCATGGCTTACCCTCAGCAGGATTGATGGAATCGAAAAAATTTTCTGAAGCCGGAGGTACTAAATCCCCGCCTATGAAGTTCTGAATATGTTCCATGAGCTAAATAATTGGTGACTTCCACCCATTTGGCTAGGGAACAAACCTAAATAACCTCTACCTCAATACCGTAATCCAGCATGAAAAAACGCCAGGCATTTTGGGCGTTCGCCAAGTTATTACCTACTCGTTATATGAGCCCCTCCTGCTCTGGAAGGTGGCCTTCTGCTATTTATTTTCTTTGTAATACCCGGATCGATATTCGATTCTTTGCTACACAACCTTATGCTTTTTCCCATAACTCATTCTCCATGATATAAGCACAAGACTGTCAGTACGTATTGGTTTTCCTATTGATATATTTTCAAGTAGCTATCGTGCCCAGATGTGTGCCGGTAGCTACTTTTTTTGTGCCCCTTGGGTGCTAACCCTCCATTCAGGCTAGGCAACTTTGTCGATTTTATACAATGCATCGGCTGGTTGGATGTGACAATTTGAACCCGGTTTTCTTGCCAAATGCAGGTAAGGGCACCGAAAAGTTCATCTCTTAACATTCTACTGATGAAAAAGAATACAATAGATCTTCAAGGTCAAAAGACACATTTTGACGAATTACCCTACAGCCAAATGCAACGTTTGAAAGGCGGAGCCTATCCATGGATTAACGAACCCAAACCCTAAGTTTGATGGATATGAAAAGACAAAAGGGAAGTTTTCCGAAAGAGGATAAGGACACCTGTTTCATCTCCAACCGACAGCTGAATGCCATAAGGGGAGGAGTATATCCTTGGATCAATGAGCCGAAACCCTAAATCTATCCAATGATGAAAAATCTTGAAGAAAACACGAATTCAAAGAAGGGTACATTTCGTCCTATCCCAAGTATTCAATGGTATGCCTTGAAAGGCGGTGGGAACCCTTGGATAGACAATCCGAAGCCATAATTATTACAAGAACACTAACATCTTTTTATCCCAATGAAAAGGAATGACCAGAAAATAGCTACGACAGGAATTAAATCCTGCGCAATACCGGAGACACAACTTCAAGCCCTAAAGGGTGGGGCTTTCCCCTGGATTGAGAATGATAATCCATAAGTTTCATTCTGAACACTACGCAACGCATCCCTCCCTTCTGTGAATTTCACTACCTACCAACCCCACGCGGCGCTGCGGCCTTATTTGCTCAACTACTGGACGCTGAGCGCCCCTGCCGGGAGCTTTTTGCAGTCTACGAAGTTGTTGCCAGATGGAAGTATCCAGCTGATTCTTCATTTGGGCAATCAGTATTTGCAGAAGGAGGGAGATGCCTTGGTTCCGCAAGGGAATTGTTTTGTGCATGGCCAAATACCCACGGCTATTCAGGTAATGGCCGAAGGGAAGGTGGATATCCTGGCCGTGAAATTCACACCTACCGGCTGGTCCGCATTTAGCCGGGTGTCGGCCAATGCCCTTACGGGATACCGGGTTTTCTTAACGGACCTTTGGAAGGAAACCGGAGCCCGGTTACACGACGATTTGCAAGGTGCCAAATCCACTGAAGCACGCCTAAAGCATCTGGATAGCTTCTTTCTCCAAAACCTTTCCCCCATCAAAGATCCGGGTATCCTAGCGAGTGTTCAACAAATCGTCCAGCAGAAAGGGAATATCCGGGTGCCTGTACTGGCGGCTAGTATCCACCGGACCCAGCGGACGCTGGAACGGCAATATGCGCAGCAGGTAGGCTTATCGCCCAAACAGCTTTCTCGAATTGTCAGGGTGCAGCAGGTGATCAAGGCCAAGCTTCACGCTCCCGAAAAGGCCCTGGCCGAGCTAGCTTTTCATCTTGGATATTTTGATCCGGCTCACCTTAGCCGAGAGTTTCGGAAAACTACGGGGTTTGCCCCGCAGACCTTTTTTGAACTGCATAGTGATGTGTACCGGGGAATTCATAAGTCCGCACAGCAACCGGTAGTTAGATAATGTAGGCTTGGCTGCCATTAGGCGGGGTAGAATACCCCCTCGAGTGAGCACTCACTATTTTCCCCCAAAAAAGAAAGGCCGCCGAGCGGACTCTACAGCCTTCCCCCAAGGCAATTCTAATCGTTTAGCGATCAAACGCCATTCGCATCCCTGCCGGACCCTCCTGTACGTGGCCGTTGGCCCAGGCCATATGGCCCGATACCCAGGTGTTGACTACCTCGCTCTTAAACTCATGGCCTTCAAAGGGTGCCCACCCGCACTTTGCAAGTACGTTGTCGCGGCGCACCGTCCAGGGAGG
>DMST01000215.1:1977-11106 GCA_003454975.1 Cytophagales bacterium | reverse complement strand
GTTTGTGCAGGGCAATCCCCACACCGCCTTGCGGGAGCCCAGCGGTATTGTGCTCACCTAGTCGCTAGCCCAAAAATACTTTGGAGAGGAGGACCCAATGGGCAAAACCGTGGCCCTATCCGCCGACGTGGACTTCCGTACCGGTGAGCAACCGCTACGCCAGGTCACCGGAGTTATTCGGGATCTACCCCAACGTACACACCTCCAGTACGACTTCCTCATTAGTGCATACCTTACCTTCCCAGACGATTTTCTTCGCTACTGGCAAAACAACTGGGTGTATACGTACTTCCGTATTCCTAACCCGGCGCACGTTGCTAAGGTGCAGCAAAGCATTTTTGACCTTGCCGTTGAGTGGGAATACCTGGTAGAAGAGGAAGTTGAAACGGCCAAGGTGGTACTTACCCCGGTACAGCAAATTCACCTGTATACCAACCATGAGAAGGAGTACGCCGACAATGGAAACATCTATTATGTGTATATCCTACTCGCCATTGGGGGCTTCGTGTTGCTGGTGTCCAGCATCAATTTTATCAACCTTACCATCATTCGTGGACTCGACCGGGCCAAGGAGGTAGGGTTGCGCAAAACCATTGGGGCTACCCGCCTACAGCTTATCTTTCAGTTTTTGGGCGAAACTTTCGTCATCCTATTCCTTTCTGGTTTGTTGAGTGTCTTTTTGTTGCTACTGGCAGCCCCTTTGCTTCAGCAATTCTCAGGGCTGGCGCTCCCCCTCAACGTATTTTCGAATCCCCGGCTGTTACTCACCCTGGTATTCATTCTAGCTGCCATAGAAATACTCAGTGGTATATATCCGGCCTGGGTACTTAGCCGAATGAACCCCGCTGAGGGTGTAAAATCTGGCGGTCGCTCCCATACCATGCGCCGGGTTAGCACTACCCGTCAGGGCCTTATCGTTGCCCAGTTTTCGCTTTCTATTCTCCTTACCGTAGGCTCCTTGGTGGTCTACCAGCAACTTTCTTACTTACAAGATAAAAACCTGGGTTTCCAGAAAGACCAAATTATGGTGTTTGAAACCACCAGCGACCGCATCGGTAACCTGGAGGCTTTCCGGGACGAACTCCGCAAGATTCCCGGAGTAGAGAACGTAACTACCTCTACCGATATACCGGGTTGGCGGGTACAGTTGCGCCACCAGCGTTTGCTGCAAGAGGAGGAACCGGAGGTAACGCGGGTTATCTATGCGGATGAGAACTTTGTGGATACGTATGGGATGGAGTTTGTGTCGGGCGAGACCTTCCATACGCCCATGAGCCGAGGAGCCCGCGAATTCATTGTCAACGAAGCCACCATCGATGCCTTCTTTGATGGGCAGGACCCTTTGGGTGAGCCCTTGGTGGTATCCGGGGATACCGGCACGGTGGTGGGCATTGTGAAGGATTTCAACTTCCAGACGTTGCACCATGATATGGAGCCACTCACCCTGGTTAATTATCCACTATCGCAGTACGGAAACGGCTCCATTCGCTTTCAGCCAGAAGCCACCGAGGCTGTATTGGCCGGAGTGCAGGCTGCCAGCCAAACCATATATCCGGACCTACCGCCCATCGATATACAGTTCCTGGATGACCGCTTTGCGTACCTCTATCAAGCAGAGACGCGCCTTACCTCCATGGTATGGGTGTTCTGCCTCATTACCCTGCTGCTTACCTTATCCGGGGTGCTGGGCGTAGCTACCTACACAGCCCGCCAACGCGCCAAGGAAGTAGCGATTCGCAAAACCCTGGGCAGCACCATTGGGCAGTTGCTTACCTTACTTTCTCGCAACTTCGTGTTGTTGTTGGGGCTTGCTTGCGTACTGGGAACACCAGCCGCCTACTTTCTTACGGACTGGTGGCTGCAGGACTTTGCTTATCGGGTAGATCCCAACCCCGTCTGGTTTTTGTTGGGTGCGCTGGCTTTGGGGGTGGTGGTGCTTAGTTGCTCAAGCGGTGTCATACTGCGTACCGCCCGCACCAACCCCGCTACGGTGCTCAAGTCGGAGTAAAGAACGGGGTCGGAACGGTAGTTCTCGTAGCACAAATCCGGTCCCACCCACGCTAGATTAGCCAAACCCGCCTAACCCAGCCAAGGTTAAACGGGTTTAGCTGTCCATTAAGGTTTTGGGAAAATGATCGGTAAGACCGCAGAGTCGTAGCCGGGGAGAGTCCATAGCTCCCCGATACCCAAGTGTGAGGTTTATTTCAAGCGCTGCGCGCTCATTGGGAGGTGGGTAGCATAGACTGTTGCAAGCATCCTGCTTACAACCCCGGGACAGAAGAAAGCTTCAAGCATCAATAGCCTAGTGGTGTGAAGGCTCCCGCTTCACACCGCTATCTGCCTCTATAGAGGTAAGGAGGATCAGGAAGTAACTTCTCAACCCTGCAAAAAAATCAATCAGGAGCTTCTGATTCATACCGAAGAGGAGGGTTAGCTTCCTCCTGTACGTGGTCAGAATTTTGAATGATAAGATAGATAGGCATACCGAAGCCTACTATGATCAGAAAAAGCCAGGCACCGAGCTTTTTCTTCACTTGGCGGATGAGTCGTAAATTCAAAACTACCCCGCCCACTACCAGGCCTACGAGTAATATGCCCATGATGGGACTGGCCCCGGAAAGGAACACGTAGTAAGCTCCGTACACCATAATGCCCAATAGAAGGCTGGCCCAAAAGGATAAAAAGTATCTCACGGGGTAAAGGTAAGCAGGGTTGTCCTAAAAATGTCCATGGCTACAGCCGAAGCCCAAGCCAAGAAATGTCGTCCGTTTGGGTGGTATTCCCTTCTTGCATCCACCGATCGATGGCTTCCTCCAGGTATTCCTTCTGCTCGGTGAGGGTGAGGTGTTGGATGTGCCATAGCTGATCTTTCAGACGTTGAGGAAGGAATGGGGTTCCGGCTTCACCTCCCAGTTGTTCGGTGAGGCCATCGGAGAACAAGAAAAGAGAGTTGCCCGCCTGCCAGGAAATACGATGCTGTTGGAAAGGGGGGCGCTCCCGGCGCACACCCACGGAATGCGGGTCACCTTCCACCTGTAGCAGCTCCTTGTTTTGGATGTACCACAAGGGCCGACCGGCACCCGCAAATACAATTTCGTGGGCCGGTTGGGGGATGGAAAGCACAGCCAGGTCAATACTGCCCTCATAGGTTTCATTCTCTTGTGACAATACCCGAATGAGTTCTGCATCCAAATGCTCCAAAATTTCGGCAGGTCCTACGATACCCTGCTGGATGATGATTTCTTGCAGTAAGGTTTGCCCGATCATGCTCAAAAAAGCACCCGGTACGCCTTGCCCGGTACTATCAGCCACTACCAAAAGGTATCGGTCTTGTGTATGGGTGCACCAGTAGAAGTCTCCCGAAACCAACTGCAAGGGCCGGAAAAGGAGGGCAAAATCTGAGACTAGGTCACCGAGGATGGTTAGGTCTGAATGCAGGGACTGCTGGAACCGTTGGGTATATAGTAGATCAGCATTCAATTCCTTTTGGGTCTCAGCGGCTTGCTCATGATAGCGGGCATGGTTGATGGCGCTCACTACGTTGATGCCCAAACTTTGCAACAGGTGTGCGTGGTTCTGTGTGTATTGATTGGCACGGGTAAAGCTATGCAAGGCAATAACGCCGAAGGGCACTCCCTGCTGCACCAAGGGTACGTACAGGGCCGCTTTGGGGAACTCCGCCATCTGGGGAGGGGTCTGGTCGCTGATCTGCTGTCGGTACGCCTCGGGATAGTTGTTGAGGATCAGTACCTTTTCTTGCATTAGGGCGTGTACGCCCGGTAGGTGCAGTTCATCTACCCGGTGGGTAACCTGGGCCATGGTGTCGGCGCTCAAATCCCCGGCATGGAAGGAAATTTCTCCCCGATCGGGGTTAATTAAACCGATCGCGAATAAATCTGAGGGAATAAACTCAGCCAGTTCTCTATGCAAACAATGAATGATTTCTTCCAGGGTGAGCTTGGCTTGTACTAGCTGGCCTATGTGTGCCAGGCGGGCCAGGTATTGGTGAGCTTGCTGCAGTTGGCGCGTCTGCTCATGAATTTCTTCCTCCTGTTCTTCGATGCGGTTTTGCTGGCGCTGCTGATTTTCAGTAGCTTCCTGGAGCCGACGGCGGCTGTATCCCGCGTATACCGCTAATCCCAGAGCCAATGCCACCGCAAGGGCTAAGGGCCAGCTTACCGCGGAACCCCACGAGACTTGCGCGGTCATTAGGTCAGGTTCTCCAGTAGACTCATCGGGTGCTATTTGTTGCTCCTCTGGTTCCAGAGGTACTCCAGTACACGCCACTGACGCTTGGTACGTGAGGACAGCCTCTGCCGTGGGAAGAGAAGGGAGGGAAACTACCGACTGTGGCAGGCAGGCAAGCAGGAGAACTAACCAATGGAGGTGTCTAAGCGCGTGACCCATAGTAGTGTATAGTTCGGGCTCATTTAGGATGACCTGCGCTTAATATATGATTTTCAAGGGGTTATCAACCGATAAACGGACCCTTGGAATTAATCTCTTGGAATAAGATTGGCCATACCTTGAATTCTACTATCCTGGAGTCGAATTGGCCACAGCACACCCGCCACCAAAAAGGAGGAATTTTGGGTAAAGAGTACGTTTTATGATGAGATGGTAACGCCTTTCTCTACCTCATTCTCCTCCTCTAGTATATTGATTTCCCCTTTCTCGGACAGCATAATGGCTGCACCCCGGGTGCTAGGGAACTGAGAGAAAATGATGACCATAAACACCGTGATGGGGGTACTAAGCAGCATACCCGTGATGCCCCAAATCTGCCCCCAAACAATGAGGGCCAGGATGGTAACCAGGGGACTCAAGTTGAGGGAGCTGCCCATAAGCCGGGGTTCCAGCACATTGCCAATGAACCACTCGATAACGCCCAGCCCCGCCAGAATGATGATAAAGGGGGTGACCTCACCGAACTGAATTAAGCTGAATACGGCTGGGAATAAGGTGGCGATCAGTGAACCTACCGTAGGAATGTAGTTAAGAGCGAACATCAAAAACGCCCAAAAGAAGGCAGCATCCACTCCCATGATTTTTAAGAAAACGAACCCAACCAAACCCGTGAGCAGGCTCACGTAGGTTTTCAGCCGGATGTAATCGCTGGAAGCGTCGTTGATTTTTCGCAAGATTGAGGTAGCCCGTTCGTGCCCCTCAGTACTGCTGAAAAGCTTTTGGATCTTGTTGGAAAGACTGGCTTCCTCAGAGAAAATAAAGGCAGCATACAGGATGATCATGATGAAATCTCCCAAGGCACCGGAAAGACCGTCGGCTACGCCGCTTAGGATGGAGGTATAATCAAAGGTCTCAATACTGTCCGTAATTTGTTGATCGATATCAATTTGGTAACGCTCGTTGAGTGAAGCCATCATGGTATTCAGATTGGTGATGACTTGATTGAAATTGGCGGCATAGGCATCTCCATTTTCAATAAGGGAGGCAATATTGGAGGTGATGAGGCCGGAAACGAAGGTGAGGGCGATAAATACCAAGCCAAATACCAATGCATTGACTAGCAGGTTGGGAACGCGCTTTTGGATGAAGGGTACGCGATTGAGGAGGTTCTTGAAGTACCGGGCTAGGAACCATAGCACCAAGCCATAAACCAAAGGTACCAGGATGTTTTCAGCGAGGACGAGCAGGGCAATGACGCCCCCAATACCAATGACGGCGTAGGCTAGATTTTTCATGGCGGTAAGCTAGGGAAAAGGAAGCAGAATCAAGAGGATGAACCGGTGAGATGAAGGCATCATGCTTTGCCTTTCTTTGCTGTTACGAGAGATTTTTGTCTGGGGCATCCTAGTCCCGTCTTGACCGCTATTCCCAATCACCATTCGGATTGCCCTGATCAAAGCGCCACAGCACTATCCGTCTTGGCCTCGAATTGCATAAAAAAACGCCCTCCGTTTAGGGAGGACGCCGATGTTGTTGCACAAGCAGAGAGCGTATTGCGGTTGAGTCCCTTGCCCTGGCTAGAGTAAGGGAACTTCTTTATTGGTTGGTGCGGTAAATATGCGTGTCGCCGATGGTCATCAGACGGCTGGCATTTTGTAGCGCTTGAGTCAACTCAGGGTCCGATGAGATGCCCGCAAAATCTACCGGGCCTTCGGCTACCAATTCATCCTGCCCATTGTACACTTGTACGGTTTGAGTATCCTCATCCATACCGAAGAAGTAGGCAATCTCGGACTCTTCGGTGCCCATCATTTCGGCTACTTCTGATATCCCAAGTTGCGCTTCTACGTGTGCCACTGATTTTTTCTGATGATTGATTTTGTGAGTAGAAGTAGCAAAAGAAGTGGAGACTATTCCTACCAGGGCGAAGAGCATAAGTGACTTTTTCATTTCTAGTTTCATTTGTGTTTTTAACCGATGCCAGATTTTATGCTATTGCCGTGCCAATATTTATAATAAATTGATTATCAATGATTTATAATTGTATCGTTCTGGGATGTCTACAAAAACTGTACGATAGTGTACAGCATCGAACACAAAATCGAACAATTTTTCCCTGGAATGTTTAAAAAAAGAGGTGCTTTCCAAGGAATTACCTACCTCGTATATGACTTGCCTATTACCGAGTACGCATGCGGAAGGGCGAAGTGCAAATTCATCCCTAATCCTCTTCAGCATCCAGAAGCGTATTGTGGAATGTAAGCATCCTGCCTATACTTGATTCCTTAATCCTTTAGGTCAATCAAGGACTTACCGCTGAATGCACCCACATCACCCCAATAGAATCTGGAAATATTATGGCTTTGGGCTAGTCTCATTTATCCTAATCAGTTGCGGCTCAGCCACCCAGGCACCACAGGATACTTACGATCCTTCGGCTTCCTCTCAGCAGACTCCCGCAGGCAAGCCTCCCTCTAAGTTTCCCCGACAGGTAGGGGATATCACCTTCGATCCTGCTCTCGATGATCCCAATTTCGAAATCTGTGACTCGCTGAGGACGCAACAGTACTATGCGATATCCAGCGACCGGTTTGAGGGGGAGAAATACGCCGTGGTGAAATACTTCGAAGAGAATTACGATCCCGCGCCCTTCCTCGGGCAATCGGGATTCTTAACGATCCGTTTTGTCGTCAACTGTAAAGGAGAAACGGGACGATACCGGGTGTACTCGGAGGTAGATATGGACATGAATCCCCAAGTGTTTGATCCCGCCCTGGCCGCACGGCTACTAGCGCTTACCAAGGGGTTGGAAGGCTGGAAATTGGGCCAGCGAAACAACCTTACCTACGACTACTATCAGTACCTGCTTTTCAAGTTGGAAGATGGGAACCTAACCGAGATTTTGCCATGAGAACTCCCTTGATTCTGTTCACTTTCGTCATGGGGTTTAGCTCTGCGGCCCTGGGCCAGCCCAACTGTAATGTATACCTGTACCAAGGCGACACCACATGCTATGAGGCTTGCAAACTAGCTGTACGCGGGGGAGGACGGCAGGGCTCCCAGTGGTCGCAGGAGAAGTTTGCGGCGGCCTTTGAGCAATGCCCCCAGCTAGACTACGCTATTTTTGAGCAGGCCGTGCCCTATCTGAAGCGGGGCGATATGGTGACCTGGAAAAAGATGATTGATCAGGCGGTAGCTATCAACCCCATGCATCTAGGCTACCGAGGCTGGTGCCGTTTCCAATTTGCCCGCGACTACGACGGCTGTATTGCCGATCTAACGGCTTTGGAGGAATACTACCAGGGGGGCGATATTGGCTATAGCGTCAACGGCAGCTACCATCTGAAAGTAGCCATGGCACTCTGCTACAAAATGAAGGGCAACCGCCCGAAAGCGATTGCCTTGATAGAAGCGCAGTTAGCTAAAAAAGACTATTCACCCATGGCTAATGACTATTTGCACTTGGGCGTGATGTACCTGGAGCAGGGACAATACACCAAGGCCACAACGGCTTTGGAGAAGTCTATCGAACTTAATGATTTTCTGGCGGAAAACTACTACTATTTGGGTTTGGTATACAAAGCCCGCAATCAACGGCAGGCTTATCAGGATACTATGCGTACTGCCCTGGCCTACTACGCCCAAGGTAAGCACCTGTACGATGACTATTCCCACCCTATAGACCGCATTTACCGGGCACAGATTGAGGAGGAACTTGCTTCCTTTCAGTAGCACTCGGGGCAGGTTTTTGAAGAATGTGGAGCAGTACAAAACAACCACTGAGATGTTTGACGATCGTAAGTTGTACAGCCTTGGAAACGAACATGGAAAAGCTTAGTTACTAAGGGTTCACTTTGCTTCGCCAACACTTGGTAGATCCAAAAATACTAGGAGTAGCCAAAGGCAATCTCAAGGAACATTAATAAGGCTTTCTGTAGTTAGAAAAGTAGATTTTCTAACTACACAAGGCTACATGTAGGTAGGGGAGACCCTGCCAGGGCATAAGTTAGATACCTTCTTCTACTCCATCCAAAATTTCGAAATACAGCTCACCCATATCGTTCATCGAGAGTTCAAACTCTATGTCGTAGCCCGATACACCTATTAGCTCACCATTCTCTACCACCCGATCTACCACAGAAACCAACGCGGTGATCACCCCATCATTTACACAATACAAAGAGTATTCCTCGTCTCCATCCTCACTACATGTGAAGTCCCACCACTGATATAGGTCTAGCTTTTCGTAATCTATCGACCACTGATCCTCTCTCAAAAAGCTATAAAAGCTCATGTAGATGAAAGAAGGATTCACATCCTCCGAACATTCGCGAGCCACCACCAAATACTTATAGTCCATCCCCTCCACAATCTTGTATTCGCAGGTATATTCCGTGAAGTCTGAGGTGTACTCATCCAGTTGTTGGTCATAGCTCCGTACTAGCACTTCCAAGGCTCCGTCCTCCGCCAAGTCCACCATTATGGGGGCCGCCACCGAAGTTTGAGTGCCAAAAACCCATCCGTCAGTAGTGGGGCCCTGTACACGATACCACCGGTCTATCTGGGTATTTATTGTGCCCACATCGCCTGTTTCCAGCACTTCAAGCTTATCTCCTTCTTCCAGACGCATCACCACTTGGGCACCCGCTTCGGGGCGGTTGTAAGCCCTAGCCTCTATGGAGGTGATATACAAGTATTGGCGGGAATCGGCTACAAAACCCC
>DMST01000215.1:0-1919 GCA_003454975.1 Cytophagales bacterium | reverse complement strand
CTTCGCTGTAGAAGTATATCTCCACTTCATCGGGCTCGGTTTTCATCTCTTCTGTTGTGTAATAATGTTCGGCCGATATCGTAGCCCGTCCGTCCTCCTCACCGATTTTGATCTCTACGTTATCCACGTAGCCTTTGGTGCCGTTATAAATCCACTCTCCGAAAGCGGAGCCTAGTGGCTGATATACACTCTCGCTATCCTGGCTGTATAGACTGAAAGAACCTCCGGCCTGTGGACCGTAGTCGGTTACATCCTCCAAGATGATTTCTTGATCTCCATCACCATCTACATCCTGGTACATCACCCAGCGACCCTTCAGTACTCCGTTAGATGTTAAGGGGTTGAAGTTATTCTTAGGGGCGTACAGCCCTGTCATGAAGGAAGTCTCCCCATTTCTGTATAGCTCCCATGTAATAGCTACTAACGACTCGGATTCATGGGGTACCGTAGCCTCAATATATTCGTACTCGGACTCTAATCGCATCCGGGCGTCCCTTGCACTGTAATTTTCCGATACCTCGTACGTGTCGTACTGGGCCACCTCGGCTGAGAGTGCTTCCAGGTTCTCACGAGGATCACTGGAGCTGCTACAGGCCCACGAAGCGGTGAGTAGGGTTAGTCCCATCCAGAAGGTATTTTTCATGACTAAGGAGTGGTTAGGTGATGGTAGGGAAGTTACGAATTCGCTCCCCAAAAAATCCAACCCTCGTGAGCTAACTCCATTCTATGGGAAGACATTTGTTAATATCCATCAACCGGCCACCACCAGGAAACTGGAAAAAGGGTAACTTATTTGGCTACTCTTTAATAAAACGTCGCGTCAAGTGATGTTCTTGCGACTGAACCGAAATCAGATATACACCCGGATCAAGATCGAGGATGGGCACCTGACAATGGGTACCCCTGAAGGTGATCTCAGCTATACGAGCCCCTTGTAAATTATGGATCACCACTTGATAAGAGTCAGCCGGAGTCTCTAAGAATAGATATTTCTGGGCGGGTTGAGGGTATACTTTGATTTGCGCCTCCCAGACCTCTTTTGAAAGAGACAAGACGGTTTCATCTACATTAATTACGGTAATGAGCAATGTGTCCGTTATGCTGGCTCCATGTCTGTCATCAGAGGTGACACTTAGCGAATACAAGGATTTCGTCTCGAAATCGAGTGTTTCCAGGGTAAACAAAGAATCCGCACGAACCTCGAATGTAGTCCCAGATATCTTGTACGAGTGCTCATCGTTCACGTCATCGTCCAATGTACTGAAGATCCCTACAAAGGTACCAGGAGCTTGCTCCTCTTCTACCTCTTGGGGAGATAAGGTTATGCCAGTAGGGGTGGCATTGGTAGTGACTAGCGAAAGGGTAATACGCTCCGTATGTATTCCGTTTTCCGCTTCTCCATCGTGGGCCGTCAGGACTAGTTCTGTTTCGAAAGCCTGCACAGATAGGGGGGTAACCTTTATAATTCCTCTTTCGGCATTAAGAATAAATTCAGTCAGTGCTGTATCTCCTTGCAAAGAGTAGGTTACTTTCTGATTGGATTCATTAGCTGGATGATTCAACGTAATGGTGACTGTTTTGGAAGAGAGGTCCTCTGAAGTCCAATCTAATTGATTAGGAGTTATTGAGAATACTGGAGCATCGTTCACCGCTTGCACCGTAACGCCCCACTCATACGAAACAGCCTCTGTACCATCGGTGGCGGAGAGGGAAAGCATTGCGGCTCCAAAAAAGTCTTCTGCGAGCGACACTTCAATTATTTCGTTGGACCAAGTGGCCGTCACCGAAGCGTTAGAACTAGTAACAGCATACGTGAGGGGATCTCCGTCGGGGTCGGTAAAGAGTCCCATCGTGGATACTTGAATGGGGGCATCATCTTCTTGAAGCACAAGTGAATCTAGTGAGCCTGATACCACAGG
>DMST01000497.1:8710-10089 GCA_003454975.1 Cytophagales bacterium | reverse complement strand
ACAATAGTGAAGGCCCTGCGGGTTGGTGGTCCAACCAGGTACAAGGGGACGGTAGTAAAATGATGCATACTGAGCACGGTGACTACCGGCCGCAGGAGATGAACTTTGCCTTCTCCGGCACGCTGGTTATCAACGGTATCTCTTTTCCGGTAGCCCTGGGTCAAGGTCACTATTCCAGTACCAACAACTGGTTTTTGAACTCCGACAATCTGGATGCCGACGACGATCACAAAGGAGGTAAGCTGATTGGCGGGGGTGCCAAGTACAAACTGGAGCCCGACGGCAGTTATACGTTCAAAGTTTCCAAGGTGTAAGCCTGGCTCTTATCTCTGCGGTGCGCGGCTTTGGGTTGCGCACCGCTTATTCTAGCAGGTTAGTATGGTTTCTGCTGCCAATGCGCTGAGTCACACTGCCTAACATTTCTACCCCGACCTTCCACAATCCCCACAGGACCCTATATTGTACCTCAAATCTTCCTCTTCTCATGAAAAAGAACGCCACCTATCAGGCCAACGTCAACCCCCATTCTATTTGGGAAAACTACGTACTGGAATCAGGATCTGAGGCCAACCTATACCTTACCAACGAGGACGATCAGCGTATAGAGACCATTAGTATTGCTGACGCCGATCTGGAGACACTTACTTTTCAAGTCAACACCTTTGGTGGTGATAACAATGATTACGGAGTGCAATTTGCAGGCTTTATGGCGGCCCGTGCCCCGTACAACTTTTCCAACGGCCAGATGCACACTACTAGCGATGGCAAAATGAAGATGACTTTTGATATTTCCGATGCCAGCCCCTTGGTTATTGCCTCGGGTCAGAGCAGCGAAACCAACCAAAGCCCGGTGGTTTGGAAATATAAAGGCGAGCACAAAAAGAAGATCGTAGTGAAGTTGAGCGATGAGCGCCAATCCAATGAGGAGGAGCAATTCTTCCTGGTACTTTTGATCAACAAAGGAGAGAAGCACATCACCGTTATATTAGACCCAATTATTACTACCAATACCCAAACCCCACCTCCAGGTGAAGGCGGTAACGCATAATTTCATACCTCACCTCTGGTTCTCTACGCTGCTGGTGCTACTATCAGCAATGGCTGCTCAAGCTCAGGCTCCCGATTCGCTTTCGCGCAATGCCTTGTGGCAGCAAGTTGCCCAAGAGACTAACCCACAAATCCAGCTTAGCTTGAGCAAGCAAGGGCTTAGCATGTCCGGGGATTCGCCCTTGCACCAAGGGTACTTTCTGCATGAACTGGGGCACGCCCACTACAAGCTGGGACAATTGGATT
The DNA here is from genome assembly GCA_003454975.1 of Cytophagales bacterium. Taxonomy (GTDB): domain Bacteria; phylum Bacteroidota; class Bacteroidia; order Cytophagales; family Cyclobacteriaceae; genus DMST01. The sequence goes on along the minus strand of DMST01000497.1, from coordinate 8,796 downwards.
CCGCCCTTCATTATTACCTAAGGGCCGCCAAGGTCTTTGCGCCCATCAACCCAGATGGGCTGGCCTCTACGCACAATTCTATTGGC
>DMST01000497.1:7375-8676 GCA_003454975.1 Cytophagales bacterium | reverse complement strand
GGCTCGTTGTATCTGGCCCAAAGCAACTATCCGTTGGCGAAGCGTTACCTCCGCAAGGCGCTGAACTATCACCGGACGCTACCAGACTCCTTGCACCGTAACTGGGCTGCCGACCAGAATAATCTGGGGGAGGTATACCGCCTGGAAGGCCAGTTGGATTCCGCTCTTATGTGGTTCGATAGTGCCCGCGCACGCTTTGCTACCTTGGCGCTGTCTCAGGACGAGGCCTACGCCTTGGGCAATCTAGGCTTGGTGTATGCCGAGCAGGGCCGTGATGGTCTCGCCGAAGACTACATCGGTCAGGCCCGTGCTATTCTGGAGGATGCTCATGATTACTACCCCATAGCCGTGTACCACACTTACACGGCCAATATCTACGAGGGACAAGGAGACTCGCAGGAGGCTGAGCAATACCTGCGCGCTAGCTGGGAGCTAGCCCTCCGCTGGCGCCTTCGTGCTCAGCTGCGTGATGCCGCGCTGGCCTTGGCGCAGTTTTATCGCCGTCAGCAGTCGCTGGACTCCGCATTGCACTATCAGGACCTGTACTATGCCTATCGTGACAGTCTGTACAATGCAGACATTGCTGAACGCAACGCTGAGGCCCGGGCCAGCTATGAGATATCGCTGGCTACCGCGGCAAAAGAGAAAATAGCCCTGGAAAATGAGGCCCTGCGGGCCCGCCAGACGGCCATGGCCTTGGGGGTGGGCATTCTCCTGTTGGCCGGGTTCCTCTTGGCCCGGCGCTACCAAGCCCGCCAGCGCCGGGCAAGGCAGGCCCAAAGTCAACAGATAGACCACCTGCTGCAAGCGCAGGAAACCCGTACGCTGGAAGCCATTGTGGAGGGGCAAGAGAAGGAGCGCGGACGCCTGGCGACGGAGCTGCATGACCACTTTGGTAGCCTGCTGGCTACTATGCAGGTGGCTGTGCAAACTGCCACCCTCACCGACGACCACAAGCATCAGCAACTACAAGGGTTGGTAGACCAGGCTTGTGAAGATGTGCGTGGGCTGGCCCACCGGTTGCATGCGGGGATAGGCGATGACTTTGGTCTGGCCCCGGCCGTGGAGGCCCTCACCGAAGCCCTCCGTCAGTCAGACGGTATTCAGGTGGAGATCTCCATCGACCTACCGCCCGATACCCTCACCATCACCCAGGAGGTAACGGTATACCGCATGATTCAGGAGCTGCTCAGCAACGTGCTGAAGCACGCCCAGGCCACGCTGGTCTCCATTCAGGTAGCCGGGTTCGATACCCTACTCAACCTAATGGTGGAAGACAACGGCCGGGGCTTTGACCCCGC
>DMST01000497.1:0-7290 GCA_003454975.1 Cytophagales bacterium | reverse complement strand
GGCCTCAGTGGTTTGGAACAGCGCGTAACCGCTCTGCACGGTGACCTTTCCATCGATAGCCGTCCGGGCCACGGCACTGTCGTCAGTATTGATATACCTCTTACCGATTCCCCCCGCCATGCATAAGCTACTCATCGTAGACGATCACCGGCTGTTTTCAGAAGGTCTCCGCTCCATGTTTGCCGAGGTGGAGGATCTTACCGTAGCCGCCATCACCCACAACGGCCACGCTGTTCCTGAATTGATCACTACCCACGCCATCGATGTGGTGTTGCTGGATATCAGCATGCCCATTTTGGACGGCCCCGGAGTACTGCAGCTGCTACAAAAGGAAGGCCTTGCTACCCCGGTGCTCATTCTCACCATGCACACCAGCCTGAAGGACGTGCGCAAATGCCTCAGCTTGGGGGCCGCCGGATACATCCTCAAAGATGCTCGCTTGCCTGATCTGGTGGAGGCCGTTCGCCAGATCGCGGAAGGTGGTAACTACTTTCACCCCAAAATCCAGCAACAGATGCTGGCCTTTTTCCAAGGAAAAAAGATCAATGACCAAACCAAGACCCGCCTTTCTCGCCGCGAGCTAGAGATCATCCGCGCCCTGGCCCAGGGCGATAGCAGCAAAGAGATTGCCGAGCGCCTATTCCTCAGCGATCATACGGTGCGCACCCATCGCCGAAATATCCTGCTCAAGCTCGGCGTCAACAACACCCCCGAGCTCATTCACCTGGCCATGGAAAACGGCTGGATTTGAATAGGCCTTCAGGGGTATTTTAGTAATGCTGATGTGACTTCAGTCTTCCGTGGCCGTACTGCTGTATCGTATATCGGCGTTACAATTTACTCGGGTTGGAGTATATATTTTTAGGATTGTAAACCTAGTTATGCTCCCAATATCGCACTAGAACTGTGATGATGACGTGTTACAAAGTATGCTTTAGTGACAACAATGGGCTCTCACGCTTTCTTAGCTGAGGGTTTCTTTTTTTGTCCTTAGGATCGATCAATTTTCCCCATATACCGCTTCAGTAGAGATCGAGTCTGCTTATTCACCTTTCCGCGCAAGAAGGGCGTCCAGCCTAGCAGCAGGCCGGGGAGCCCTAAAGCCTGGCGGCTCCACCGCCAGAAGGAAAAGACATCGGTGCGTTGGGCGATCTTCCCGTCCCGAAAAGAGAAGGATGCCGAAATCACATTGTGTACGGGCCGTTTCTTCGGGCCGAAGGGATAACGGGCTACCCATATCGCATTTCCCGTATTGCCGGAGGCTCCCACTTGATCGAAGGTTATTTTTAGGTTGCCCTTACTGCGCTCCAACAGCATACGCCACATGGCCATCACTTCAGGCCCTTGTAGCTTGCCAAAGGCCGGGTCTTCAAACTGCACGTCATCCGTGTAGCAGCTAGCCATAGTATCGGTATCGCCTTCGGCAAAGGCCGTATAGAATTGGGTAATGACTTCTTTGGGCTCCATAGGTTAGGGGTTAGGCACCCCGGAAGGTACAATTTTCTCTGCAGCTACATTTAGAAAAAAGTCTTAGGGCTTGGCTACCGTAACATCTAGCTGCAAGGGTACGCGCTTGTCCTCAAATACCAAACAGCCCTCAGGGGTGGGGGTATCTGTCCATTGTCGCGCGCGTTTGCAGAATTCATTTTCTGAGTAACCTCCCACGGTATACGTTTCCCAGTTAATGGTAAAGGCAAGGCCTTCCTTATCTATACGGTGGAAGGTGATCATCTCTTTGCCAGCCGAAGATGTGGGTACCCGGGGGTTAAGCGTCCAGCCAAAAACCGGGATGCCCAAAGGGATATCGGTAAGGGTGAGGTAAGCAAAATGCTCATCAAAAGCCGCTTGCGTCCACTCTATGGTGCGCAGGTCCTGGTTGAAGACCAATACCAGTCGCATGCCCTGGTACTGCATGATTAATCGATCCTGTTTATCGGTAGAACGTTGGAAGATACTCTCGATATTGGTACTCGCCTCTTCTGGATCAAGGGTTAAATAATACCCTGCAGAATGCTGGGCATACCACTGCTGGGCTACCGCCCGAACCTCTTCTTGGGTCATGGGTGATTGAGCGTAGCTCTGGCGGGAGAGGCAAGCAAAAAAGATAAGGGTAAACCAGAAGGAAGCTGAAGTAGGTAGCGAAGTCATCATGTAGCGTTGTTTAGGGTAGAGATGCCAACCGCCCTTAGATTCCATAAGGATATCAAAGACAATGAAGATTGAAAGCAGGTTTCAGTTTGCCAATCGGGGAAAGCCTAATGCTGACGAATGATTGATTTGATGAACCGGCGTGGATTGAGTAAATTTTGGATAAGTCAAATTCAAAAATAGAATTATGAACAACACAAAGAAAGTTTCCAGCAGTTTTTACAATTATCAGCTAAACGCTGCCGCCTACCAGCACCTCAAGGGTGGGCTAGATGATGGCCAGCCTTTGGTAGAAGTAGCACGTAAGGGAGGTTGAACACCGTAACTTTCGGTAGTTTTCGCAGGCCGCTTCTTAGCAGAAGTGGCTTCTTTTTTTGAAGTTACTCTGGGCAGCTCCTCCTCAAAACCGCAGGCGCACACTCACATTCGGGGTAAAGGGCAGCAAGAATTTATCCGAAACAAACGGCTCAAAAACATCATCTCCTTCCTCGGTTACATCCACATCGTAGCCGTAGTTGCGGCGGAAGGGGTTCCTTCGGTTGAGGATGTTGAGCAAAGAGATGCCCGCCTCGCCCTGCAGCCGGGCATCCGATTTTGCCGGGAAGCGGTACCACGCCGATGCATCTACTCGGTGGTAAGGGGCCAGTCGCTCACCATTGGGCTCCCCGTAGGTAAAACCGTACTCAAAGTAGGTTTCGCCGTCCTCCTCCACTATAGGCAGCAACCCAAAGGAGATTGCTTCCGTGTAGGGCAGACCGGACTTGAAAGTATAGCCTAAAGATACCTCTAGCGGGCCTGTGCGGTAGCTTTGCGATAGCTGAGCCTGGTGCCGAATGTTGAGTGCAGAAGGAAACTCATCCAAGCCTAGTTCGGGGATCTCTGCCCGTGAATCCTGGAAGGAATAGCTAGCCCATAGCCGTAGCTTTTTCCAGCGGCGCTTCACAGTCAGGTCCAGTCCCATCACCTGATCGCTACCACGGTCCAATAAGTCTTCATCCGGTAGAGAAAAGCCAAAATTGACAGCGGCAAGGCCATCCACTCGCTTAATGTACAAGTCCAAATCTACCGTCCAGATGGAGTTGTCGTACAGTGCCCCTACCATCAGTTGTCGGTTCACCACCTCATTCACCTCCTCGTCATCATCCGCAAAAATCCACTGCTGTTCAAAGGTGTTGGTGAAGTTGAAATACAGCTCCTGCAGGGCAGAGAGCGATTGGCGGTACTGCCCTGCGGTGGCCTTGAACAGCCATCGGCTATTGGGTGTGTAGGTAAGTCGAACTTGCGGGTCTACCGTGATGGCATCCGTAATGTCCGAATACTGGGTGCGCAGCCCGGTGGCCAGGTGCCAGGCCGTATTCCAATTGCCTATATACTCTAGAAAGGCCGCATGCATGCTTCCTTCCGAGTCTATGGGCCCTTGCTCCTCGTCTTCAGGGTCAAATTCTTCCAGGCTATTGAAGTAGAACTGGGCCAGCGATACCGAATAGTTATTATACTGGTAACCGAACTGGAAGATGTGGCCCTTTGCCGGCGCATAGGTATTGGTTAAGCGTACCTCCGTGTTGATTACCAGATTGTCCCGCTCCTCCTGCTCGTTTTCGGAAGAATCAGATTCCTCCTCCAAATACTCACTTTGCAGTCCGTAGTTCATGTAATAAGTCACAAAAGAGCCACTGAGATCGGTTTGCCACTTTTGGCCCCAGCGGTGGTTCCACTGTAGGTTGGCTCCTTGCTGTAGTACCTCATGGATTTGGAAACTGGCGATTCCTTCATCCCCGGCCTCAATCATGAACTCATCGTCCTCTTCCTCCTCAGGCTCTTCGTCATCAATGGGCTCATCATCATCAAAACCCTCTTCTTGCAAGAAGGACTCATAGGCCATCACGCTGGAGGAACGCAGAGCGCTCAGCTGAATCCGATCTTGTCCGGTGGGCTCCCAGGTAAAAACCAAGTTGAGATCGTCAAAGGACAGACGGCTATTGTACTGGAAACTATCCCCAGTAAACTCCCGCTGATTCTCCGTAATGGTCCCTTCAAATAGCTTTTCGCTGTAGGCATTGAAGGTGGGGGAGGCCCACACCTCATTGAAGGAACGGCGCGCTCCTAGTAGCAAGTGCGCTTGTCCTTTCAGTAGGGGGACGTGGGCAAACGCATCAATGTGTGTCAGGTTAAAATGTGCCTCGGCGGTGGCTTTCTCGGGCACCGAATCGCGCGTGGTAATTTGTAGCATGCCTGCCGAGGAGTTGCCGTAGGCTACTGGGATGTAGTTCTTGTATATTTCCAATCCACCAATGGTAGCTGGAATAAAGGCCGAAATGTTACCAAAATAGTGCGAGGCCGAGTAGATGGGGATGTTGTTCCAGTAGATAAAGGTATTGTCGCGGCCACTGCCACGCACGTTGATGCCTGAGGCTGTCTCGTCTGTAGAACCTACACCGGCTATGATCTGTGCGGATAGTAAAATGTCTCGCTCCGAGAGGCCCGGCAGTATAGCCATTTCCTGAGGCTTGATGGTCACCGTGGTGCCTCGTTCGTCGGTTTGTATACCGTTGGTTATGTACTCTCGGATGAGTACCTCAGATAGCGCCGTTACGTTGGGGGCCAGGGCCAACGTAGCCTGAGAGTAGCCAGCCAGGGTATCCGCCAGGATGTATTGCGGGCGGTATCCCAGAAAGGAAAACTCCAACGAGAGTCCGGCAGGTTCTTCTAGCAGAAAATTGAATCGGCCGTCTGCATCGGATACGTAACCCCGCTGAGAGCCTGCGATTCTTACCGTGGCAAAAGGAAGGCTTTGGCCGGTTTCTCTATCTACCAGCTGAAGCTGTACGGGAATAGACTCATGAGGTATTATAGTAATGTAGCCCCCTTCCAGCTCCCGGTAGGTGAGCTGTATCTGCCCCAGTAGGTTGATGAGTACGGAGGCCAGGGGTTCGTCCGTGACGGCGAGGGAGGCCGTTTTTCCACGAAGGTATTTTGGGGCATAAGAGAAATGGAGATCATACTGACTTTCCAGGTCAGCAATGATCTCCGTTACCGGTTTCTCTTCTGTAGAATAAGTGATGCTTTGTGCGAAAGTGAGCCTGCTTATGAAAATAAATAGCAGGCAGACCAGCCCGGTTTTTATCATGGATTCGTGCCGTTTACGACTAAACTACGTGTTTCAGTATTGTAGTCATAACGTAAATCTACGGCATCCAATATGAGCTTCAGCGCATTATCCAGGTTATCGTGCGGTATGGTGGTACGGATACGTAGGCTATCCAGCTGATCGTTGTACTCCAGCTCTATTCCGTACACATTTACCAACTCCTCCAGGGCTTCGCCCAGGGGAACATCTTCCAGCGGGGTGGTACCCGAGAGCCAGGTAGGCTCTTCTGCTAGTTCCAGGTTTTGCCGGCGTACCAACTCACCCTTCTCAAACCGGACCTCCCAGCCAGGGGTCAGCACTTCCTCCGTTTCGTCTACGGATACGCCTACTTTACCCGTGTAGCATACCACCTCCAGGGCTGCGGCCCGCTGTCGCACGTTGAAACTGGTGCCGAGCACCGATACGTTTCCGGCTTCGGTTTCCACGACAAAGGAGCTCCCCTTTTCTACCTCAAAGAAAGCCTCACCTTCCAACGTCAGATGTCGTTCCTCCTCCCAGGTTTTGGGGTTGTACGCCAACGTGGAGTTGGCATGCATGCGAACCTGAGAGCCATCCGGTAGGGTGACCAGCTCTTGTTCGCCAAAGGCGGTAGTAACGGTAGTACCGCGCGGGCGCAAAAAGGTAAACATCACCAGCAATACTACCGATGCCGCTACCAATAGCTGTACCACAGGTCGGCGGTACAAAGGTACCACCTTGGCCGCAGGGGCTTCCTGCAGGCGAGCTTGTAACTTGCTGAGTTCGGCGTCAGCGTCATACTGCGGGGCACGCAAAGTGTCCGCCGCCATGACCAGGGCCTTGTAAGATTTCCCTTCCTCCGAACCCTCGAATTCGGCCTTTTCTGCCTCACTCACGTCTCCGTTGAGCCAGCGACCTAAAAATGTTTCATCTTCTTCCCAGGGTTTCATGGTATATCACTTTGCATTTACAGCAGGTAACTGAGCCGTTACCCTACCCCCGAATGATTCTTTTTTATTTTTCCTCTAAGATCTCCCGCATCTTCTTCAGGGCCTTAGACATCCGTTTCTCTATCGCCTTCTGGCTCACCCCCAACGTTTCTGCGATTTCGGCATAGCTCAGCTTTTCTATCCGGTTCAGCAGAAACACCTCCCGTTGGCCTTCGGGCAGCCGGTCTATGGCCTCCTGTATGCGCTCGCCGTATTGCTGGTACCGCATTTGGTACTCCGGGTCTTCCAGGTTCGATTTGTCCTGCTGCAAGTCCAGGTGTTTTTGTTGCACCTTGTCTCGCTCCAGTAAATTCAGAAACTTATTTTGGGCTACTTTAAACACGTAGGCCTTCGCCATCTCGGGCGTCACGTTTTTGCAGTTTTGCCATAGCACCACGAAAGCCTCCTGCACCATGTCTGAGGCACGCTCTGCATCGCGAAACTTATATATCAGAAAATTGCGCAGCATGGGGGCTACGTCTCTAAACAAGCGTTCGTAGATCGCCGACTGGCAAACGTTTAATGTCTTGGATGTTGTCAAGGGAATAGAGGTCTGCTTCAAATATAATTGAAAAGCTTACAAAGGGGTGGGTCGATTAAAACGATTGGTGATTGTTTCGAATACTCAAGTGGTATTTTGTGTGACTTAACGCCCCCTCTGACTTTAAAGTGCTCATGTGGTTTTGGTTTTTTACCTCCTGACCTTGCCTCTATGGGGCTGACAGCCTTCAAGTTCCTGCCGGCCTATAGTATCCTGCTTGTGATACCTTCTCAATTTTGCAACATTCCAAGGTTTTATTGTTCGGTTTTGCGTTCGGTGCTGTGCACTTCCGTACACTTTTTTTGCTTTTTTGTAATTTGAAAATATGTAAAGCTCTTTAAATCAATGGGTTGTGATTTTTGGCATAGCAATGGTAATACAAGTGGCATAGGTCAAAAACACAAATGCTAGGACACATGAAAAAGGTATTTATTCTCTTCGCTTTGGTAGGAATCGCCACCACATCTTTTGCTACTACTACCGCCAAAAATAATGACACAAAGGAT
>DMST01000360.1:6363-8699 GCA_003454975.1 Cytophagales bacterium | reverse complement strand
CGTATGGCGGGCTACGTCGTGGGTCACTTGACCCATGGTTTTGTTTCCGGTGATGAGGGGCGTGCGGACGCGGGCTTCGGCAGACATAAAAAATCGGGACGGTGATGGGAGCGAAGGTAGTGGCCGCTCTCAGGTCCGGTTGGTCCGAAAAGGAGTAAGATTGATTCGAGACGGAGTTTGTCGGGCGGAGCCCGAAGACCGCTTCGCTTCTAGACGCTAGATGCTAGACCGCAAGGCGTTGCCTTGCTGCTAGACAAAGGGATTAATGTTGAATGTTAAGTTTTGAATGAGAAGACCCCATGCATTCAAAATTCAACATTAAGCATTTAAAATTCCCGCCAGGGCTATCGCATTTTGGAAGGCCGGAGGCCGTAGCGGTCAGCGAAGGCTTTGCTAAAGGAGCTGAGGCTTTCGTAGCCGATGCGATGGGCTACCTCGTTTACTCGTTCGCCTTGCTGTAGCCAGTCCTTGGCCTGTTCCAGGCGGTACTCTTGCAGGTAGCGGTAGACGGTGGTGCCGTACTTCCGTTTGAACCCTGCTTTGAGTTTAAAATCATTGAGGCCCACCTCGCGGGCCAGCTCTAGCAAGGAAGGGGGCTCAACAAAGCGCTCCAATAGGATACTGCGGCATCGTTCTAGAGCCTCATGCTCGGCAGGAGTCAGATCGTCTATCTTGCCCTGGGCAAACTCCAATTTGAATAGCTCTAGCTGGTGTGCAATGAGTTCTAGAACCTGGGCTTCCAGAAAGAACTGCCGGGCCATGCCCGTATAGTCTGGCGAAAAGGTGCGGTGGGCCGTGTGCCGAAGGGCACTGTTCATTACCCCCCGGTGATAGAATAGCTCCTCATCGTGCAGCAGGTTGTCCACGAAGGGCTTGGGCAGTTCTTGTAGGTGAGTGCCCAACAGCTGCCGGAAGGACGCGAAGGTGAAATTCACGTTGAGTAGGCGCAAGGGCTTGTGCGCGGGTAGCTCCATATATCCCGTATGCGGGTGAATTTTGTAGAATTCTGCCACATCCGTCTGGAACGGAAAACGCTCAAAGCCCTCCACGTCTATCCAGCCAGAGCCCTCTACTATGTTACCGAAGCCCAACATGGGTTTTGGAAACTCCACCTCTACGCGCAAGTCCTCCTTCGGCTGGTAGTCGTGCAGTGTCATGGTAATGCCCTCGCGGATCTGTATGTTACGGACCGTGCCTTCCACCGGGCTATCGGGCGAAAACTGCAGCCGGAACTCGGCGTGGTACTGGCCTTGCTCTACAATGGGCAACATGGGCACGTCGGAGATGCCCTCAGTTACCAAGTCGTTCATTGCTACCGTGCGTGCCATGGAAGTCCAATATACCACCGGATGATGGTTTTTCCATTCCAATTAAGGAGGTGAGGGCCCTATTCGAATCCCTTTCTGCAGGATGCATTTCTCATCCTGCAGAAAGGGAGTTCTCAAGACGGGACTGAGATCAGCCCTGCGATCACTTATTGATGGTGATCACGGCGCCGTTTTCTGGATTCCAGACATCCAGGTTGGTGGGGGCTTCGAATATATTCGCGTCCGATACCGCGCCCACCTCTTCAGCATTGTCGGTTTTGAGGGTGCGCGTTTCGATTTTACCTTGATCCACAAATATCCACTTGATCTGGTTGAACGAACCCGAGTCACGGGTCCAGCTCTTGTTATCGTCGTTGGGCCGTATGGGGGCACCCCAGCAACCCTCTCCTACGTACACCGTACCTGTGGCGTCATCGCGCACAAAGCCCTCCTCGGCGTCCGGTCCGGTAGAAGGACGGATCGGCCAGGTAGACTTTACCGTGTGGGCGTCGCACTCCACTACTAGCTGAACGCCGTGCTCGTGAAACAGCGGTGCCCAGTATTTGTACTGGTTATTTCCTTCCCGCTTCCGGCTCACGTGCGGCCGCATGGGTTTGTGGTATTGCGCAATTACCCAGTCTACCGAGCCACTGTTAGCTTCCAAATCCTCTTTCAACCATTCAGTTTGGCTACCACCCACCGAGATTTCGGTATTCAGCGTATAGGTGCGCACGAGGTTGCCCCCAAAGGTGATGGCAAAATACACCCCTTCGCTGGGTACGTCGAACAGGTTAATCAAAGCATCGTTGGACCTCTCGTGGTTGCCCCGGGCTGCCACCAGCGGAATCATCCGGCCGTCTTCTCCAATGGTCAGCTGCCAGTCATCAAACCACTGGTCCCACTGCTCATCCGTATCGTTGTCGGTCATGTCGCCACCGAACAGCACGGCATGCGGCCGTAATTTTGCCACCAGCATATTGGCATTTTGGCGCGGTTTCCGGTTGTTTCGGGAGTCCCCTCCGGCCAGTG
>DMST01000360.1:5724-6266 GCA_003454975.1 Cytophagales bacterium | reverse complement strand
GAACCAGAACCGTTCGCTAGTGCCTTCGCTATCGTGGATCACGAAATAGTACGCCGTGTTGGGACTCAGGCCGCTTATTCGAACAAAGTGGTTGTTCATGGATTTGTGCTCCACCACCCGGTCGGGGGCTTGCGAGTTGGGATATGCAGCATAATCCGCGCCCAAGTCCTCGGTGCCGTAGCGTACGGTGGGGTTCTCCCCAGAAAGCTGGTTCCAGGCAACCACGGCGGTGGTGGCAGGATCATCGCGCAGCAGCAGGCGGTACTTGTTGGTATCGGCCAGGGCCACAGCCGAAAGCAGCAGTAGGATCAAGGTGACCGACAAGGCCAAAAAGGAAGGTTTAGTAGTAGCGGAGTATATCATGCCACAAAGTAAAAAAGCCTAACTACTCCAAAAAAGTATTCTAAGTTATCCTACCCTGCCTATTTGTTTCCTTTGGGTTAAAAACCCTACAGCTGGTTGACCATTTCATTACCGAGATGTCCTGCCAGACCTGCTAGTCCCGCTAGTTCGCAAATGATTTGCGAACTGGTCTTCGTCGG
>DMST01000360.1:2281-5683 GCA_003454975.1 Cytophagales bacterium | reverse complement strand
GGGGGTAATGCAACCGGAATGCCGGCCACCGGGGTGCCAGAACGTGTCTTATAAATGTTACGAACATATCTCCAGATGCGTTCGAGCAGTGCCGGAATGGATTTTACATTCCTGGTGTTATTTGTTAAAATAGATGTATGAGTACTCCCGAGATGAAAGATGCCCTGCATGATTGGGTAGATACTGTAGACGAGCGCATGCTTCGCATGATGTACGCCATGATGCAGGCTGATCAAGATCAGGCGGCCCCATTACCTGAAGCCCACCAGCGTATTCTGGATGAGCGTTTAGCAGAGTATGAACGGAATCCACAGGCCGGTAGCTCCTGGCAGGAGGTGAGGGCTAGTGTGGAAGCAAAGCTGTGAATTATTCTCTGCACTTACAGACCAAGGCAGAGCTAGATATCCTAGAGGCGGCTATATGTTCGAGGAGCAGCAATCGGGGCTCTCAGCTCAATTTCTTGACGCTATTGAGGAGAAACTAGGCGAAATCCAACAATCACCACAACATTATCAACTTCGATACCGGAATGTAAGAACGGCTAATCTTGGGCGATTCCTTTACGGGATTCATTTCATACTAGAAGAAGCTGTTATTCGGGTTTTTGCTGTGCTGCATCACAAGCAGGATTATTCATGATTTGGTCATCAAGCTCAGCTTTCGGAAATATATCAGGAGCACGCTCACTTTCTGGTAAGGCTAAATGCAAACTCCATCTGGGTTGTGACAGACGGAGGTACAGCCTGTGTCAAGAAGCACTCCCAAAGACCTGCTGGTTCGCCATTGCATTGCGAATCCACTTTTGAAAGGCATTTGTATTGCCTTTCAAAGCATATATTCAGGAGATGCGAGCGAGCAACTTTTGCTTTCTATGCTCTTTTAGTACAACCGCTCCACCTCTATCATCCCTAGCTCGCCACAGTAGTTACGGGCACTGTTGTACAGGTAATCCTCTGGGCGACTGACGAACCCGGCGGCCTCCGGATTATCCTACTTGGTCATTTGGTTATCTTTGGGTTGTCGAGGTCCTATTGTCTAGATATTGGTAAAGCCCCTACGCGGTAAAGAGAGATAGCAGTAATCTATACTTCGTGTTTTGCCCATCGTTGTTTGTACTCAATCAGCGAGGTATTACCATCAAAAAGGGTGGTTTCAACCCAAAAGAGAATGTTTGGAGAGTGGACGCTGGCTTACGTGAATAAATAAAACGTGGAGCGTGCTTTTCGAAGGTAGCTGGTAGATAATTCGATCATTGCGAAAATGATTTCTCTAAGATTTTCATCCTGAGATTCGGGTACCACACGTCCCACCTTAGGATATTAGCTAAGGAAGGTTTCTTTTTCAAAAATCTGATCCGTGATTTGATATGCCAATCGAGCGGAGTACCCTGAATAATATTCTCGAATCTCGTAAATATCTTCAATGACCCTGCGTGTCCAAGTTACTTTGACCATTTTTTGAGCATAGCTTTGATCTCATCCGTAGTGTATGTTTCTCCGTTTTCAGACTGCTTAAGACCTTCTTCTACCTTTTGGATCAAAATGAGTTTATCCATCAACTCGTCAGTAGAGAATTGTTCGGGGAGATCCTTTAAAGAACTGAGTACAGATGTCTTACTGATCCTATTCAATGATACGAAAAGAGAGGAATGAAATAGCCCAGTTTATTGGGACGAAATGGCATACTTCCGTTTATCTGGTTAACAACGAAAAAATTGTATTAAAAAGCAGATTTGTTATTGCCTGATAGTACCCCCAAAATTCCACCCAATGCTGAAACTAATAGGCCTTTGTACTTTATAGCGAGAAACATTTTCTATAAATGGGACCTCACCTGTGTCTGACTTTGGTGGATCCGAGTTGAGGTTGAGTAATTGGAAGTGAGTTAATATGAATAATCGCTGATCGAACAAGGCGATACCATAATGAGCTTGCAACCCAAAGAATATGCGTACCCGATTGTCTATCATTTCTGTATTGAGACCGTTTGCGGTGGCGGTTCCGTGTTGGGTAAGTACCCATTCGGGTCCGGTTTGTAGCCGTGCACCTATCACCAGGTGTTTTGGGTTGTAGGTAGCGCCAGTCCAGAGGCCGGCGTAGGCAAAATCTCTTTTGTGGAATTCCTCGTATTCTTGACCGAAAGTGCCTCCCCAGTGGCCCTCTGCTCCTACTTTGATGGGCCCCCAGAGTGGCCAACTCGTTACGGCTCCGGCTTGTCGTAAATATAAATCGCCAAAACCAAAATAGGACCCTTGTACTTCCAGATAGGGCTTGCCCATCTTGCTCAATTGGGCATACAGGGTGGTAGAGGAGATAAAAAAGAGGAGGGTGATAATTTTGAAGCGCATGGTTAGGTAGATTGGTTTGTCTTTATAAAGATAACAAAATATGCTAGAGTAGGGGAAGGAGAGAGGTGAGTAGGATGGCTGGTTCTCGCGTTGGTTAGTTCGCAATTTATTTGCGAACTGGTCTTCGTCGGGCAATTGTATTGCCCCTATGCGACGTGGGGGTAATGCAACCGGAATGCCAGCCACCGGGGTGCCAGCCACCAGAGCGCCGGAACGTGCCCTGCTGGTTCGCCATTGCATTGCGAACCCACTTTTGAAGGGCATTTCAAATGCCCTTCAAAGCATACATTCAGGAGATGCGAGCGAGCAACTTTTGCTTTCTATGCTCTTTTAGTATAACCGCTCCACCTCTATCATCCCTAGCTCGCCACAGTAGTTACGGGCACTGCTGTACAGGTAATCCTCCGGGCGACTGACGAACCCGGCCGCCACCGGATTCTCATGAATGTAGTCCAGCTTTTGGTGGAGGAAATGGGTGGTTTCGATTTGCTTGGCGTGGTAGCCCTGCTGCCACAGGATGTAGTCTTGTCCGCGCTCGGTACGCTCCGCCTCAAAGCAGAATTTGTGGAGCAACCACACCCGGCGGCTCTCGGGTGTCTCCTGGATGAGCCCTACCAGCTTTTTGGAGGTGAACTTCTTCATGTCCCGCATAGTAGCTACCAGATCATGGCCTTCCTCGGAGCTTACAATGGCGTGCAGGTGGCTGGTCATGATGACGTAGGCGTGGAGCCGCAAACCCTTCTCCCGCACGCAGTAGCGGAAGGATTCCAGTAGGCAGTCCCGGTATTCGTTCCGAATGAACAGGTCCACCCAGCCCACTACGGTCCAGGTGATAAAATACAAACCCTCAGGATCGCGGATTTTGTATTGGCTCATGGTAGAAGGTAAGGCATTACAAATGCCTTTCAAAGATTTCGTTCCCATTCGGAAATGCGAACGAGCCTAACTCGCTGGTTCGCAAATGTTTTACCGAGATGTCGGGCCATCCAAAATGCGAACGAGCGTGAGTAATGCAGGCCCGAAAGGGCTGGTTCGCAAATGTTTTGCGAACCCAT
>DMST01000360.1:1826-2191 GCA_003454975.1 Cytophagales bacterium | reverse complement strand
CTGGTGGGGCAATACAATTGCCCGTCAAAGGTTGCGAACGCATTCTAAATGCGTTCGAGCTGACTCATAATATAAGGGATTACAAATGCCTCTGAGTTTGGGTGTGCCCCTCAAAGATTTCGTTCGCACCGATGTGTCGGACCATTCGAAATACGTTCGAGCTATAACAAAAAACCGCCCCACAAACGCGGGGCGGCTTCTAATCAATACTCGCTGGAAAGCCTTGCCGCCGAGTGCGGCACGGGGTACGGCTTTCTCAATTACTTACTTAATCACCTGTACGGTTACCTGCTGAGTGCCGGTAGACAGCTCTACCAGGTAGAGGCCTTCGCTCCAGTGGGCGGTGGCTAGCTGCTCGCGCAGTA
>DMST01000360.1:274-1778 GCA_003454975.1 Cytophagales bacterium | reverse complement strand
AGGTTCACGGACTTGGTGAAGATCTCGCGGCCGTTCAGGTCTACTACGCGGAGGGTAGCGGGCCCTTCCATGCCGCCCGTCTCGATGTCCAGCGTGAGCTGGTCCTGGATGGGGTTCGGGTATACAGATAAGATAAGACCCGTAGCTACGGCTACCTCGGTAGGCTCGTTGGCCTGGGTGTCGTAGGCTGCATTTTCTACGCCACCGCGTGATAGGGGTGTGGTGTAGGTCACTACCAGCAAAGGTGCGCTACCGCTAGAGCCGTCGTAGCTCTCAGCGGTCCGCCGACCGGACCCGGTGATGATGATGCCGATGTCATTGCCCGTAGCGTAGCCGCCTCGGTTCACAATCTCCTGGATTACAGAGGCGAGGTTAGGCGTGCGCTGGGCAGAACCTGCTGCGCCTACGGACGACCAGTTGGAAGGATTCCAGCTAACGGAAGCGCTGGTCTTTGAGCGACCGGAAATGTCGCCGTTAGAGGTGCTGAAGCCGCCGCTGTCGTCGGTATCGTGGCCGTAGATGTAAAGCGTGCCCGCATCGTTCGCGGTTTCGTCTGCCGTGAACTGCACGTAGGCGTTGGTGATGGTGGCGTTGTCAGGGATGCCGTGCCCACGGAATACCATGCCCACCTGCTGGTTACCCTGGCTGTTGTAGCTGTCGTATACTAGCTCCAGGTCCGAACTGTTGGTGTACATAGCGCCGCTTTGGCCTTCTTCAGCGTCGTCGGTGCTGCTGCTCACGCGGGCCTGCGTGGTTACGGGGGAGCTGGTGCCACCACCGCCTCCACCCGATCCGGCGTTGCCGATCTGGATGTTGTCCACGGTCATGTCCGAACGGTAGCTGTTGCCCGTTAGGCCGTAGAAGCGGAGCAATACAGTACCGCTGTAGGCGCTCAGATCTACCGTTGCGGAGTTCCAGCTATTGCCCTGGTCACCAGATTTACTCCACAAAGTAGTCCAGTTGTCGCCACCGTTGGTGCTGGCCTGCAGGTTCAAAGAACCCATGGCGCTACCGTACATGTGGTAGTCAAAGGTCATCTCGGGGTTGGACACGCTGCTCAGGTTGAAGTTGGCGTATACCGAAGCGGTTTTGCTAGGGTAGTTGGGGCTGGAGGCCTCGGTGTAGAGGTAGTAGCTCCCGGCCGATGCGGACGAGGGTCCGGTGTTGTTGGAAGGCGTGCCGCTGGCGTCACGGGTCCAGTCGATGTCGTCGCAAGACGATTGTTTCCAAGCGCCCAATCCGCTTTCGAAGCTCTCGCTGTAGTTGTTGCCGCTCACCGCTCCGCTGGTGCTGTAGCACTCTACGGGAGGGGGAGGCGCGCTCTGCCCGATGGTGATCACCGAACCGTTGCTAGGATTCCAGATGTCCAGGTTGCTCGGTGCCTGGAAGATGTTGTTATCGTTTACCGTGCCTACGCTAGAAGCGTTGTCGGTACGGAGGGTGCGGGTCTCGATGGAGTTCTGGTCCACGAAGATCCACTTGATCTGGTTGAACGAACCCGAGT
>DMST01000360.1:0-200 GCA_003454975.1 Cytophagales bacterium | reverse complement strand
TATACGGTGCCGTTGGCATCGTCGCGCACGAATCCTTCGTCCGAACCACTGCCTGTAGAAGGACGAATAGGCCAGGTAGATTTCACGGTGTGCGCGTCGCACTCCACTCCAAGTTTCACCCCGTAGTTATAGAACAGGTTTGCCCAGTTGTTGTACTGGTTGTTGCCCTCGCTCTTGCTACCCACGTGCGGACGCATGGG